>CAYNOL010000131.1:0-9743 GCA_964398825.1 uncultured Ardenticatenaceae bacterium
CGTATCTCCGCCTCATCGCGCACGCCGCCCAGACTGATGCGCACAAACTCGCGGCCGAGCGCATGGGCGATGGAGCGGCCGAGCGAGGTCTTGCCCGTGCCCGGCGGCCCCACGAAGCAGAGAATGGGGCTGCGCATATTCTCCGGCGCGATACGACGGACGGCGATGTACTCCAGAATGCGATCCTTCACCCGCTCCAGCCCGAAGTGATCGGCGTCGAGCACGGCGGCGGCGTTGGCCACGTCGAGGTTGTCGGCCGACTCCTCCAGCCAGGGCAGATCGAGAATCCAGTCGATGTAGGTGCGGATGATGCCGATCTCCGGCGACATCGGCGGCATGGCGGTCAGCCGGGCCAGCTCCTTTTCCGTCTTGGCCCGCACATCATCGGGCAGGTTCTTTTTGTCAACCGCCTCACGCAGCTCGCTCAGCTCCTGGCCAAAGACGTCGAGCTCGCCCAGTTCTCCCTGGATGATGCGCATCTGCTCGCGCAGGAAGTGCTCCCGGTGGGAGCGGTCTACCTCTTGCTGCACCTGGCTCTGGATTTCGTCCTCCAGCTCCAGCACGTCCAGCTCTTTGGCCAGCAGGATGCTGATCATCTGCAGGCGGCTGTGGGGATCGACCGTCTCCAGCACCTCCTGGCGGACGATGACGGGCACGGGCAGCGTCGAGGCCACGAAGTCAGCCAGCCAGCCGGGCTCGTTGAGATTCAGCGCGTAGGTGTACGCTTCCTCGGGCAGGTTGTGGTTCAGGCCGACGACTTTCTCGAACAGCGCCAGAACGGCGCGCATCAGCGCCTCGGTGTTAGGCTGCCAATCAGCCGGCTCCTCGATGACCCGGGCCCGCACCCGGATGTAGGGCGTCCACTGGGTGAAGTTCAGGATCTCCACCCGGCGGCGGCCCTGGGCCAGCACGCTCGTCGTTTCGTCGGGCATGCGCAGCACGCGGCCGATGCTGGCCTCGGTGCCGATGTCGAACAGGCCGCCTTCCTCCGGCTCGGTGTCGTGGTTGTCCCGCTGGGCGGATACGATCAGGTTCTCGCGGTTCTTGTTGGCGGCATTGATGGCCGCCAGAGAGCGCTCGCGGCCGACGAACAGCGGCATGACCATTTGCGGGAAGAGCACAACGTCGCGCAGGGCCAGGAATGGGCATTCGATGATCCCGTCCTTGTCCTCGGTAATGGGCTGATCGAAGATGTCGTCGCCCAGATCGGGGAAAAGCTCGGGGAAATCGGGGAATTGGCTGTAATCGAAATCATCCATAAGGTTCGGCATCGGATTGTAAAGTGTCCCAATGATTAAGCAAATCCCCGATAACGATGATCGAGCCCGCGGCCAGCACAAGATCGCCCGGCTCGGCCACCTGCAGCGCGGCCGACATCGCCGCGGCCACGGAGTGGGTGACGATGGCTCGCTTGCCGTGCTCGGCGGCCATTTCGGCCAGCTGCTCGGGCGTGGCCGAGCGGGGGTGGTTGGCCGTCGTCATGATGACCTCGTCGGCCAGCGGTAGCAAGCGGGTCAGCATGCCGGCCACGTTCTTGTCCTCGGGGGCGCCGAAGACGAGGATGAGGCGGCGGTAGCGAAAATCCTGACGCAAAGCCGCCACCAGTCGCGCGGCCGAATCGTCGTTGTGGGCGCAATCGACCAGCACCGTCGGTTGGCCGGGCCCTTCCTGCAGCAGCTGCAAGCGCCCTTCCCACTGCGCCCCCGCCAGACCGGCGTGCAGGGCGGCCAGATCGAGCGACGGGAAGCGGCCGCGCAGATGCTCCAGCGCAGCCAGAGCGACGGCGGCGTTGCCCAACTGGTGCTCTCCCGACAAGCTGACGGTGAAGGACGTGCCCGACGGGATGAGCGCCGGGTCGGCCCCGCCGGTGACGATGAGCTGTTGCACAGTACGGTGGTTGTCGTGGTCGCGGTTCGTGCCGTAGCGCCAATCCCGACCGACGACGGTCAGCGGCGCGCCTCGCTCGGCGGCGATGCGCTCCAGTGTCTCCAAGGCCTCCGGCAGCTGGGCGGCCACCACCACCGGAACGCCGGGCTTGATGATGCCACCCTTCTCGTAGGCGATCTGGGCCAGCGTGTCGCCAAGCAGTTGGGTGTGGTCGAGGCTGAGGCTGGTGATGACCGATACCTCGGGCCGCAGCACATTCGTTGCGTCCAGACGGCCGCCCAGCCCCACCTCGACGACAGCCACATCGACGGCCGCGTCAGCGAAATAGCAGAAGGCCAGCGCGGTGACGATCTCGAACCAGGTGATGCCGGGAGAGTGATCGACGAGCGGGCGCAGGCGGTTCATCTGCTCGACGAACGCCGCTTCGGGGATGTGGCCGATGGCGTCGTCGGGCGTCAGGACGCGGATGCGCTCGCGGAATTCGCGCAGGTGGGGGGATGTGTAGAGGCCGACGCGCAGCCCGGCCGCCCGCAAGCTCTCGGCGCACATGGCGGCCACCGAGCCCTTGCCCTTCGTCCCCGCGATGTGGATGGACGGGTAGCGGTCCTGCGGCGAGCCAAGCTCCGCCAGCAGGCGGCGCGGCCGTTCGGCGTCGATCTTGCTGGCCTGGTAGCGGTCGAGCGATTTCTGCTCGAAGTTGATAAAGCTGTAGAGATAATCCAGCGCGCTGTCGTACGAATCCATAGCCGGAATTGTAGCGCATCCACCTCGCTGTGACAGTGGAAATGCTTTGACAGGGTCGAGGCGCGGCGCTACACTCGGCCGAATTGAGGAGCATGCTTCTATGTCTGTCGTACTCTCTATTCACACAGCGTTGTCCAACACCGCCTGGCTGTTTTTCCTGATTCTGGGGGTGTGGGGGCTGTTCCGGGCCATTCGCGGGCAATCGGTCGACGGCAGCTATCTCGGCGCGGCGTTCATCGGCCAGCTCGTTTTCGTGGCCCAGGCCGTCCTGGGCGCGATTCTGTGGCTTGGCGGGCTCAGCGTCGGTATCCAGCGGCCAGGCATACACCTGCTCTACGGCGTCTTCGCGCTGGTGTTCCTGCCGTTCATCTACGTCTCCGTCCTGCGCGGCGACGACACCAACCGCGCCCAGTGGGTGCTGGCCTTCACCACGCTCTTCCTGTTCGGCATCGCCTTGCGGGCCATCTCCACGGCCGCCTGAGGCCACCGGCAAATTCCACCTGCCTAAAAAAATAAACGCCCGCGCCGGACTACCGGCGCGGGCGTTTCCGTGCGTCAACTAACCCCTACAACTCAGCGGAGGTCATCACCGGCATCGCCGGGACAGCTTCCACTGCTTCGACATGATCATCACGTTGTTCTTCGATGTGGATGATCGACGGCGCGAAGGAGGCGATTAGCGCCATCATCATGGTGACCACGCCGCCCAGCAGAAACCAGGCCCGCACGCCGATGACGTCGGCAATGGGCCCGGCGAGCGCCAATCCGAGTGGCGACATTCCCGCCGTAACGCTACCCATGAGTGTGAAGACGCGCCCTTGCATCGACGGCGCGACGGTGGCCTGGAAGATAGCCATGATCGGTCCGTTGCACAGCGAGCTCATAATGCCCGTGAACAGCATGCCGAAGATAGCCAGGAAGAACAGGGGGGCCGGGGTGAGGCCGACGATGAGCACGCCGATGCCGAGGCCGGCCAAACCCACGAGCGTGGTACGGATGCGCCGCCGGAAGCCGCCCCAGACGCCCAGCAACACGCCGCCGGCCAGAATACCGATGCCGAAGCTGGCCTGAAGCCAGCCCAGGTGCCACGCCGTGCCAGAGAAATGGTCGGTCACCAGCAGCGGGATAAAGCTAAACGTCGGGCCGAGCACCATGTTCACTAGCGTCGCCATGCCGGCCAGCATCAGCAAGCCGCGCCAGTTCAACATGTAGCGCAAGCCCTCGCGCAGTTCGGTGAAGTACGACGTCTGCTCGCCGGCGACCGTTGTTTGCTTCTGCGGCTGGGGAATATGAACGAAGAAGATGGTCGAGATGGCGATGGCGGCCGTCACGACGTCGATCATCAGGACGCTTTCAATCGGCAGCAGCGTGATGAGCAGCGCCCCCAACGGCGCGGCGACGATGCTCAGACCGCCGTTCAACATCTGGTTCAGCCCCTGGATGCGCGTCAGATGCTCCTGCGGCACCATGAGTGACGTGGAAGCGATCATCGCCGGGCCATGGAACGCCCCGCCCAGCGAGCGAACGAACAGCACGGCGAAAATGTGCCACGTCTCGATCACCCCCGACCAGAACAACACGGCCAGCAGGATAGTGGTCAGCGTGACGACAAGATCAGAGATGATCAGCGTCCACTTGCGGCTCCAGCGGTCGACCAGCGGGCCCACGAACGGACCGAGGACGACTTGCGGTAACAGGCCGACGATTGAGGCAATGGCCAGCACCGTGGCCGAACCCGTCTGCTGGGTCAGATGCCAGATGATGGCGAACTGCACCAGTTGGCTGCCGAGAATTGAGAACAGTTGGCCCACCCATACGGTCATGAACGGGCGCAGTGATTTCGAAGGGGAGGAGATTTCGGTGGTGTTCGTCATTCCTGTAACTATCCCTTATACGAATCCATTGATCTTTATAGCGATAGGGTACAGTTTATTCACATCTTTGTCAATATAATTTACTTTACACTTGAAATATTTAATAATTGACAAAATTTTTCTTCACGCGAGTCGGGGCAGTCGTGGGTTTCAAGCAAATAATGCGGCTATATTATTTGAGCCGGATGAGCAGAGACCTACGCAAAGCCTACGGACAGTAGAAATCGGCCGCCCCCCGATCTAACATGGGCTGCGGTGGTGCTTACCCACCGAATCACGGCGAGGGCGCGTTGAGCCCGCCCCTCGACCCCTTATCAAGTAAGACAATGGAGGTTTTAACTATGAAAACCAAGATGCTGTTTCTACTTGCGCTCGTGACCATCCTGGCTGTCGGCCTGACCGGCAGCGCCTCGGCTCAGGCAGAAGTGGTAGACAACATCGTCGACGTTGTGGCCACCGACGGCCGCTTCGACACCGCCTATGACGCCATCGTCGCCGCGGGGCTGGAAGACACACTGGCCTCGGCCGACGAGACGTTCACTGTCTTCGTACCGCGCGATTCAGCCTTCAATCGTCTGTCGGCCGCCAACCCGGCCGCACTCGACTTCCTGCTGGCTGATCCCGACGGCGCGCTGACCGATGTGCTTCTCTACCATGTCATCCCCGGCCAGCTGTCGAGCGCCGACATCGCGTCCGTCGAGTCGCTGGCCACGGCGCAGGGCGGCACACTTGACGTGCGCGTCAATGACGACGGCGAGATCTTCATCAACGACGCCCGCGTCATCGAGGCCGACATCCCGGCCAAGAACGGCGTCATCCACGTCATCGCCGACGTGCTGGTGCCCGAGGACGTGGAGTTGCCGAAGGCCCCTGCCCGCGCCGACCGGGATGAGACAAGTGGCTCCGATCTGGACACCATCATCGGCGTGCTGGAAGCGGACGGCCGCTTCACCACGCTGCTGGACGCGCTGGAAGACGCGGACCTGGCCGAGTCCCTGGCTTCGGCCGGTGATTACACGCTGTTCGCCCTCACCGACGACGCCTTCGACGCTCTCGACATCGAGCTGACCGACGCCCAGCTGCGCGCCATCCTGCGCTACCACGTCGTCGGCGACTCGTTGACGCGTGACCAGTTGGCGACGGATGACCTGGTGCCGACGCAGTTCAGCGGCCGTCCGATCTTCGTCAACCGCGACGGCTCTAACATTCGCAATCTGAGCGGCGCGCGCGTCGACACGTTCAACGTGCCTGCCTCGAACGGGGTTATCCACATCCTCGACGGGGTGATGATCCCTTAACGAGCACAACGCGTCGTTAACGACATGAGCGCTGAAAAGGCCCCCATTCATTCCGAATGGGGGCCTTTTTGTGCTATACTCACCCGTTGATTATGAGAGTAAAAAGCCCTAAGGACATCGCTAAAATGCGTGCCGCCGGCCGCCTGGTGGCCGAATGCTTCGCCATTCTGGAAGAGAACATCAAGCCCGGCGTGACGCTGCAATCGCTCGATAAAAAGGTCGAAGACCACATCTATAAAGTCGGCGCGGAGCCACTCTATAAGGGGTATCGTGGCAGCGGCCGTGAGCATCCCCCCTTCCCCGGCGTCATCTGCGCCTCGGTCAACCATGAGATTTGCCACGGCCTTCCCGACGAGCGCGTGCTGGAAGAGGGTGACATCATCGGCATCGACATCGGCCTGCGGCTGAAGGGGTTCTGCGGCGACGCCTGCGTCACCTACCCCGTCGGCCACGTCGCCCCCCACGTGGAGCGGCTGCTGGGGATCGGCCGCGAAGCACTGCGGCTGGGCATCGAGGCTGCGCAGTTCAACAACCACCTCCATGACATCGGCAAGGCGATCGAAGATTACGCCGACACACAGGGTGTGACCGTTGTGCGCGAGTGGGGTGGTCACGGCATCGGGCGCGCGCTGCACGAGAACCTGTCCGTCTCCCACGTCCGCCAGCCCACTCCCGGCCCGCGCCTCGTGCCGGGCATGACCTTCACCATCGAGCCGATGATCAACGAAGGCACCTACGAGTGGATTCTGCTGCCCGACGGCTGGACGGTCATCACGGCCGACGGCAAGCTGTCAGTACAGTTCGAGCACACCATTGCCATCACCCGCGACGGGCCGGAAATCCTGACGCGCATGTAGCCTACTCCCCTACGTCCGAACCCCACCTTGATCACCATCATGCTCCAGGGCCTGATCCTGGGCGGAACGGCCGCCGCCCAGCCGGGGCCGTTCCAAGCCTTCCTGCTGTCCCTCATCGCGCGGCACGGCTGGCGGCGCACGTTGCCGGCGGCGTTCGCCCCGCTCATCAGCGATGGCCCTGTTCTGGCGCTGGTGCTGCTGGTGCTGACGCGCCTGTCGCCGTCGCTGCTGGCCGTCATTCAGCTGGCCGGAGGGTTATTCCTGCTCTATCTGGCCTGGGGCGCGTGGCGGGCGTTTCGCCGCGTCGCGAGCATGGATGTGGTGGCGGCCGACGAGAAGGCGGCGACATGGGGTAATATCCTGAAAGCAGCGTTGATGAATCTGCTAAACCCATCCCCCTATATCTTCTGGGCTACCGTCGCCGGGCCGATCCTCATCGAGGCGTGGCGCGAAGCCCCGGCCACCGGCGTGGCCTTCCTGCTCAGCTTCTACGTCGCCCTCATCGGCGGGTTGATGCTGTTCATCGTCGTGTTCGGCGGGGCGAGCAAGCTCGACGCGCGCGTCAACCGCGCCCTGGCGGCGCTGTCGGCCGTGGGGCTGCTCGCCTTCGGCGTCTATCAGCTTGCGGTGGGGATTGGTAGATTGGGGAGTATTTAAGAATTAAACACGGATAGGACACGGAATAAACGGATTCTACGGATTGCTTTTTCACCGGGGACTATTGCACCGTGATATAAGCTATCACGGTGCAATATATCCGTTAAATCCGTATCATCCGTGTCCCATCCGTGTGTAATTTCTTCGTTACACCACAATATTGACCAGGCTGCCGCGGGCGACGATGACCTTGCGCGGCGTTTTGCCGTCCAGCAGGCGCCGGACGCGGTCTGATTCGAGGGCCACGCGGCGCAGGCTGTCGTCGTCTTGCCCCGCGGCCACGTCGATCTTGTCGCGCGTCTTGCCGTTGATCTGGATGATGAGGCTGATCGTCTCCTCGCGGGCCACGTCCTCGTCCCACTGGGGCCAGGGCTGCTGGTGGATGCTGTACGGCCGTCCGCGCTGTGTCCATAGCTCCTCGGTGATGTGGGGGGAGATGGGCGCCAGCAGCAGCAGCAGCGTGTCGATGGCCTCGTCCCACGCCTCGCGACTGACATCGGCCGTCCGTTGCGCGGCGCTGATCGCGTTGCGCAGCTCCATGATGGCCGCCACGGCCGTATTAAACGAGAACTCTTCGAGGTCCTGCGTCACCTTGCGGATCGTCTGGTGGGTTTTGCGACGCAGCGACCGCGTGGCTGCGTCGTCCGCCTGCCCCGGCACGTAACCGGCGCGGCCGAGCTCCCACACGTCGTTGAGCAGCCGCTGCGGCCCCTTGATGCCACCGTAGTTCCACGGCCCGCCCTGGTCCCATTTGGCGAAGAACATCAGATAGGCGCGCACCGTGTCGGCACCGAATTGGGCCACCAGTTCATCGGGGTTGACCACGTTGCCCTTGCTTTTCGACATGCGCTGGATCTCCAGGTGGTGGCGCAGCTGGTTGACCGTGTTCTCACCTTCGATGGCCGGGATGTTGACCGGGGCGTGGGCCGGCACTTCGACTGTTAGCGTATCGGCCGCGCCTACGTCCACCTGCAAAATGTTCTCTGTGCGCTTCATGATCTCGCCGACAACAGCGTCATCCTTCGCGCCCACGTCCATCGAACCGGCTTCGATGACCTCGATGCGTTCGGCCACAAAAACGTTGCCCTGGCGTCGCCCCTTGGCGTAGATCGTGTCCCCGCGCCGCTCCGCCCCCAGGATTTGCCCCTGGTTGCGCAGCATCATCATCGGCTCGTCGAACTGCCCTTCAGGGTCGCGGCCGTGCTCGCGCATGAGCGCCGCCGTCTCGTCGAAATGGCCCAAATCGCGCATCGCCTTGGTGAAGAAGCGCGTGTACAGCAGGTGCATCGTGGCGTGCTCCGCGCCGCCGGTGTAGACGTCGACCGGCAGCCAGTAGGCGGCCTCGGCCGGGTCGAACGGGCCCTTGCCGTAGTGGGGGCTCAGGTAGCGGTACTGGTACCACGACGAGCACATGAAGGTATCCATCGTGTCTGTCTCGCGGCGGGCCGGATTGCCGGCCGAGTCGGTGGTGTAGAGGAAGCCTTCATGGAAGCGCAGCGGGCTCTGGCCGGTGGGCATGAACTCCACGTCGCTGGGCAGCAGCACCGGCAGCTCCTCGTCGGGCGTCATCTCGATGCCGTTGGAACCGTAGATGGCCGGGATGGGCGCGCCCCAGTAGCGCTGGCGGCTGATGAGCCAGTCGCGCACCCGGTAGTTGACCGACTTGCCGCCGATGCCCTGCTCGGCCAGCCAGTCGGCGACGGCGTTGACCGACGGATTGGCCCACCCCTTATCGGCCGTCACCGGCGTGCCGTCGAACCGGCCGCTGTTGATCATCGTCCCCGGCCCGACGTACGCCTCTGCCATGCTCTCGCCGTCCAGCGTCTCGCCTTCGGGCTGGATGACGGGCGTGATCGTCAGACCGTACTTGCGCGCGAAGTCGAAGTCGCGCTGGTCGTGGGCGGGCACGGCCATGATCGCCCCCGTGCCGTAGGTGCTCAGCACGTAGTCGGCGATCCAGATGGGGATGCGCTCGTCATTGACGGGGTTGACGGCATAGCCGCCGGTGAAAATGCCCGTCTTCTCGCGTGTGTCCGACAGCCGCTCGATCTCCGTCGCCCGGGCGGCCTGCTCGCGATAGGTCTGCACCGCCTCACGCTGCTCGTCGCTGGTCAGCTTGTCCACCAGGTCGTGCTCGGGGGCCAATACCATGAAGGTCGCCCCCCAGAGCGTGTCGGGGCGGGTGGTGTAGATCTCGATGGGGTCGCCGTGCTGGCTGTGGAAGACAACGCGCGCCCCTTCGCTGCGGCCGATCCAGTTCGTCTGCATCATCTTGACCGGCTCGGGCCAGTCGAGGGGGCTGAAGTCAAGCAACTCCTCGACGTAGCTGGTGATGGCGAAGAACCACTGCTCCATCAGCTTCTGGACGACAGGCTGGCCGGTGCGCTCGTCCTTGCCGTCGATGATCTGCTCGTTGGCCAGCACCG
>CAYNOL010000132.1:0-9621 GCA_964398825.1 uncultured Ardenticatenaceae bacterium
GGTTGGATGAAACCCATGCCGTTGGGGAAGTGGGGCATGTAATGGTCGACGATGTCGGCCGGGTATTGGCGGCCGTAGACGGCGCTGATGAACCAGCGGTTGTAGATGCCGTCCTCGATGCGCGTCTTGCGGATGTCGGCTTCGCTGGTCGACGCCGCTTCCTTGATCTCGAAGTTGAGCGTGATGCCCACCTCGCTGTCAGGGCTGTTGGCGCGGATGACGGGCACCGCCCAGCCGTGGGACAGCAGCACGTGGTGGGCGGCGCGGACGGCGGCGGCCGTGTCGCGCCAGCCGGGGGCGTGTTGCCCCAGCTGGTGGGCCAGAATGCTGACGCACCACGGCTCGTTGTGGGTCATCCAGCCCTTGACGCGATCCCCCAGGTGGCGCGACATCACGTCGGCGTATTCGGCGAACGCCTCGGCCGTCGAGCGGTCGGGCCAGCCGCCGCTGTCCTGCAACGCCTGGGGCAAGTCCCAATGGTAGAGCGTGGCGAACGGGGCGATGCCCGCCTCGAGCAGACCGTCGACCAGCTTGCTGTAGAAGTCCAGCCCCTTCTGGTTCACGCGGCCGCGCCCCTCGGGCAGCACGCGCGGCCAGGAGATCGAAAAGCGGTAGGCGTGCAGCCCCAGCGACTTCATGATCGCCACGTCTTCGGGCCAGCGGCGGTAATGATCGGTGGCTATGTCTCCTGTTGTGCCGTCGATGACGTTGCCCGGCGTGTGGGTGAAGCGATCCCAGATCGACTCCCCCTTGCCGTCCTCGTTCCATGCCCCCTCGATTTGGTACGACGACGTGGCCGAACCCCAGATAAAGCCTTCGGGAAATGTGATTTTATTTGACATAATTTATCTAACTTGATGTCCCACTATTCGACCTGACAGTGGGCGGGTGTGCCTATTCATTCATACGATGCCTCACAGCGCCCACCAGTCGGGTCTTGATCGATGACAATTCCTTTGGGGGAATCGTACGCGATTCGCGCACGAGGGCAAACGTAACCGAGGATACAGTATGCCGGCGAACGCGTAGGAGCAAGCAAAGCTAAGGCCGCCAAAATTTTTACATTCCCCACGCCCCCCACGGTTGAAGTTTTCTCTCCGCAAGGGCATACTACCCCCGGACGTGCGCCCATGGATCCAATGCTGCTTCTCGATATTCTCGATTCATCCCTGTCGGAAGACGAACTGACCACGCTGTGCCGCCGGCTTGGGGTGGCCTATGACGTGCTGCCCGGCGGGACAAAGCGAGACAAGACGCGCGAATTTCTTGGCTTCATGGCGCGGCAGGGACGGCTGGCTGGGCTGGCCGACGCCACCGTGGCGCTGCGGCCGGATTTGACGCCGCAGATCGCCCGCCTGTCGGAGAGCAGGGACGCCGAACTGGCGTGGCTCGACCAGGTGGCCGCCGGGGAAGGGCAGTCGCTCGACTCGGGCCTGACCTGGCGCTGGCCGTCGTCCTCGTCCGCGCGCGAACGGGCCACCATCTCCCCCACGCCTAAGTCGTCCTCGTCCACGCCCAACCCGCCGCCAATCCAGGAGGATGAGCGGGACGCGCCCGCCACAACCCTCGAAAACCCCTACTCCCCCGGCGCGGCCGTCGACGACGACAGCATGTTCTTCGGCCGCCTGGCCGAGCGGGATCACATCGTCCAACAATTGCGGGAGGGGCAGCACGCCGCCGTGGTCGGCAGCCGGGGCATCGGCGCGTCGTCGCTGTTGCGCGGCGTCTTTCGGGATATAGCCACCGATAAGACCCAATTGGCGGCCTACATCGACATGAAGCAACCCGCCAACCACACCCTGCCCGGCCTGCTCAACGCCATCTGGGCGCAGTGGTGGGAGCGCGTCCGGCCGGGCAACACCGTCATCGTGCCCACGCTGGCCGAGTTCGTCACCGCCGTGCGCAAGCTCAACGCCGCCGGCTTCCGGCCGGTGTTGTTTCTCGACGAGTTGGAGCAGTTGGTGTGGCGGCCCGATATCTTCGACGACAAGCTGCTGGACGCATGGCTTGAGCTCGGCCGCGAGGGGGTGTTGACGTTGGCCGTCACCGCCCACACACCGCCGGCCGAGCTGCTGGCCCAGGCCGAATACCACTCTCTGCTGTACGAGCTGTTCCAGCCGATTACCCTTGGGCTGCTGGAAGAGCGCGCCGCCCGCGACTTGCTGGCTGTGCCGCTGCGCCAGATGGGGCTCAAGGTGCCCGACGGCGTGGTGGAGGTCCTGTTCCTGCACGCCGGATCCCACCCCTTCTTCCTGCACCTGGCCGGCTACTGCCTCTTTGACTCGTTGGCGCGGGGCAGCTACACGCGCGGCGCGGTCATCCGCGACTTCGAGCTGGCGGCCGAACCATACTGGCAAGAGATGTGGGAATCCCTCTCCCCGTTGGCGCAGGCCCATTTACCGTCGACGTTAGTGAAGACGACCGACGGCATGACCGCCCGCCAACTGCGCATCCTCGCCAATCGTGGCCTTGTCGTCTTCGACGGCGAGGGGTTCCAGCCGTTCAGCGAGGGGTTCGCCCGCTGGCTGGCGCGGATGCAGGCCGCGGCGCGCGCCGCCGAGGCCGCCGCTACGGTGTAGTCTCGCCGCCGGGGATCGCGATCGCCCCCGCTCGTGGCCCCACCAGCCGGATCAAATCCTCGCCCCGCAACTCCGCCCCATACATCAAATCCCCGCTGCTGATGTTGACCTGCTCGCAACGGTAAATGGCGTTGTCGAACACCACCACCACATCGGGCGGCAAGCCGATCGGGTTGACCGCGCCGCGCGGATAGCCGGTGACGGCGGCGATCTCTTCGTCAGTGGCGAACGTCAGTCGCCGCCATGCGCCGGGCAGAAGGGCACGCACGGCGCGGTGGTCCAGCTTGTCGGGGCCGAGGATGCAGGCCATGATGTAGCGGCTGCTGCCTGTCTCGCGCAGCAGGATCGACTTGACCATCTCCGCCACCACGACGCCACGCTGCTCGGCCGCTTCGGCCACGGTGAACACCGGTTTGGCGTGGGGCAAGAGGGTATAGGCGATGCCGGCCGCGTCCAGCAGCCGCAACGCCCGGGTATCGAGGGGGCGAGAATCGTCCATGGCGAAGGGTTATTATATGGCGATTCCGATAAGCGGGTACAATCCGGCAAAGCGCTCTCATCCGGTTTGGGTGGAGCGAGCAACTATCATCCCGTTCGCGGAGAGAAACGATGAAACGCGCGGTCAGCATCAGTCTGGGTTCTTCGAAGCGCAACTCCACGGCCGAAGTCGAGCTGTTGGGCGAGCGCGTGATGATCGAGCGCATCGGCGTCGACGGCGACATGGAGCGTGCCGCCCAACTCTACGCCGAGCTCGATGGTCAGGTAGACGCCTTCGGCGTCGGCGGCACCGACCTGGGGCTGACCGTCGGCAAGCGCCATTACAAGCTCCACTCCGTCGCCTCGCTGGTGCGCGGCGTGCGCCGCACGCCGGTGGTGGACGGTTCGGGACTGAAGAACACGCTGGAGCGCCGCGTCGCCCCCTACATGGACGACTGCATCGGCGACGCGCTGCGGCCGCGGCGCGTGCTGATGACCAGCGGCGCCGACCGCTGGGGCATGTCGATGTCGTTCATGGACAACGGCTACGAGGGCGTCTTCGGCGACCTGATGTTCGCGTTGGAGCTGCCGCTGCCGCTGCGCTCCAAGGCGGCCATCGAGCGCGTGGCGGCGCTGCTCTTCCCCGTCGTCACCCGCCTGCCGTTCGAGTGGATTTACCCCACCGGCGAGAAGCAGGAGATCAACACCCCCAAGTTCACCGAATGGTACGAGTGGGCCACCGTCATCGCCGGGGATTGTCACTTCATTAAGCGCTTCATGCCGCCACGGCTGGATGGCAAGGTTATCTGCACCAACACGACGACGCAGGAGGACGTAGCCCTCTTCCGGGCAGCCGGCGTGGCCTATCTGGTGACGACGACGCCCCGGCTCGGCGGCCGCTCCTTCGGCACGAACATGATGGAGGCGATGCTGGTGGCCGTCGCGGGCAAGGGGCGCAAGCTGACCGACGGCGAACTCGAAGAGATGATCGACGCGCTGGATTTCCACCCGACGATTGAACAGTTGAATGGAGGAATCAAGAATCAACCACGGATTAGGACGGATGAAACGGGTTAAAACGGATTAGAAGATCCGCTTCATCCGTTAAAATCCGTAGCTATCTCTTTGAGGAAAGAATTATGAGCATGATCGACTGGAATGAGTATCAGGCGCAGGTGCAGCAGCGGACGGCCGAGCTTGGCCGCACGAGCCCCGACCTGGTGCGCGGCTATCGCATGGTCAGCAACGCGGGCGGCAATGCTGACCTGCTCGGGCCCAAGGTACGCGAGCTAATCGCGCTGGCGGTGGCCGTCACTGTCCGCTGCGACGGCTGCATTGCCGCCCACACCGAGGCGGCGATCAAGCACGGCGCGACGAAAGAGGAGATCGTTGAGGCGCTGGGCGTGGCGATCACGGTCAACGCCGGGGCGGCGCTCATCTACTCCGGCCGCGTGCTGGACGCGCTGGAAGCCAAGTCGGAGTAGCGGCCCCTGAGTGATGTCACCTCTGTCGAGCGCCGACTTGCGCCAAAGGTGGGCGCGGACGTGGCGAGCGTTGGCCGGGGAGCAAGAGGCCGGCGGCGCGGCTATCTTCGACGAACTCGTCGCCCGCTACGCCGAACCCCATCGCGCTTACCACAACCTCGACCATATTGCCGACTGCCTGCTGACCCTCGACAGTGTGGCTAATCTGGTTGAGCAAGTCGCCGAAGTCGAGGCGGCCGCCTGGTTTCACGACGCCGTCTACGACCCCCGCCGCGCGGACAACGAAGCGCAATCGGCGCTGCTGGCCGAGCGCCTGCTCGCCGGCGTCTCCACGCCCATCGTTGAACGAATGGCCGTACTCATTCACCTGACTGACCACCAGCATGACGATCTGACCGGCGACGCGGCCGTGCTGTGCGATGTTGACTTGGCGATTCTCGGTGCGTCGCGCGAGCAGTTCGCCATCTACGACGCCGCCATCCGCGAGGAGTATGACTGGGTGCCCCAGGATGCTTACAGAGCGGGGCGGGGGCGGGTGCTGGCCCGCTTCCTGGATCGGCCGCGCATCTACCAGACGGACTACTTCCACGCGCGACTAGAAGAGTCGGCCCGCGCCAATTTGACGCGGGCGCTGGAGCAGTACCGGGCTTGAGTTCGCGGCTACGGAGTCTTGACGGCCGCGGCCACGAGCGCGCGCCGCCGGTTGATGAGGCTTTCGGCCGTGTAGAAGATGAGCGCCAGCCAGATGAGCCCGAAGCCCACCAGCCGCGACGGGCCAAACGCTTCCTTATAAATCAGCACGCCGATGAGGAACTGCAATGTCGGGGCGATATACTGCAGCAGCCCCAGCGTCGTCAGGGTGATGCGCCGCGCCCCGGCGGCGAAGAGCAGCAGCGGCACGCTGGTGACAATGCCCGCGCCGACGAGCAGCAGGTTGGTGGTCATGTCGGAATGGGCCAATGCGCCCACGCCGCGCGACTCCTCGAGCAACAGAAAGCCGAGCGCCGGCAGAAACAGCAGCGCCGTCTCCAGGAATAGCCCCTCGGCCGAGTTCAGCGTCGCCGTCTTGCGGATGAAGCCGTAGATGCCGAACGAGAAGGCCAGAACCAGCGCGATCCACGGGAAAGCGCCATAGCTGAACGTCAGGTACAGCACGCCGGCCAACGCCAGCGCCAGCGCCAACCACTGCGCCGGCCGCAGCCGCTCCTTCAGCAGCAGAAAGCCAAGCAGCACGTTGACCAGCGGGTTGATGAAGTATCCCAGGCTTGTCTCGACGATGAACCCCGCGTTGACAGCCCAGATGTAGATGAACCAGTTGATGCCCAGCAGCGTGCCCGACAGGGCGAAGGTGAGCAGCACGCGGGGCTTGCCCATCGCGCCGCGCAGCCAGCCCCAGTTGTGGCGCAGCGTCAGCACCAGCCCGACGAACACCAGTGACCAGACAATGCGATGGGCCAGGATTTGGCCCGCCGGAACTCCGTCGAGACTTTTCCAGTAGATGGGCAGCAATCCCCAAAGGATGTAAGAGCCGGCCGCGTAGAGAGCTCCTTTGTTCATTGTTCACACCACTTCAATTAAAAACAACAAGGCGGCAAAGCAAGCGCTTTGCCGCCTTGCATAACGGTTCGGTCAGTCGTCAGCGACGCGCCTGGTAGTTGGGCGCTTCCTTGGTGATGAAGATGCCGTGCGGGTGGCTTTCCAGCAGGCCGGCGTTGGTGATGCGCACAAAGCGGGCCTTCTCGCGCAGCTCGCGCAGGTCGCACGCGCCGACGTAGCCCATGCCGGAACGCAGGCCGCCCGTCATCTGGTAGACCACGTCGCGTAGCTCCCCCCGGTAGGGGACGCGCCCCTCGACGCCTTCGGGGACGAGCTTATCCCGTTTCTGGCCGCCCGGCGCGGGGGTGGCGCTGCCGTAGCGGTCGGCTCCGTGCCCCTGCATCGCGCCCAGGCTGCCCATGCCCCGGTACACCTTGTACCGCTGACCTTCGTAGCTGATGATCTCGCCCGGGCTCTCTTCCAGCCCCGCCAGCAGCGAGCCGAGCATGACCACATCAGCCCCGGCCGCCAGCGCCTTGACGACGTCGCCGCTGTACTTGATGCCGCCGTCGGCTATGACGGGGATATCGCGCGGGCGGCACACCTCGGCCACGGCGGCCACGGCCGAGATCTGGGGCACGCCCGACCCGGCGACGATGCGCGTCGTGCAGATGGAGCCCGCGCCGATGCCCACCTTGATCGCTCCCGCACCGGCGTCGATCAAATCACGCGCGCCCTCGCCGCTGATGACGTTGCCGGCCACGATGGGCAGTTCGGGGTGTTGTCGCTTGGCGTCGCCGATGGTGTCGAGAACCAGCTTCGTGTGGCCGTGGGCGGTGTCGATGACCCCCACGTCGACGCCGGCGGCCACGAGCTGGGCCAGCCGCTCCAGCGCCTTCTCCCCCACGCCGATGGCTGCCGCGCACAGCAGGCGGCCGTGCGTGTCGGTGGCGCTGTGGGGGAAGTCGCTGTCGTCGGCGGCCGCGGCCTGCTTGACCTTGTGCACCTCGTCCGCCTGTTCTTCGGGGGTCAAATTGCGGTGGACGACGCCGATGCCGCCCAAACGGGCCAGGGCGATGGCCATGTCCGCCTCGGTGACGGTGTCCATGGCGGCCGACATCACCGGCACGTTCAGATAGATGTCTCCCACCAGGCGCGCGCGCAGGTCAACCTCGGCTGGCAATACTTGTGAGTAGCCGGGCGCGAGCAGGACGTCGTCGAACGTCAAAGCCAGTTCGCCGTACTCCGGTGCGAATTTCATCCAAGACCCCCTTTCGGTGGCCGGCCGGAACGATTAGCTCTCGCGTCGCGGCTTGGGCTTGACGACGCGTTGCCGGCGACGGCCGAACAGTTGCGGCGCGCGATTATTGCGCGACAGGACGATCCAGACACCGGCCAACGCCAGCGCCAGCGCCAGCAGGAAGGAATACGTGATGGGCGAGTCGCCGATGGTCGGCTGGTCGGCGCGGAAGAACTCCAGGAACGCCCGCCCCGCGCCCCACCACAGCAGGAACAGCCCGAACAGCGTGCCCGGCTTCCATACGTTGCGGAAACGGTTGTTGAGCACTAGCAGCAGGATGAACCCGGCCACGAGCCAGATCGACTCGTACAGGAAGGTGGGGTGGAAGCGCGTGTCCAGTGGAAATTGGGACAGGTCGGCGTATTGCGGCAGGCGGTAAGGCGCCTCGATGAGGATGCCCCACGGCAACGTCGTCGGCGGCCCGTACAGCTCCTGGTTGATGAAGTTGCCCCAGCGGCCGATGCCCTGGGCGATGAGCACCGCCGGCCCGGCCACGTCGGCATAGTGCCAAAAGTTGAGCCTGCGCCGGTTGATGTAGAGCCAGCCGATAATCGCCGCGCCGATGAAGCCGCCCAGGATGTTGATGCCGCCGGAGCGAATGTTAATGACGTCGAGGAAGGTCGCGAACTGGTCGCCCCGCCCGGCGAACACCTCCAGCAAGACATAGGTCAGGCGAGCGAAGATGTAGCCGCTGAAGATGACGAGGATGAGGGCATTGAAGAACTCATCGACGTTCTGATTGCGCCGGGCGATCTCCCGCGCGCCCCAGACGACGCCGATGGCGATGCCCAGCGTCACGATAATGCCATACCAATAAATGGGGAACCCGTCGCCGATGGGGATCGTGAAGGCGATTGGGTCGATCTTGAGTCCGTCCAGCATGTTTCACCCGTACAAATTAAGATGCCCGGCCGGTAATATCTGGAGCTATGCGCCCCACGGCCAAATTCCGCTCAATTATTCCAGATAGCCAAGTCCACGCAACCGCTGGCGCAGCAATTCGTCCCCCTCGATGTCGACGGCCGCGCCCGAGGGCTGTGCGTCCCGCTCGCGGGATGTGCGCAGCGCCATTTGCTCCAGCGCCAGCCCCAGCGCGGCGTCGACAGCCGGGTCGGCGCCGAACAGGTTGGCCGTCTCCAGCGGGTCGGCCGTCAGGTTGTACAGCTCTTCCGGCGTGTCATCGATTTCGATCAGCTTGAGGGGGGCGCCGTTTTCTCCCCGCGCGGGGCGGACGACGGCGCGCCGAGTGGACAGGCAACGGAAGCGAGTCAGCAGCTCCGGCTGCCGCGTCTCGATCGCCTTGACGAAGTTAAGCGGTGGGTAGATCTCGCTGAAGGCGGTTTGCTGCTCGGGGTCACGGCCGTTCAGCGTGTGGCGCAGGCTCAGCCGTCGCACGTGGGCCGCGTCCCGCTGAGCAGCGTCGCCGCCCAGCACTTCGTCGAGAGCGGCCGCCTGCCCGGCCGTGCTGACGGCCGCGTCGATGAGGGTGTGGAAGATGCGCCGCGTGCTGACCGGCGTCTCGACGCGCGTCTCGGCCGCCACTCGCGCCGGCCAATGGATGATGAGCGGCACGTGGACCAGCTCCTCATAGGCGACGAAGGCGTGGCCGAAGTAGCCGTGGTCGCCCAGGCCATCGCCGTGGTCGGCCACGATGACCGTCAGCGTGTCGCGGCTGCGCTGCCGCCGGGCAAGCGTCTCGAACAGAGCCCCCAGGTAGTGGTCCTGGTAGGCCACTTCGGCGTCGTACAGATCGTTGAGCACCCGCTCTTCCAGCTCGCTCAGTGGCGCGGCCAGCGGCGCGGCCCAGCGGTACGCCTCGCGGTTCCACGTGCTCAGCACGGTGCGCGCCTCTTTGCTGTTGCGGAAGTAGGGGGCGATGCGGTCAATGAACTCTCCCGGCGGCCAGAACGGCAGGTGGGTCTCCATCAGGTTCATGAACAGAAAGAGCGGCTGGTCGGCGGCCGACTCCTCGCGCCGGGTCAGGAAATCGACCACGTCCTGTACCGAGCGCTCGTTTTGCCCTTTGAAGTTGGCCATCTTCGACCACAGCGGCGTCAGCCACGAATGGAGCGAGATGCGGAAGGCCAGGTCGGAGCGGCCGATGAAGTTCTGAATAGGGTAGGAGATGCGCCGCAGGAACTGGGTGTACGCCTCGGCGACATGACTCAGCGGCCACGGCCACGGGTTCGACGTGTCGGGCACGCTGGGGAACGCGCCGCCGTAGTTGTAGAACGTCTGGAAGCCG
>CAYNOL010000133.1:0-2926 GCA_964398825.1 uncultured Ardenticatenaceae bacterium
GCACCTTCCACGCCATCTGCGCCCGGCTGCTGCGGCGCGAGGTGGACAATCTCACCCACTACCAACGCGACTTCGTCATCTTCGACACGGCCGATCAGCTCCAGGTCATCAAGCAAGCCCTGAATGAGCTCAACATCGACGACAAGAAGTTCCCGCCCGGCAAGCTGCTCAACGGCATCAGCAACGCCAAGAACGACCTCATCACCCCGGCCGAGTACGTCCCCACCAACTACGCCAGCGAGATCACCCGCCGCGTCTACGAGCGCTACCAGGCGACGTTGCAGGTCAACAACGCCATGGACTTCGACGATCTGCTGATGAACGTGGTGCTGCTGTTCGACGAACGGCCCGACGTGCTGGCCAAATACCAGGAGCGATACCACCACATTCTGGTCGATGAGTTCCAGGACACCAACACCACCCAGTACCGCCTGTTGCGCCAGCTGGCCGGCGATAATAACAGCCTGTTCGCCGTCGGCGACTCCGACCAGTCGATCTACAAGTGGCGCGGGGCTGACTATCGCAATATCCAGAACTTCTACCGCGACTTTCCCGAATCGCGAACGATCTTGCTGGAGCAAAACTACCGCTCCACCCAGCTCATCCTCGACGCGGCCATCGAAGTCATCCGGCGCAACCGGGATCACATCCCCAAGAAGCTGTTCACCCAGCGGCCGGGCGGGGCGAAGATCATCCTGCGCGAAGCGTACAACGAGTCGGACGAGGCGGCCACGGTGGTCAGCACCATCGAGAGCCTGATGCTGCAAGGGTACAACGGCAACGCTTTCGCCGTCATGTACCGCACCAACGCCCAATCCCGCGCGCTGGAAGAGGCGTTTGTGCAGGCCGGCCTGCCCTACCGGCTCGTGGGGGCGACGCAGTTCTACCAACGACGGGAGATCAAGGACGTCATCGCCTATCTGCGCGTCGTCCACAACCCGCTCGACGCGGTCAGCTTCAACCGCGTGCTCAACGTGCCCACGCGCGGCATCGGCCAGCAGACGCAGGCGCAGTTCGCGGCCTGGGCGGCCGGGCAAGGGTTGCAGCCGGCCGAGGCGCTGGTCAAGCTGGCGACCGACCCCGACGCGCAACACCCGTTTAACGGCCGCGCCTACAACGTCCTCTACAACTTCGGCTCGCTGCTGGCCGCCTGGCTCCAGCTGCGCGAGAAGGTCAGCGTCGGCGAGCTGCTCGACGCCATCCTGGAGCAGATCAACTACCGCGCCTATCTCGAAGACGGCACGGAAGAGGGCGAGGAGCGCTGGGCCAACGTGATGGAGTTGCGTGGGGTTGCGGGCATCGACGGCGAGATGAACCTGAGCGAATTCCTGCAGCAGGTGTCGCTGGTGGCCGAGACGGACAATCTGGACAACGAAGCCCAGGCGACGACGCTGCTGACGCTGCACGCGGCCAAGGGGCTGGAGTTTCCCGTGGTCTTCATCACCGGGCTGGAAGAGGGGCTGCTGCCCCACAGCCGCTCGATGGACAACGAGGATGAGCTGGCCGAGGAGCGCCGCCTGTTCTATGTGGGGCTGACGCGCGCCCGCGACGCCATTTACCTCTCCCACGCCTTCCGGCGCACGTCGTGGGGGGACAGCTCCGTGGCCGTGCCGTCCCGCTTTCTGGCCGACATCCCCGAGGAGCTGATCGACGGCCAGCGGCCGGGCAACCGCCGCCGCGAGAGCATCGAGCGGGCCAGCACGTGGAACACGACCCGCACGGCCTGGGACACGACGTGGCGGCAGGAGAGCGCGCCCAGACCGAAGAGTGGCCCTGTGCAGGGGACGCAGCCAGACCCATATCGCCGCTCAAACCTGCCGAAGTCCTATGCGCAGGACGACGAGCCGCCGGAGCCGCGCCGCTCGGCCGCCCAATTCAAGACAGGCCAGAAGGTGCGCCACAGCAAGTTCGGCGACGGCACGGTGATCGAGAGCAAGCTGACCGGCGGGGATGAAGAGGTGACGGTCGCCTTCCCCGGCGTGGGCATCAAGCGGCTGGCGGCCAGCATCGCCGGGCTGGAGAGGGTTGGCTGAGGGATGAACTATCTCATCGACGGGCACAACCTCATCGCCCAGACGCCGGGTCTGTCGCTGGCCGACCCCGACGACGAGGCCAAGCTGGTGCGGCTGCTGCGGCGCTGGACGGCGGCCGACCCGCGGCGCAAGGTCACCGTCGTCTTCGACGGCGGACTGCCGGCGGGCGAGGCCAAACACCTGTCGGGCGGCGGCGTCAAGGCCGTGTTCGCGCCCAACAACTCGACGGCCGACGCAGTGCTCATCCGGCGCATCGAGGCCATCGGCAATCCGCCCGAATTCGTCATCGTCAGCAGCGACGGCGAGGTGGCCGCGGCCGCTGCCCGCCGCCGCGTGGCCGTCCAGCGCTCCGACGAGTTCGCCGTGGCGTTGATGACCGACCGCCGATTCGGCGGCCGGGACCAGAGCCGCCCCGAGCGCCCCGACGCCCCGGCGATGAGCGCCGAGGAGATGCAGGAGTGGCTGGCGCTGTTCGGCCCCGAGCCGGAGACGCCCCGCCCGCCGCGCAAACCCGCCCCCAAGCCCGCTGCCCCACCCCCCAAGAAGCAAGAGAAGGAGCCGGAAGACGACATCGACGAATGGCTCCGGTTGTTCGGCTACAAACAGTAACCGCCACACAATAAAAAACAGGACATTCGGTTTTCCCGAATGTCCTGTTTTGGTTCTGCTACTGCACTAACGTCAGATTACCACTGAACGTCATCGGAATGGATGGCGGGCAGGAACAAGGTGTAGGTCTCGGCTACCTCGAGGAACGTGATGCGGCCTTCGCCTTCCGGCTGGTAGCGCACATCATCGGCCTGGATCGTCGGTAAGCCGGTGTCGCCGATGGGGAAGTCCTCGGCCGATTCCGTCAGGTAGAGCACCAGCGCGCGCTCATAGGAGATCTTGGC
>CAYNOL010000133.1:3026-9584 GCA_964398825.1 uncultured Ardenticatenaceae bacterium
TCTCGGCGGTCATGCTCTCGATGACGACGACGTCGTTGGTGAAGGGCAGCACGTCGAGCGTGTTCTGGCGGGTGATCTCGCCGGTCAGGAAATCGCCGGCGTTCTGTCGGATGCCGCCGCCGTTCTGGACGGCCACGGTCGGGTTGTCGAGCGCGGTCACGCCGCTGACCTCGGCCAGGGTCTCGTAGGCATAGAGGAAGGCGTCGGTGATGAGGTTGCCGCCGTTGGCCTCGCGGCCACGGTTGGCGTCGCGCGATACGTCGAGCACCACCTCGCTGTAGGCCAGCACCGTCTCCTCGAAGCCCTGGGTGCACGCCTCAACCGGCTCGATGACCGACGTCACGATGTCGGGATCCGGCGCGTAGATGTCGGTCACACCCAGCGCGGCGACGGCGTCGGCGTTCTCGGGGGTGTCGGGGATGTTGCGACGCGGGTAGCTCTCCGTCAGGTCAACGGACGTGATGACGCCGCTCGTGTCGAAGTTGACATCCAAACGGCCGAGGTACTTGTAGTTGCCCTTGGTGGTCACCAGATAGACGGTGTCGCCGTTTTTGTCCTGTACTTCATACGGATAGTCGCCGAAAACGCCCGAATCCTCGCCGGGCAGCAGCTGGTCTTCGGTCGGCAGGCCGGAATTCACCAGCACTTCGTCGCCGCCGCCGCCGACGGCGATGTCGACGCCTTCCAACTCACCCAGCAGGGCGATGTCGTTCTCAAGGTCCTGCAAGTGGCTGGTGAAGACGATCTTGTTGATGCCCATACCTTCCAGGGCGTCGATCTCTGCCTGGACGGCGACGATCGTCTCGGCCAGGTCGAGGACGACGACGTCGCGCGGGCTGGAAACGGTGACCAGGTCAGGCGTGGTCGCGCCGACGATGCCGAACTTTTCGCCGGTCACGGGGTCGGCGTAGATCATCGAGTGGGCCAGCGGCCGATTGTCTTCCACAACCTCATTGATGAGGCCGTCGGGGTCGATCAGGTCGGCGAAGCCCGGCTCGGCGGAGAAGTCGAGGTTGGTGGACAGAAACGGCTGTGTCAAACCGCTGCCGTCATCGAACTCGCGGATGAACCGCTCCAGAAAGTCGGGATTGAAATCGAACTCGTGGTTGCCAATGATGTGGGCATCATACGCCATTTGCCGCTGGGCTACGGCGTCGTAGATCGGGCCGTCGATCGGCGGCAGGCTGCAGACCAGCACCGAGCTGGCCAGGAAGGCGTCGCCCGCATAGACGGACAGGACAGAGTTGCCTGCCTCGCGCGCGCCGCTGATTTGCGAATCCATCAGGGTCTTGAAGCTGGCGACGCCGCCTACCAGCAGGTTGACGTCTTCGGTATTGCCATAGGAACTGCCTGCGGTGACGGTGTTGGTGGTGCTCAACAGCGCGGACTCGCCGTCGCTGTTGTGGAGCAGCGTGAGGGTGATATCATCTTGCGCGCTGACCGCCCCGCCCTGGAGCATCAAGCCGCCCGCAAGCAGAGCGATCACCAAAACAGCAAAAAGGAACAATCGTGTCTTTCTCATGTGTTTCTCCATTTGTTAAGACTATTGGAACCATGGGTTCGACAACAAGCCAAGGCGTAGACACCCCGTGGCTACTACGCATTGGAAGGACAACAAGGGGAATTAACATTCTACTGACTTTCTGCTTTAGCGAAAGTCTAACCGCCTTATCGTAGGGATCGATTAATCTTCTGTTATAAAAGGGTTATCGTCTGGTTAAGTCGTTGGCGCGTGGCGCACCCTCTCGCGCTGCGGGATCAGGCGGGCGAAACTTGTCCGGCGCTTGCCGGTAATGAACATCCCCACTCTCGCGCAAGCGGGCAGCCGCCTGCTCGGCCGTCAAATCCCGTTGCGCCTCGGCCAGTAATTCGTACCCCACCATGAACTTCCTGACTGTTGCCGAGCGCAACAGCGGCGGCAAGAAGTGGGCGTGCAGCTGCCAATGGGCGGTCGCGACCATCCCGAAGGGCGCGCCGTGCCAGCCCATCGAGTAGGGGAACGGAGCGTCGAACAGATTGTCGTAGCGCACCAGCAGTTGCTGAATGATATCGGCCAGGGCGTCGCGCTCATCTTCGCTCAACTCTGTAATGCGCGTGACGTGGCGGCGAGGCATCAGCAGCGTCTCGAACGGCCACACAGCCCAGAACGGCACAACGGCCAGCCATTCATTGTTGGCGACGACGACGCGCTCCCCCCGCTCCTCCTCTAACCGGGCGTACTCCATTAGCAGCGGCCGCCCTTCGGCCCGGTAGTGGGCGGCCTGCTGCTGCTCCTCTTTGGCCGCCTCGTTGGGCAGCGCGTCGACGCACCACACCTGCCCGTGGGGGTGGGGGTTGGAGCTGCCCATGACCTCGCCCTTGTTCTCGAACAGCTGCACCCAGCGGTAGCGCTGCCCCAGTTCGGCCGTCTGCTCCACCCACATCTCCACTACCCGCCGGATGCCGGCCACGTCCATTTCGGCCAGCGTCAGGTCATGGCGAGGAGAGAAACAAAGCACGCGAGCCGTGCCGGGGGCAGCATCGACGCGCAGCAGGCGACCGGCCGCGCCGCTGGGCTCGGCCGTCGGGGGTGTGTCGGGCAACAAGGCGGCGAAGTCGTTGGTGAAGACGTAGGTGTCGCTGTAGTCGGGATTGCGCGCGCCGCCGGCCCGCTCGTTGCCGGGGCAGAGGTAGCAGCCGGGGTCATACGCCGGGCGCTCGTCGGGCGGCGGCGCGTCCACCTGGCCCAGCCACGGCCGTTGCAGCCGGTGGGGCGAGACCTGCACCCATTCCCCGGTGAGCGCGTTGAATCGACGGTGCGGATGACGTGCGGGATCGAATTCCATTGCTCCTGCCCCTTCCTTATAGAGCGTGCCCCAGCGATTTCATCGTACACGATTCTCCACCCGATTGGAAGGATCAGTCGGGCGGCATGTCGTGGAAACTCTAGAGGCGCTCATCTGAAGTAGACGCAGGCACGCGTCACACTCTTGCTCCTCGTCCCACCTGTTGCTCTAATAGAGTCCGTAATGGGTGCTCAAGCGCCCACTACGGACGAAGAATCCCAACCGCCTGAACTCGTTACTATGACCACTATTCGGGCTTTCATCGCTGTTCAACTACCAGAGGACGTTCGTGATGCGTTGGGCGAAACCGCTCGCGCGCTGGCCGTCGGCGTGCCACGCGGCGCGGTGCGCTGGGTGCGGCCGGAGCAGATGCATCTGACGCTCGCCTTCCTGGGCGACATGCCGACGGCCAAGCTGCCGGCTGTTCAGCAGGCCATGGATGCCGTCGCCGGCGGCCTGCTCCCGTTCACGCTGCACGCCGGCGACATCGGCTGCTTTCCCAACAGGCGGCGGCCGCGCGTCATCTGGGTTGGGCTGTCGGGCGAGGAAGAGCGACTGGCGACGCTGAAGCGGGCGCTAGACGAGGCGCTGGCTCCACTGGGCTGGCCGCCGGAAGCGAAGCCGTTCCGCGCCCACCTGACGCTGGGGCGTGCGAAGGACGAACAAGCGGCGCGCAGCATCGACTGGACGGCCGGCGTCCCCCGACTGCCCGTCCCCGTCGCCACCCTCCATCTCATCGAGAGTCGCCTGACGCCGTCGGGGCCGATTTATACGGAGCGGGTTGTGAGCCGGATTGGTCAGTAGATCAGTGGGTCAGTGGGTCAGTGGGTCAGTAGGTCAGTGCCTGCGCCGAGCCGATTACCGGCTTATTGGCGCACTGACTTACTGGTAAGCTGACCTACTGGTTAAACAACGCGCACCAAATGATATTGCCGCCGCCCCTTCCTCAGGACGAGGAAACGGCCGTGGATCGCCTGGCCCAAAGCGGCCGACTGCCCACCGTCGGTCACTCGCTCGTTGTTGAGGTAGATGCCGCCCCCCTGAATGGCGCGGCGGGCGTCGGCCTTGGAGCTGGCCAGGCCGCTGTTGACGAGCAAGTCGACGACGGCCACGCCCTCGCTCAGCGCCTCGCGCCCAACCTCACTGGACGGCACCTCGGCGAAGATGTCTTCGATGTCGGCCGCGTCCAGCCCGGTGACGTCGCCGCCGAACAGCGCCTGCGACGCTTCCTCGGCCTTGGCCAGCGCCGTCTCGCCGTGGATCATCCGCGTCACCTCGCGCGCCAGCGTGCGCTGCGCCTCGCGCCGCTCCGGCTGCTCGACGACCATGTTCTCCATCGCGGCGATCTCCCCTTGCGTCAGCCGGGTGAAATACTTCAGGTAGGTCACCACGTCGCCGTCGTCGGTGTTGTACCAGTATTGATAGAAGCGGTAGGGGGACGTGCGCTCGGGGCTGAGCCAGACGCTGGTGCCCTCGGCCGTCTTGCCGAATTTGCTGCCGTCGGCGCGGACCAGCAGCGGGTAGACGAGCGCGTGCGCCTTCTGGCCGCGTGTCCGGCGGATCAGCTCCACGCCGGCGACGATGTTGCCCCACTGATCGCTGCCGCCCGCCTGCAGGACGCAGCCATGGGTGTCGAACAGGTGCAGGTAGTCGTAGGCCTGCAGCAGCATGTAGCTGAACTCGGTGTAGGAGATGCCGTCGTCCCGTTCCATGCGCGATTTGACGGAGTCCTTGGCCAGCATGTAGTTGACCGTGAAGTGCTTGCCCGTGTCGCGCAGGAAATCGACCAGCAGCAATTGCCGCAGCCAGTCGGCGTTGTTGATCACTTGGGCCGGGTTCGTCTTCACCTCGAAGTCGAGGATCGAACCCAGTTGCCCCTTAATGCTCTCCACGTTGGCATCGATCACGTCCAGCGTCAGCAGGTTGCGCTCGGCGCTGCGGCCGCTGGGGTCGCCGATCATGCCCGTGCCGCCGCCGGCCAGGGCGATCGGCGTGTGGCCGTGGCGCTGCCAGCGGGCCAGCTGCATCAGCGGCACCAGGTGGCCGATGTGGAGCGAATCGGCTGTCGGGTCGAAGCCGTTGTAGAGAGTCAGCTTCTGCTCCCCCACCAACTCGTCCAGCCCCTCGGTCTTGTCGTAGACCAATCCTCGCCACCTTAATTCATCAATGATCGTCGCCATCGCGCTACTCCTACCTTCTATTACTTACGTTTCCAACAAAAAGGACGCGGGTTGGCCGCGTCCTTTGCTCTCTTGTTTGCCGTCGCTTCATCCAGCCGGCGGCAACCGTCAAGCGCGCATCAGCGCGGCCGTGGGTGGTTGCCGGTCATAATACAGAGTGCGGGCTGTGTCGTCGCGCTTCATTTCGCGCATCATAGCATGCCCCCCGAGAGGCGTCAAGCGCCGGCCATCAGCTTGTCGACGGCCGACGAAAGCTGGGCCAGATTGCGCACCATATACACCTGATCGCACAGCGGCGCGTACTCCAGCATGTCGCTGTCGCCCGTGCCCCACTGGCGCGGCGCTTCGGGGTTGAACCAGATGAGGCGGCGCGCCCGCTTCTGCAGATCCTTAATCAAGTCCAGCCGGGGATCGTTGAAATTATTCCGGCCGTCGCCCAGGATGACCACCGTCGTGCGGCCGTTGACGCTGTCGAGCCAGTTGTCGTAGAACGTGCCCAGGCTGTGGCCCAAATCGGTGGCGTAATGCATCGGCGCGCGGCCGTAGAACACGTCCATGACGCCGTCCACCGCCTCTGACGCGTGGTTGCCCGACAGCGTCAGGCTGATCTCTTCCATGTCGCTATAGAAGCCGAAGCTGCGCGTCTTGGCGGCCTGATCCTGCAGCTCATAGGTCAGCCGCAGCATGAACTCGGCCACCGAGAGCATGGAGCGGGAGATGTCGCAGATGAGGACGAGGCTGGGCTTCAGCTTCTTGCGCTTGAACTTCAGCTCCATCGGCACGCCGCCGAAGCGCTGGTTGGCGCGAATGGTGCCCTTGGAGTCGAAGCGCCCTTCCTTGCCCCGCTTGCGCCGCAGCGCCGCCCGGCTACGCAGCTGGGTGACCAGCCGCTGCACTTCCTTGCGCAGCATGTTGGCCTCTTCCTGGCTCAACGATTCGAACGGCTTGTGCATCAGGTCGGAGCCGTAGATGTCATCGGGGCGATTGGCGCGCTGCTCAGCGATCTGGCGGCCGACGCTCTGTGCCGCCTGCTCGGTCAGCGCCTCGCGGTTGGCCTCGACGACGCCCATCAGCTTCTCGATCGCTTCCTGGCTCATGCCCATCTCTTGCAGCCGCTCCATCAGCTCGCGCAGTTGCTCTTCCAGGTGGCCCATGCCCATCTGCTGCAGCATGCGCCGCGTGATCCAGCGGGCGTCCTGGCTGCTGTTGGCCCACTGGATGCCGGCCCGCTCGGCCAGCTGCTCCAGCTCCTCCTTCGTCGGCCCTTCGCCGCTGGTCAGCCAATCCATCAGCGCCTGCATGCGGCCGCTCAACGCCTGGAGCGCCGCCTTCAGCATCTCCTGCTCGTCTTCGGACAGGTCTTCCATGGCATTCTGCATCGGCGGGCCGCCGGTGCCGAAGTAGAGGGGGAAGAGCTCCTCAAAGATGGCGAAGTCGTCCGACTCCTTCACCAGCGTGGTGCGCAGCGACTGGCGGAACAGCTCCTTGTCGCCCACGCCCAGCACCTCGACAGCGCGCATGGCGTCAGCCGATTCGGCCATCGACACGCGCAC
>CAYNOL010000134.1:0-9584 GCA_964398825.1 uncultured Ardenticatenaceae bacterium
CTGGCCGACGCCGAGCTGACCATCGAGCTGTTCCTGGCCCTGCGCGAGCGCGCGCTGGCCCTCTCGCTGGCGCAACTGGAGGAGATCGTCGAGGCGGGGCGCAATCTGGGCTGGCCGGAGACGCTGTTCTTCGAAGAAGTGCTGGCCGAGCGGGCGCGCGGCGCGTTCGAGAGCAACGAGCTGCGCATGCGCGGCCGTCTGCAACGCCTCTACACGCCGCCCAAGCTGGAGGGCTCCACGCTGGTGGCCGACGAGCACCCGTCGCGGCTCGACGTGGGCGCGCTGACGCGCCTCATCCAGCCCGGCGGCCTGTTCGACCGCGCTTTCCCCGGCTTCGAGCACCGGCCGCAGCAGGTGGAGATGCTGGAGACGGTGGCCGAGGCGTTCAACCACTCGCGCCACGTGCTGGTGGAGGCCGGCACGGGCACGGGCAAGAGCCTGGGCTATCTGCTGCCGGCGGCCTATTGGGCCACGACCAACGGCCGCCGTGTCGTCATCTCGACGAACACGATCAACCTGCAAGACCAACTGGTCAACAAAGACATTCCCGCGCTGCACCAAACGCTCGACCTCGACGTGCGCGCGGCCATTCGCAAGGGGCGCAGTAACTACATCTGCACTCGCCTGTTCCAGCAGATGCGGCGCAGCGGCCCCGGCAGCGCCGACGAGATGACCCTCTACGCCCGCATCCTGCTGTGGTTGCCCCATTCGCAGACGGGCGACGTGGGGGAGATCATCCTGCGCACCCCGGGCGAGCGGCTGGCGTGGGGCAAGATCAACAGCGAGAACCCAACCTGCACCGCCGACCAATGCGCGGCCGAGAATTGCCCGCTCCACATCGCCCGCCGCCGCTCGGAGATGGCCCATCTCGTCGTCGTCAATCACTCGCTGCTGCTGGCCGATTTGCGCTCCAACGGCATGGTGCTGCCGGAGTACACGGACTTGATCATCGACGAGGCTCACCACCTCGAGGCGGCCGTCACCGACGGGCTGAGCTTCCGCGCCGACCGCCGCTTCCTGGAGACGATCCTCGACGAAGTGACGCGGCCGCGCGCCGGCGTCGTGGCCAACGCCCAACAGCGCATCGCCGCCGTCGCGCCGCGCGAGATCAGCGCCGAGGTCGACGCCGTGGCCGACCGTATGCGCGCCGACGCCACGCTGGCCACGCTGCGGACACAAGACTTCTTCTCCACGCTCGACTTCTTTCTGCGCGGCATCGAGCGGGAGCGCAGCCAGTTCGCCGCGCAGATACGGCTGACGCCGGCCGTGCGAACCCAGCCCGACTACCATCTTGTTGAAGAGGGGTGGGCCGATCTGAGCAAGCTCTACGCCGTCATCGTCAAGGGGTTCCAGAAGCTGATCCAGTCCGTGGCCGATCTGTCGCACACCGTCGACATCGAGGGGGTGGATGAACTACGGGCGGCGCTGGTCAGCAACGGGCAGATGCTGGAAGAAGCGCGGGCCAATCTGGACGCGCTGGTGCTGAAGCCCGACCCGGCGATGATCTACTGGGCCGAGCAGTTCAAGGAGTTCATCTCGCTCCACGCCGCGCCGCTCCACGTGGGGCCGCTGGTGGAGTTGCACATCTTCCAGAGCAAGGAGACGGTGGTGCTGACTTCGGCCACGCTGCGCACAGCGGGCTACGGCCGCCCCGAATCGACGTTTGACTACGTCCGCGACCGGCTGCACGCCCACGAAGCAGAAGAGCTGGCCGTCGGCTCGCCGTTCGATTACAAGAACTCGACGCTGCTCTATCTGGTCACCGACATCCCCGAGCCGAACCAGCCGGGCTATCAGCGGATGCTGGAGCAGGCGATCGTCGACACGGCCGTGACGCTGGGCGGCCGCACGCTGGTGCTGTTCACGGCCAACAACCATCTGAACCAGACGGCGGCGGCCGTGGAGAGCGCGCTGTCGGCGGCCAACATCGCCACGTTGGCCCAGACGCAGGGCATGTCGCGCCAGCAGCTGCTGGAGCAGTTCCGCCGCGAGGGGGCGCGGGCGGTGCTGCTGGGCACGCGCTCGTTCTGGGAAGGGGTGGACATCCCCGGCCCGGCGCTGACGTGCCTCATCATCGCCAAGCTGCCGTTCGACGTGCCGACCGACCCCATTTTCGCCGCCCGCTCAGAGACGTACGAAAGCCCGTTTTTCGAGTACTCCATCCCCGAGGCGGTGCTGAAGTTCCGGCAGGGATTCGGCCGCCTCATCCGCCGCACGACGGACGAGGGGGCGGTCATCGTGCTCGACAAGCGGCTGCTGACCAAGCGGTACGGGGCGATGTTTCTCGAAGCGCTGCCCGGCTGCACGGTCATCCGCCAGCGGTCCGACCGTGTGGGGGAGCTGCTGGAGCGGTGGATGAAGCGGGACAGAAGCAAGAAGCTGTAGGGGCGGGTTACAAACCCGCCCCTACACCCAATTTACGGGCCGGCCATCGCCTCCAGCTTCTGCGTCGCCCGCCTGATCTCTTGCGTCCCGAGTTGCATGTTCTGGGCTGCCAGATTGAGTTTGGCGGCGCTCAGTTCGTCGATTCCTTCTTCATAATATTTGACGGTGAGGTCGAAGTAGTCGGCCGCCTTGAGCATGTCGGCATGCACGGCGTCAAATTGCGCCGGTGGGTCCAGCTTGCGAATCTCTTCGCCTCCCAGCAGCATCATCACTAGGTAGAGCTTCGTTTCATTGATCCAGTCGGAATTAATGATGAGGGTGGGGTTGTTGCCGGCCGCCTCCGATTGGAGTTGCAGACCGTCCAGAGCGGAGACATAAAACTGGGAGATCTCCACCATTTTCGAGCGATAAGTCAACTCCGCGCTGAGTTCAGCCGCGATCGTACTGGCTACCTCTGCTTCAGTGGTGGCTTCGGCCGCGGCTGTACGGGTTAGCTGTGCATTGGCTGCCTCAGCAGTCATCGCCGCCGAATCGGCCGTGGGAGTGGGGGGAACCGGGGTGTCAGTTGGAACCGAGGTGGCTGTTGGTTCGGGGGTGGCCGTCGGTTCGAGGGTCGCCGTGGGCAGCTGGGTGGGGTGCTCGGTGGGCTCGGCCGTCGGAGAATCCTCCGGCTCATCGAGCAGGGGCACGGACGTGGAACGCACCTCCGCCGCGCCGCCGGCTACCTCATTCACGGCCGCGGGCTCGCGCTCCGGCGAGGGGACCAGGAACATAAAAACCGTGCAAAAAAAGCAGGCAAAGAGTAACGAGCCAACTAAAATAAATAATTTTGCAACAACACTCGAGCGCCAAAACGCGCCAATACGCTTCATCAATTGTCTCCTTTGATTGAATAGAGATGATCGGGGAAGGGATCATCTGCCGTCGCCTGTCAATCATTGTATATGATCGGGCATGGGAATAACGCCACAACGGGCGCCGGCCGGAGACGCTTTAATAAAACAGAGGAAGAGGATCAAAAAGGGCGGGCCCGACCGGGCCCGCCCTTCATCACTAAAGAACAACCACCCGCCCTAGCTGCGCGGCAGCGTGCCCACCACGTCGAACGTGTTCAGGATGTGATCCAGCGCGTCGAGGTCCGCGTCGGTGACGACCTGAACAAGCACAACGATGGACAAATCCTTCGCCGCGGGCTCGGCCGCCAGCACGATGATCACGCTGCCCTGACCGTCGCAGTTGCTGTACATGTCGTAAACGCCGGTGTAGACGTTGTCAGCGTAGTCGAAACGCCCCTCATAGGTGCAGGCGCCCGAGAAGTCCAGTACGTCGGCCAGTTCACCCATGGTGGTGTCGCCGAAGATGGTGCCGGCCAGGATCTGCATGCCGGGCGTGGTGTAGTTGCTGCTGAAGCCGGCCAGGTCGGGCGAAGCCATCAGCGAGCTGCCGTTGATGCGGCCGTCGTCGCTCACCCAGTTGGAGCCGTCGACGTCGAACCACTCGGCCGGAACTTCCACGTAGACCGCCTGGGAATCGTCATAGATGCCGACGTACTCCTGGTAGGTCGTGACGGTGCCGCCGCCGCTGGCGGGCGGTTCGTCGACCTGAATCGCCTGGGCGAAGGAGAAGGATTGCTCCAGCGCCGGGCCGTTCAGCTGCCCTTCCAGGATCTCCTGGGTGGCGAAGCGCAGGACTTCGATGTTCATCGGGTCGGTGGCGTTGCGGCTGCGCAGGATGTCGCAGTAGTCGGACATCGTGCCGTCGGTGGACAGGACGAGCCCTTCCAGCTTGGTGATGATGTCGCCTGCCTTGACACCTACGCGGTCGGCCGGGGAGCCGGACTCGACGGAAGCGACCCAGATTCCGGTCAGACCGTCGTTGGTCATGACGGCCTCGCCGTTGATGCCGATGGAGTCGGTGTCAACGCCGGTGCGGAGCTGCTCGACGATGGCCCGCGCGTCGCGAGTGTTGATGGCGAAGTACTGGTTGACGGTCGACCAGCCGGAGTAGTTGACGCCGACAACCTTGCCGTCGGGCGTCACCAGCGGGCCGCCGGAGTTGCCGGGGTTGATCGTCGCGTCGTGCTCAACGACGTTGTTGATCGAGGCCCAACTCGTCTCGCCGCCGGCCTGCTCCTTGGAGATGACGCCGCGAGTCAGCGTTGGCTCGGGGTCACCCAGCGGGTAGCCCAGCGCGTACACCTCGGTGCCGAGACGGGCGGGGGCATCGGACCACTCGAGGAACGGGTAGCCGTCTCCATCAAGGTCGATGACCGCCAGGTCGTTGCACTCGGACACGCCGAGGATGCGGGCGTTCAGCGGCCGGTCGTTGCCGGGCACGTAGACCTGAAGGAATGCCGCGCCGGTGACGACGTGGTTGTTGGTCACGGCGATGCCGGACGGGTCAATGATGAAGCCCGAACCGCGGCCGGCGGTGTTCAACTGCATGCCGAACTCGGGATCCATGAAGCTGCCCTGGGCTTCGATCTGAATGGTGGCCTGAATGGCGTCCTGGAAACTGGACTGGGCGACAGGGCCGGCCGGCTCCTCAGTCGGCGCGACGGTCGGCTCTTCGGCCGGGGCATCGGTCGGCTCCGGCTGCTGCTCGGGGACGGTCGCCACGGGGGCGATCGTCACTTCGGTTTGCTCCTGCCCGCCCCCGCCGCATGCGACGAGGAACATCATGAGCAAGAGCACCAATACAAACGAACTTTGTAGACGATATCGATTCACTCTTTCCTCCGAGAAAGATAAATAGTTTCCTTGCTGACAGGTTGGCCCAGGCTGGCCGGCTTGTTTCGGTCGTTGCCTGTCGCAAGATTACGGCCCGATTATACAGAAGACCAGGCTTAGCAACAGTTAAGCAAATGACAGGTTCATGTAACTTTTCGGCACAGATCGCGTCTAAAGAGGTAGGCAATGAGGGCCATAGCGCGGCGCGTCAAACTACTCGCTCCGAACCCCGTGCGCCTATTGACTTTTGGTCTTTGCTTATGCTAGACTGCATTTTTGACCTTATAGGAAGAGGAAAAGTGCGTTGAGCGTGAGCCTGCCCGACGCTGTGCAGAGACCAATTTTCATACCAATCAAACATTCTGACGGAAAGCTCAGCGTTTTGTTGTGCGGGGGCCGGCTGTTGTCGACGGCCGAAAAATATTTTGGGAGACCGCGAGGAATTATTATAACATGACTGATCCGAACGATGCTATGTCCGACGAAATGGAGATTCTCAACAACCTCTTGAACGAAGGGATCGAGCAGCGCTATCTAACCTACGATCAAATCCTGGAAGCGTTGCCGGAGATAGAGAACAATATCACCCTTCTGGAGACGTTGCTGGAGGAAGCCCAGTCGCTCGGCCTGGCGATTTATGAAAACGACGCGGATATAGTCGCCACGGCTCTCAACGCCGATGATGTCGACGAAGAGATGGACGACGAAGAGGAGCCGATCGACGAGGAACTGCCCGTCGAGGAGCGCGTCGTCCGGCCCGCGCGCGTGCGCACCCACGATGCGCCGTTGTTCGATCTGAGCAATGTGCCGATCGACGACTCCGTCGGCCTCTACTTTCGCGAGATGGGGCAGCAGGGGCTGTTGTCGGCCGAGGAAGAGGTTCATCTGGCCATGGAGATCGAGGCCGGTCGCGAAGCGGCCGAGAAGCTCGAATCGGGCGAGATCACGGACCTTGACGAGCGCGATCTGCTGGAGCGCCAGCGCGAAGTCGGCGAGGCCGCCCGCGCCCACCTCATCCGCGCCAACACCCGCCTCGTGGTCAGTATCGCCAAGAAGTATCGCGGCCGCGGCCTGCAGTTCCTCGATCTGATTCAGGAAGGCAACGTCGGCTTGATGAAGGCGGTGGAGAAGTACGACTACCGGCGCGGCAACCGTTTCAGCACCTACGCCACGTGGTGGATCCGCCAGGCCGTGACCCGCGCGCTGGCTAACCACGGCCGCACCATCCGCATCCCGGCCCATCTCGGCGGCCGCATCAGCAAGCTGTACCAAGTGGCCCAGGAGCTGGAGCAGGAGTACGGCCGCCAGCCGACGGCTGAGGAGATCGCCGAGAACATGGAGCTGCCGGCCGACCGCGTCCGCTGGATGCTGCGCACCAGCCGCCAGCCCGTTCATCTGGAGCGACCGGTGGGCGACGAGTCCGACGCTGAGTTGGGCGACTTCATCGAGGATATCGAAGCGCCCGCCCCGGCCGAGACGGTGGCCCAGACGATGCTGACCGAGGAGATCGGCGACATCCTCGACCAGTTGACCCCGCGCGAGGCCCGCATTTTGCGCCTGCGCTATGGCTTGCAGGACGGCGAATCGCGCACGCTGAAGGAAGTGGGCGAGATGTTCGGCCTCTCTCGCGAGCGAATCCGCCAATTGGAGAAGGAAGCGCTGCGGAAGCTGCGCCACCCGAACTTCGCCGGGCACCTGCGGCAATATCTGAACTGATAATTCAACCGCCGAACGGCAAAGAAAACACCCTCCCGATGCCGGGAGGGTGTTATTATTTACGGCAGATGAAGGCCATGTCCCTAGGCCGGATGAAGTAGCGAGGGGGGCGGCCTTCGCTCATGTCGATGGGCGTCACCGAGCTGAAGCCCGCGTCCCTCATCTTTTCGACCACGTCCATTCCATAATGGCGCAGGTGACCGGTGGAGTCCGGTTTGTCAAAATACCACGTATCATGCTGGTCAAAGTCACCGGGAATGGTGAAGACGGCCAGCCCGCCGGGCATCAACACCCGCGCGCACTCCCGAAGGGACTGCCGGTCGTCGGGAATATGCTCCAGCACGTGGTTGCACATGAGGAAGGCGAAGCGGCCGTCGTTGAAACTCAACCCCTGGATGTCCTCTCCGGGGAAATCAACACCCGGCATATTCAGGTCCGTCGTCATCACCGGCTCGGCCATCAGCCGGTTCAGCAAGCCCATCATGGACGGCTCCGGCGCAAAAACCAGGCCCGGCCCGGACGGCTTATCGCCCAATATTTCCGGCAGCAGCAACGTCAGACCGCGATGGCGCGACCGGGATTGGCAGCGCGGGCATTTCGAATGGGCCTCAACGCCGCGCCAGGTGCTCAAATAGAGGAAGGCCGGGCCTTGCCAGCCGCAGCAAGGGCACTCGACGTGAACCTGGCCACGCTTGGTCTGGAAGTTCCAGATATTGATCATCAGCCCGCGCGAGCGATTCCGGACAGTTGACCAATCGCCTTACATCACAAAATGACCGATGCGGCGCGATTCCGAAAGATAGCCCCGCAGGCCGGGCAATGCCGGGCCGGAGGTGGAGCTATTGATTGTTGTCTCGGGGGTGTTATTGATTCCCATCGCTAGGAGGCGCGAAGCCTGAATGGGTCGGAAAAAATAATGGTTGAGTGGCCTCTTTTGTGAATTATAAAACGTGGCATGGGGCTGTCAATCGACGGACAAAGCCTTTACGTTTAATTCACCGCGGTTTCACAAGGTGTTCATTTCTAATCGGGTTGGATATGATAAGTTTGGTAGGGGGGTGGAAAAGGCTACGTTTTGCCCTGTCCGTCGAACCTGGGCAAAGCGATGGATACATAGAACACTAATGAAGTCGGAACAGATCGTGATCGAGCCGATTAGCGGCTGGCAATTAATCAACTGGCGTGAGTTGCGTGACTATCGCGACCTCTTCCGCTTTCTGATCGACCGCGACATCAAGGTGCTCTACAAGCAGACGGTGCTGGGCTTCGGCTGGGCTATCTTGCGGCCGTTGCTGAGCATGGTTATCTTCACGGTCATCTTCGGTAATCTGGCCCAGGTGAGCAGCGACGGCGTGCCCTACGCCGTGTTCAGCTACGTCGCGCTTGTGCCGTGGCTATACTTCTCCACGGCGCTGTCGGCCGCGGCGCTCAGCCTGGTCAACAACACGGAGATGTTGACCAAGATCTACTTCCCCCGGCTGGTCTTCCCGATGACCTCTGTCTTCTCCAAGCTGGTGGACTTCGCCATCTCCTTCGTCATCATCTTCCTGCTCATGGCCTGGTTCCGCATCATGCCCACGGCGCGGGTGGCCTATCTGCCGCTGCTGGTGGGGCTGATGATGCTGAGCGCGGCCGGCATGGGGTTGTGGCTGGCCGCCCTGTCGGTGCAATATCGCGACGTGAAGCACGCTGTGCCGTTCATCTCCCAAATCCTGATGTACGCCGCGCCGGTGGTATGGGCCGGGACGCTCATCACCGAGCGTTTCGGCCAGACCGGCCGCCTCGTCTTCGGCCTCTACCCGATGGTGGGGGTCATCGAGGGCTTTCGCTCGGCGTTGCTGGGCACCACACCGATGCCGTGGGACATGATCGCCGTCGGGACGCTGTCGGCCGCCGTCATCTTCGTCACCGGTCTGTTCTACTTCCGCCGCATGGAGGCGAGCTTTGCCGACGTCGCCTGACGCCGGCCCATAACACATGGACATTCGCAGCAACGGACACGCGCCAAAGAAGGCGATCCAAGTCGAGAGGCTGGGCAAGCAGTACCACATCGGCTTGCGCGAGGAGCGGCAGGACACGCTGCTCAAGTCGGCCGGGGCGTGGCTGGCGTCGCCGCTGAAGAACTTTCGCCGCTTGCGCCGCCTCAGCCGGGTGGACGATGATGAGGCCGAGGACGTCCTGTGGGCGTTGCGCGATGTATCGTTCACCATAGACCGGGGCGAAGTCGTGGGCATCATCGGCCGCAACGGGGCGGGCAAGAGTACGCTGCTGAAGATCCTGTCGCGCATCACGCCGCCGTCGGAAGGGCGTGTCGTCCTCAACGGCCGCGTCTCCAGCCTGCTCGAGGTCGGCACCGGCTTCCACCCCGAGCTGACCGGCCGCGAGAACGTCTACCTCAACGGCACCATTCTTGGCATGCGCAAGGCCGAAGTCGATCGCGCGTTCGACGAGATCGTCGCCTTCGCCGAGGTGGAGAAGTTCATCGATACGCCGGTGAAACGCTACTCCAGCGGCATGCGCATGCGGCTGGCCTTCGCCGTGTCGGCCCACCTGCAATCCGACATCCTGCTGGTCGACGAAGTGCTGGCCGTGGGCGACGCCGCCTTCCAGGAAAAATGTCTCAACAAGATGGAAGGCGTGACGAAAGTCGGCCGCACCGTCTTGCTGGTCAGCCACAATATGCAGGTCATCCAGCGGCTGTGCCGGCGGGCGCTGCTGATCCAGCACGGGCGGCTGGTGGCTGACGGCGAGCCG
>CAYNOL010000135.1:0-9513 GCA_964398825.1 uncultured Ardenticatenaceae bacterium
GCGGTTGTCTTTGTACCAGTGTATTCGATTTGGGCGGGTTGTCTACCGGCTTTAAAACCGAGTTTCTTTTTGGAAACTCGGTTTTTTTGATTGGGAGATTGGAGATTGGGGACAGGAGACCGCTGATTTAGAAACCGAGTTTTTTCTTGAAAACTCGGCTTCGGGTGGCGCATCACTCACCTTCCACCTCAACCCACCCGGCCAGATAGACCCCGTTGGGCTGCAGCTGTCCTTCGACGGTGACGGGCAGGCGCTCGCCGGTGGCGGGGTCGTAGAGGCCGATCCAGACGGGGTAGCGGCCGGGGGGCAGGTCGGCGGGGATGACGAGGAAGTAGGCGTCGTCAATGGCCTCGCCGTTGCGCCAGACGCTGGTGGGGTAGTCGCCGCCCAGTGGCGGGCTGTCGCCGGTGCTCAGCGGCGGCGCGTCGGGCTGGCCCAGATGGACGAGCGTGGTGTAATCCTGGCCGGGGACGCCGCGCGGGACGTACCATCGCACTTTCACCTGCACGCTCTGGCCGGGCAGGACGCGGGTGGGGGACATGGCGGCGCTGACGAGGGCGATGTGGTCGCCCAGCTCGGCCTGCCATTCATCGGGGGCGGGCAGCGGCCGGCGCGGCTCGATGCGCACGGTGGCCACCTGGATGCCGGGCCGGCCGCCGTCGACGCGGGCGAAGACGCGGCCGAGCACCGGCGCTTCGGCGTCTGCATCGATGCGCACGGCGAAGCGGTCGGCGACGATGGCTCCCGGCGGCCAGAGGGTGGCCGGGTAGAGGCCGCGGCCGTGGTAGCTGTGCAGATTGGCGATGCGGCGCACCTGGCGGCCGAACAGCTCCAGCACGAACTCAGGCGGCTCGGCGGGCGGCTCGGCGGCTTGCCAATAGAGCGTCAGCCAGACGACGTCGCCCGGCCGGGCCGATTCGGTGTCGGTGTGGGCGGCCAGCAGGCGGACGCCGCCGCCCCGGTCGGCCAGCTCGGGCAGCACCGGCGTGGCGTCGGGCGGCAGCGCGCCCACGACGGGCGGCGGCCGGTAGGCGGGCTGGATGACGAACAGCAGGCAGTAGACGCTGGTGGCCAGCGCCGACAGAACGACGAGTGGCGCCAGGCGGCGGTTGACCGCCCCCAGCGCGCGCGGGGCGCACCGCCCCCACCCGGCCAGTCCCCAGGCGAGCCCCAGGGCGATGGGCAAAATGGCGGGGAAGAGCAACCGCCCCTGAGCCGCTTCGGTGCGCAGCATGAAGGCGACCAGACCGGCGTAGACGAGGAAGGGCCAGACGGCGAGCAGGAGAGGGGTCAGTAAGTGACTGTTCAGCAGGTCAGTGACCAGTGACCAGTGACCAGTCTCCATTCTCTCAGTCTCCAATCTCCAATCCCTAATCCCCAATCTCCTCTTCCGATAAGCTTGCACAATGCAGATACCCGCACCGACAACACCCAGCGCCGCAATGCCGCCCCACGCCCAGTACACCCACTCCGGCGGCCGCAAATTGAACCAGCCGAAGACGGCGACGAACGAGGTGACCAGGCCATCGGTCTCGGCCAGCACTTGCAGCAGGGTGTAATCACGGTCGCCGCCGGCGATGGCGATGAACGGGGCGGTGGCCGTCCAGTCACCATAGAGCTGCTGGTTGCGCAGCCACAGCCAGCCGGCGACGGCCACGGCCGGGACGGCGACGAGGGCGGCCGCGCGCCAGTAATGGCGCAGCGCCGCGTCGCGCAGGGCGAGGACGGCCAGGAAGCCAAGGCCGTAGAGCAGCAGCAGCACGCCGGCGTTTTTGCTGAGCGCGGCCAGGCCGATGGTGAGGCCGAGGAGTAGGAGAGACCTCAGAGGAAGGCGCGCGGTGGCAATTTGTCCATCCGAAGCCGCTGCGCGCCTACTTCTGAGGTCTGCGAGGCGGATCAACTGGTAGAGGCCCAGGCTGCACAGGAAAATGACCAGCGCGTCGTTGGTGATCGAGGCGTGGAGAAAGTTGAATTGGGGCAAAAAGGCGACGAGGGCGGTGGCCATCAGCGGCCGGGTGTGACCGCCGGCCCAGAGCAGGCGGCCGCTGCCGTAGATGCACAGCAGCGTGCCCAAGCCCAGCAGCGTCGAGAAGGCGCGCAGCAGGTGGGCGGCCGCGGCCAGGCCGCCCCACGGCCATGCCTCTGTCGGGGTGTGGACCATGCGGTTGACGTTGGCCAGCGCCGAGGCGTTGCCGACCCAGGCGTAGGGGTTCTCCCAGATGGCGTCGCGCCAGCCCGCGCTGTCGAACGGGGCGACGAGGGCCGCGCCGAGCAGGTAGTAGAGCGGCGGCTGGGCGGCCTCTTGCCCCAGGTACGGGTCGGGCGGGTCGGCCACACGTGGCAGGCGGCCGGTGTCGGCTATCTCCACGGCGGTGAAGAAGTGCCAATGTTCGTCGGGGGCCTCGAACAGCGGGTTGACGGCCCCGTAGGCCAGCGTCAGGACGAGGTAGCCGGCCAGGATGAGGCCGAGATAGAGACGTTGTCGGGTCATGGCGCACTCCACGGCAGCACGAGCGTCGAGTCGAGGCGCAGCTGGTTGTCGGGCTGCGGCGTGCCGTCGACGGTGACGGCCGGGCGGCTGAAGTCGTCGGGGTCGTAGAGGCCGACGTTGACGACGTACAGCCCCGGCGGCAGGTCGGCCGGGATGGGCAGGTTGTGGAAGTCGCTGATGACCTCGCGCGGGCGCCAGCCGCTGGTGGGGCGGGTGCCGCCGGCGGGCACGGCATCGATCTGGCTGACGATCTCCCCCGCCTCATTGACCAGATGAATAAAGACCATGTAGTCGCGCTCGGGTCGGCTCCGGGTCTGCCAGTAGAGGTCGATGCTGAGCAGGCCGTCGGTGGGCACGCCCATGTTGTAGCTGTGGAGCCGGATGGCCGGGCCGAACTCGGCTTCGACGATGTAGGGCGCAGCGGGAACGTCGGTATTCAGCGGCCACGGCTCGACGGTGATGCGGCCGGCGTGCTGGGGGGAGGCGACGGCCGTGTCCCCCTGCAGCAGCGTCCAGCGCAGGCGGAAGTTGCCGGGCTGGGAGTTGGGCTGGATGTAGAGGCCCGTTTCCTCGCGCAGCAGCGCCCCGGCGGGCACGCGGCCGAGCCACGGCGCGCCGGGACGGTCTTCCTGGCTGCGCAGCACCGAGCCATCGCCGCCGACGACCTCGAGCCGGTAGCGGATGTCGCTTAGGTCAACCCCGCCCGCGCCGACGCGCCAGTAGAGAGTGACGGGCAGGGTGTTGCCGGGGCGGACGGCGGTGTCCCAGGGGTGGACGGAGAGCACAAGACTGGGAGACTGGCCACTGAACAGTGCACACTGATTACTGAAAACTGAACACTGCCCACTCGGCACTTCGGGGAACAGCACCTCGGGCGCAACCGGCCACGCCGTCGTCGGGGCGATCTCCACCGTGCCGAGGGAGAGCGGGTCGGCCGTTCCGTCGCCGACGGTCAGCGCGTAGGGGCCGGGAGGCAGGCCGGGCGGCAGTGGCACGTCATAGCTGAGACGGACGGGCGCGGTAGCGTCCCAGCGGCCGGGCTCGTCCTGGTGGACGCCGGGCAGGATGGCGCGCCCCTCGCGGACGTAGGCGCGGCCGTCGGGCCCCGCCAGCGCGAACAGCAGCGTGTCGTTGGCCCGCGGCCGCTCCCCCTGCCAGACCAGGTCGATCCACAGCGTGGGCAGGGCGACGGGAGAGTTGAAGGCTACGCCGGCGAGCGCGGGGAGATTGGGGGAAAGTGTACAGGGGTGCAGGGATGCAGGGGCGCAGGCGAGCTCCCTCTCACCCCCGCTCCCCTTCGCCCCTTCGCCCCTTCGCCCCTGATACGCCAGCACCCGCGCCACCGTCGTGCGCGCCGGGAAGTTACGGTCGATGAGTTCGATGAGGTTGTCGTCGAGCCAGCGGCGGATGAGCTGGTCGTCGTCGCGGCCGTCGGCCGGGGGGTCGGTGACGAACCATACGCGGGCGTGGTCGGCCGCCAGCGCTGCCAGCTCCGGCTCGCGGCCGGTGGCGGGCTGGGGGTAGGCGGGCAGGGCGGTGACGGCGATGTCGGGCCGCCGGCGGTAATGGTCGTGCAGGGGCAGCAGCACGGCGTTATTGTACACCACCACGTCGTCGCCGCCGGCGCGCGTCTCGATGAAGCGGACGATGGCGCGGAAGTCGTCCTTAACGTAGGCCGGGTTGGCGTAAAGGTTGAAGAGGGCGTAGGCGGCGCCGGCCAAAACGAGGGCAAATACGGGATACGAGATACGAGATACGAAAGAAGGGAGCGCGCTCTTTCGTATCTCGTATCTCGTATCTCGTATCTGAATAATTCCAAAGGCGAGCAGCAGCAAAAACGCCGGGCTGCCGGCCATGATGTGGCGCACCCCCTGGTACATCGGCTTGAAGAGGAGCGAGCCGAGCATCAGGCCGAGGGCGGGGGCTAATAGCCAGGCGAGCAGGAAGAGGGGGCGGATGAGACATCGAGACTGGGAGAGTGGGAGACTGAGAGATCGGCGATTAGTCTTCCACTCTCCTGGTCTCCCAATCTCCTTCCACCCGTAACTCCCCACCAAACCAGTCACCGCGACGACAAACGCCAACACATTGAGCGCAATAACGAGCGGCCGGGCGTGGTCGACGGTCAGGCCCAGGTGGAAGAAGCGCACCACGTCGAGCAGCATCGTCAGCGGCGAGACAGCGTAGTAGTTGGCCTCGGCGCCGGTCATCAGGCGAGGGAGGGTGTAGGGGATGAGCGGAATGGCGACGACGACGGCCGCGGCCGCCCCGGCCAGAATGACCCGCCGCAACCCCCGCCGCCACAGCACCCACACCCAAAACACTCCCTGCGCGGCGATGACGAAGACGGCCGTGTAGTGGGTGTAGAGGGCGGCGGCGGCCAACAGGCTGTACAGAACGAGGCCGACTGCGGGAGAGACGAGATACGAAATACGAGATACGGAAGAAGCGTGCCCATTTCGTATCTCGTATTTCGTATGTCGTATTTGTTCCCAAAGGATATAGCTCATCCCCGTCACCAACAGCACCAGCAGCGTATACATCCGCGCTTCCTGGCTGTAGTAGACTTGCAGCGGGTTGACGGCCGCCAATGCGGCGACGGCGAGGCCGACGGCGCGGCCGCCCATGCGACGGCCGAGCCGGCCCAGCAGCGGCACGAGCAGCACGCCGAACAACACCGACGGGTAGCGAAAGGCGAAGTCGCTGTCGCCGAACAGCTGCCGGGTGGCGTGGATGATGAGATAGTAGAGCGGCGGGTGGGTGTCGCGCGTCACGAAACCCTGGATGATGATCTCGTTGCGCAGGATCTGGGCCACAGGGTAGCCGGAGCGCTCCGGCGTGAGGCCCTCATCGGTCCAGAAGCTGAAGGCGTCGAGGTTGTGGGCGCGCAGTCCATAGCCCAGCAGGATGAGAGCGAGCAGGATGAGGAGCGGGCCGAACGGCAGCCGCCTAGTGAGTTCCCCGCCGTTTGCGGCCATATGGAGGGATTGTAGCGCGTGGGACATTTCGTAGCTAGTAGACCCGTTGCGCCCCCACCAATCCCATGTACAATCCCGCCAAACCCAATTCACGGAGCACACCCATGGATTCCGATAATCCGATTGGCCTCGTCTTGTCCATCGCCATCCTGATCGCCGTCCTGGCCGCTTGCGGCATCCTGACGATGGTCATGCTGATTCTGATGGGCGCCGTCACCCTGGCCGTCTAAACCACGCGGCGATACGTTCGCCCCACGCGCGCCGGAGGGAGGGCCGCCATGAAGTTCGACGTCAGTTTCCTGCAACCACGGCTGGAAAACATCTCCGTCTATGCCGCCGCGGCCGAGAACCTCGGCTTCGACGGCTTCTGGGTGGCCGAGACCAACAGCGACCCGTTCCTCAACATGGCGCTGGCCGCCGAACACTCGGCCAAGCTGACCTTGGGCACGGCCATCGCCGTCGCCTTCCCCCGCAGCCCGGCCATCCTGGCCTACACCGCCTGGGATTTGCAGCGCTTCTCGCGCGGCCGCTTCGTCCTCGGCCTGGGCCCACAGGTAAAGGCCCACAACGTCCTGCGCCTGGGCGTCAAATGGGAGAAGCCGGTCAAGAAGATGCGCGAGACCATCGAGGCCATCCGCGCCTTCTGGGACTGCTGGCAAAACGACCGGCCGCTGGAGTACGCCGGTGAGTTCTTCAAGCTGGCGCTGATGACCCCCTTCTTCAACCCCGGCCCCATTGACTACCCGCCGCCGCCTGTCTACATCGCCGCCGTCAACGAGCAAATGCTCCGGCTGGCCGGCTCCCATTGCGACGGCGTCCACATCCACGCCCTGCACACCGTCCCCTATCTGCGCGAGGTGGCCATGCCGGAGATCGAGGCCGGGATGGCTCGCACCGGCCGCCGCCGCGCCGACTTCACCGTCAACACGTCCGTTTTCGTCATCCCCACCGACACACCCGAAGAGGCCCAATGGGCCGAAGCCCACGTGCGGCAGCAGCTCTCATTCTACATGAGCACTCCCGCCTATCGGGCGGTGCTGGCGCTCCACGGCTGGGAAGAGGCGGGCGACCGGCTGGGGCAGATGGCGCGCGCCGGCCAATGGGACGAGATGCCCCGCCTCATCACCGACGAGATGCTCGATGCCTTCGCCGTCATCGGCCGCTGGTACGAGCTGCCGGAGATCATCCACGCCCGCTATGGCGACCTGCTCGACCGCGTCGGCTACTACCTGCCCTTCGAGCCCGGCCGGAATGAGATGGGCTGGCGCAATTCGATTGATGGATTCAAGCGGATGAAGGGGTGAAAGGGAGAAAGGGTGAAAGGGTGCTCCCCTTCTCCCTTTCTCCTCTTCTCCCCTGCAAAACAGGTACAAGAATGCTCACCTACTTCACACCCGAACACGACGCCTTCCGCCACAGCGTTCGTCGCTTTGTTGAGACGGAGATCAACCCCCACGTCGAGGCATGGGAAGCGGCGCGCATCTGGCCGGCCCACGAGCTGCTGCGGAAAATGGGGGGCTTGGGCTTGCTGGGGCTCAGCTACCCCGAGGAGTACGGCGGCGGCGGGGCCGACTACTGGTACAGCGTTGTTCTGCTTGAGGAGTTGGGGCGGGCCGATTGCGCCGCCGTGCCGATGGGCATCGCCGTCCACACCGACATGGCCACGCCCGCGCTGGCCGAGTTCGGCAGCGACGCGTTGAAGCGTCGCTTCCTCGCCCCCGCCATCGCCGGGGAGATGGTGGCCGCCATCGGCGTCAGCGAGCCCGACGCCGGCTCCGACGTAGCCTCAATCCGTACCCGCGCCGTGGCCGACGGCGACGATTACGTCATCAACGGCTCGAAGATGTGGATCACCAACGGCGCCCAGGCCGATTTCGTCACCCTGCTGGCCCGCACCAGCGGCGACCGGGGCTTTCGCGGCATGTCGCTCATCGTCGTGCCCACCGACACCCCCGGCTTCTCCGTCAGCCGCACGCTGGAGAAGCTGGGCAACCACGCCAGCGACACGGCCATCCTCACCTTCGAGGACGTGCGCGTGCCCCAGGCCAACCGCATCGGCGAAGAGGGTATGGGCTTCATCCTGCAGATGAAGCAGTTCCAGCGCGAGCGGCTGGCCGGTTCGCTCATGTCCACGGCCGGCATGGAGCGGATGATCCGCATGACCATCGACTATACCCGCCAGCGCCACGCCTTCGGCCGCCCGCTCATCGACAACCAGTGGATCCACTTCCGGCTGGCCGAGCTGCTGACCGAAGTCGAAGCATTGCGCCAGCTCAACTACCATTGCGTGCGCCTGCTGGTGGCCGGCGACGATGTGACCAAAGAGGTGTCCATGGCCAAGCTGAAGGCCGGCCGACTGGCCCGTGAGGTGGCCGACACCTGTCTCCAGTTCCATGGCGGCATGGGCTACGTCGAGGAGTACCCCATGGCCCGCTACTTCCGCGACGCCCGCCTCCTTTCCATCGGCGGCGGCGCGGATGAGATCATGTTGGGCATTATCGCGAAGTATGAGAATATTTTGCCCAGATGAGTGACGAGCGACGAGTGACGAGCAATGCTCGCTGACCCACTGACCTACTGACCTACTGACCACTGGACACTAAAAATGACCACACCAATTCGCATCGCCCGCTCCTTCATCGCCGCCGACTCCGTGGCCGAGTTGGTGGCCGCCGAGTACGATTGCCCTCCGCTGGTCAGCGCCAAGCTGTTCAGCAAGCTGCTGCGCACACAGGACAACGACCACTATCTCGTCAGCGCCGGCGAGGGCGCGCAATACGCCTTCCGCATCTACCAGCAGGGCGACCGCTTCCGCCGCGTCGAGGCCGACTATCAGTACGAGCTCGCCTGGCTCACCTTCCTGAGGGAGCGCGGCCTGCCCGTCTCCTACCCCATTGCCCGCAAGGACGGCAGCTATCTGGGCCGGATCGACGCCCCCGAGGGGCCGCGCCACTACGCCATGTTCTCGCTGGCCCACGGCGACCCGCTGTCGCTGAAGGACCCCGAGCAACTGTCCGTCATGGGCGAGCTGATGGCTCGTCTCCACGTCGCGTCCAACGACTTCACCACCCCCCACGAGCGCAAGCCGCTCGACCTGGCCTACCTGCTCGACCGGCCACTGGAGCGCATCACCCGCAGCTGGACCGACGACCGCATGGCCAATCTCGACCTCGTGATGGCCGCCGCCGAAGAAGCCCGCGACGAATTGAAGGGGCTCATCCCCTACTTCCCGGCCGACGGCTGGGGGCCCATCGGCGGCGACTTCCACCAGAGCAGTACCTTCTTTGACGAGGTCAACAGCCCGACCTTCTTCAACTTCGACCTGTGCGGCCCCGGCTGGCGCGCCTACGACATCGCTTCGTTTCTGTCCAACGGCAACCTGATGCACGCCCCGGCAGAGCGGGCCGAAGCGTTCTTCGCCGGCTACTTCTCCGTCCGGCCGCTGACCGACGAAGAGCACGCCGCCATCGCCCCCTTCCTGACCGTCCGCCGCGTCTGGCTCATGGGCGCCTTCGCCCGCGAGGACGGGTTGGTGGGGCATACGTTTATGGGGTCTATCTGATCCAAACAATTCTCATCGCCAACCGCGGCGAGATCGCCCGCCGCATTATCCGCACCTGCCGCCGGATGAGCATTCGCACGGCGGCCGTCTACTCCGACGCTGACGCCGGCAGCGCCCACGTGGCTGAGGCAGACACCGCGGCGCGCATCGGCCCCGCTCCCGCGGCCCGTTCCTACCTCAACATCCCCGCCATCCTCGACGCCGCCCGCCGCACCGAGTCAGACGCCGTCCACCCCGGCTATGGCTTCCTGGCCGAGAGCGCTGAGTTCGCCCGCGCCTGCGCCGACGCCGGGCTGCTGTTCGTCGGCCCGTCGCCGGAAGCGATAGCGGCCATGGGGGACAAGCGGGCCGCTCGCGCGCTGGCCGGGCACCACGGCGTGCCGGTGCTGCCCGGCTATGACGGACTCAGTCCGTCGGACGGGCGCGACCCGTCCGACGAGACGTTCGTCCGCGCTGCCGAGCGGCTGGGCGGCACCCACCGC
>CAYNOL010000136.1:0-5038 GCA_964398825.1 uncultured Ardenticatenaceae bacterium
GATGACCCGAGTTTCAATCGCAGTCGCGATTCTAGTTGGGGTTGAGCAGAAGGGGCCAATCTGCGCAATGCCAATCTGCGCGTTTCAATCGCAGTCGCGATTCTAGTTGGGGTTGAGCCGCCGGTGCTGGTTCTGGATGTGGCGAAGTGGCAGGGGTTTCAATCGCAGTCGCGATTCTAGTTGGGGTTGAGCCTCAGCCTCCGGCCGCGCCTAGCCCACGATCTCGTCGTTTCAATCGCAGTCGCGATTCTAGTTGGGGTTGAGCCCAGATGGTCGTCGATGTCTCCTACGAGCCGGAGAGTTTCAATCGCAGTCGCGATTCTAGTTGGGGTTGAGCCGTCGACCTCTTCGACGACATCCGGCAAGCGACGGGGGTTTCAATCGCAGTCGCGATTCTAGTTGGGGTTGAGCCCGCGCTCCCGACGCCACTCAACGGTGACGGTTCCCAGGGTTTCAATCGCAGTCGCGATTCTAGTTGGGGTTGAGCCAGGAGGGGTGGGGGGATGGTATCGGCCGCCTGGGAGTTTCAATCGCAGTCGCGATTCTAGTTGGGGTTGAGCCGGCGCCGGACACCCCCTGCTGATGCACCTGCTGGTGGTTTCAATCGCAGTCGCGATTCTAGTTGGGGTTGAGCCGCGCTCGATTCGATTTGCATCCCAGTATTTCTTGTTTCAATCGCAGTCGCGATTCTAGTTGGGGTTGAGCTTGTTCCGTCAGACAGAGCCAGCAGGTGATGCAGACCGTTTCAATCGCAGTCGCGATTCTAGTTGGGGTTGAGCCATCAGTTCCATGTGTTTCTTCAGCGACTGCCGATCGTTTCAATCGCAGTCGCGATTCTAGTTGGGGTTGAGCGCTGAACGACAGGCTGATGCGGTCAAAGTGGTCGAAGTTTCAATCGCAGTCGCGATTCTAGTTGGGGTTGAGCAGTTCGATATGCCGCCCTTCATTCAGAAAGCTATAGTTTCAATCGCAGTCGCGATTCTAGTTGGGGTTGAGCCGCGCGGAAGTAGCCCTCGCGGAAGGCCAGGACGAGTTTCAATCGCAGTCGCGATTCTAGTTGGGGTTGAGCCGCGCTGCGGTGGGAATTCATCTGGGGTCTGATTAGGTTTCAATCGCAGTCGCGATTCTAGTTGGGGTTGAGCCTGGCGGCCGTCTAACAGCGGCGGCACGGTGTTCACGGTTTCAATCGCAGTCGCGATTCTAGTTGGGGTTGAGCCATTAGCACGTTCTGGGCCAAGAGCCTGAGCAAGCTGTTTCAATCGCAGTCGCGATTCTAGTTGGGGTTGAGCGGCCGCGGCCGAGCCGGACGCATCGCCGGTCGTGCCGTTTCAATCGCAGTCGCGATTCTAGTTGGGGTTGAGCCGCGCGGGCGCGGCCGTCTTCGGCGCGGGCAGCTCGGTTTCAATCGCAGTCGCGATTCTAGTTGGGGTTGAGCACGAGACAGAACGCATCAGACACCTCCGAGGATATGTTTCAATCGCAGTCGCGATTCTAGTTGGGGTTGAGCCCGATGTCATGGCCCTGCCACGTCAGCACTTGGCCGTTTCAATCGCAGTCGCGATTCTAGTTGGGGTTGAGCCTGGATATAGGAGAGCAGCATGGGATATTTACAGTTTCAATCGCAGTCGCGATTCTAGTTGGGGTTGAGCCGCAAGCGTCGTACAGTGGTTGGACGATAGCCGGGGGAGTTTCAATCGCAGTCGCGATTCTAGTTGGGGTTGAGCATGCCGGGGATACCTTCACAATTGTGCTCATCTCTGTTTCAATCGCAGTCGCGATTCTAGTTGGGGTTGAGCCGCACGCCGCGCTCCACGTCAGCGCCCTTGGGGATGGTTTCAATCGCAGTCGCGATTCTAGTTGGGGTTGAGCCCGGGGCAGAAATCGACAATAGGAGTAGAGGTAATGGTTTCAATCGCAGTCGCGATTCTAGTTGGGGTTGAGCTGAGTCCGAAAATCCTCGGCTACCGGTCGTTCCAGTTTCAATCGCAGTCGCGATTCTAGTTGGGGTTGAGCTCGGCTCCGCCCTCTACTCTCTCTCCATTCGTGACGGTTTCAATCGCAGTCGCGATTCTAGTTGGGGTTGAGCAATAACCACTCTCACATCTATATCAACGGTTCGAGTTTCAATCGCAGTCGCGATTCTAGTTGGGGTTGAGCCCCCCGCTCGCAGCACCCGGGCGGGCACGCCATTTTGAGCTGTTTGGCCCGCCCGAATGCCTTGATTTGTACCATATCGCCCCAAAATTGACAAACTACGTGCGCTGTTCGCCCCACTTTTCCGGGCGGATCGAGCGGCACAACGTTTTTGCACTTCCGGAATTTCCACCCTTCTATATCTGGTGTTGTTAAGGTCCGAGCCCGCCATATCTGCCGGTTTCTCGCCGCGAGCGCCTGCGAGTGAATTCCTTCCCGCTCGGCCGCTCGCGACCCCGTTCGGCAAAATTTTTTACAGCAAGTATACCTTATCCTCAGCCGGACGCTCGCTGCCGTACGTCTCCACCTTGGCCATACATGCGGCGCATACCGGATAGACGCGCACATTGTCTTCATCCGGGTTGATGATTCGGGCAACGCGGTGTCGCAACGCCACCAGCTGCTTGTCATCCAGATGACACTCAAACAGACTGAATTGCGTCCACGCGCCGAAGCCGGATAACGCTTTGTGCAGCTTCGTTCGCCGTTTGTCGTTGGCGATGTCGTATGCAACCAGGTAGAGTGTCGTCATCAGCGGTAACCAGCTCCGACGCAGGCAGGAATGCCCGCGCCGCGAGGGACGATCGCGCCATGCGTGGGCATCGGCCGGCTCATCGGGTGACAAACGGTGGATAGGCCGGTATCTCGCCCGTCAGCGTCTTCGCCAACAACCGCGCCTGCAGTTCGAGACAACGGCGATAGCTGGCCTTATAGTTGAAGATCGGATGAGTGATCGTCTCCTCCAGCCGCTCCTCCAGCCGCGCCAGAAACGTCCGCCGCCCCTTGTCGGTCAATCGGTACGCCCCCATCTCGGCCACGAAATCCCCCGCCCCCAACATGCCCGTGTTGAACACCGACCAGACCACGGAATCGACCACGAGCGGCCGAAACTCCTCCATAAGGTCAAGCGCCAGCGCCGGCTTGCCGTACTGACTGCCATGGAGATAGCCGACGTATGGATCCAGCCCCACGGCGCTCACGGCCGAGGCCACCTGGTGCATCAGGATGGTGTAGCCATAGCTGAGCAAGGCGTTGGCGGGATCGCGCGGCGGGCGGCGGGTGCGGCCGTTGAACAGCCCCGGCTCGTTGATCACGTGGCGGAAGCAGCCGAAGTAAGCCGCCGTGCCTGCCCCCTCGATTCCCTGCAGCCGCCCATAGGGAGAGTCCCGTTGCGGCTGGGCGGGATCCAGCGGTCCATCGGGCAACGGCAGCACCGCCGCCTCGGCCGCCAACCGTCGCAGCATCTCCACGGCCGCGCCGATGTCGTCGCTCTCTCGCTTGCGGTTGGCCCGCTGCAGCATGGTGCGCATATTGTGCAGCTTGCCGCCCACGAATGAGCGAGCCAGCGCCACACGGCGCGCGCCCTCAACATGGGCCGCCGTCTGGGCCAGCCGCAGCCGGCCGTTCTTTGAAAACGGCGGCGTCAATTGCCCCTGGAAACGGCCGTAGGCATCGAGGAAAGTGACGTCGGCCCGCCGCTCCATCAGCGCGGCAATGGCCGGGCTGGTCAGCGTGGCGTTGCCCTGAACAACTACGCGGTCGATCTTCATCAGCGGCACGCGCACGTCGCGCTTCGGCCGCCCGGCCGCTTGGTCGGCGGGGATGGACACCAGCAACGTATCGCCGTCTTTCTTCACCAGCGTCTGCTGTTCGGTCAGGTAGAGAGTTGCCATTTGAAGTTCCATTTTTCAATAGGTCAGCATTAACCATCCAACATGCGGCGGCGCCAGGCCACCCGTAACCAATCTCCCACTCTCCTCGTCACTCGTCACTCGTCACTCGTCACTCAAGATTCCCGGCCCCTGCCACAGATTGGCGAACACGTCGCCCCAAAAGTCTGGCGCGGCGAAACGGCCGGTGAAGGTGACGTGGAAACGGCCGACGACGATCCAGCCGTCGCGCTCCAGGTCGGCCAGCGTCAGGCGCAGCGCCTCGGCGTCGACGGCCGCGGCGTGGAAGGCCAGCCGGTGGACGGGGGCGGGCGGCAGATTGGCCTCGCGGCTCAGCCCCAACAGGCACAAATCCCCCTCGCGGGCCAGCGCCAACAGCTCGGCCGCGCCCGTGTCCCCCTCGCCCAGGTCGAGCGGAAACGGACGCGCCCCCCGCCAATGGTAGACGGGCACCACGGCCGCCGCACCGTCGTCCCGTTGGGGCCGCGCGCTCATGGGCGGCCCCCCCTGCCGCCGGCGGCCAGCTGGGCTGTCTCGACCGGCAGGCAGACAGGCTGCAGCGAGCAGTGGCGGCATTTGGGCGCCATGCCGCCGCGCGGCCCCACCAGCGGCGGCGGCATCCGGTCGGCGGCCAGCAGCGCCCGCGCTTGGTCGGCCGCCTGCTCCGTCTGCGCCCGCAACGCGTCGTCGAACAGCACTTCCACCCGGCGGCGCGAGCCCCAATAGAAGATCTCGCCCCGGCTGATCGTGCGGCCGGTCATCTCCTCAAGGCACATCGCCTGGGCGCACAGCTGCGCGGCGTCGTTGTCCCACTCCCCCTGGCGGCCGTGCTTATACTCCACAGGGAGCAGCTGGTCGCCGGCCGTCTCCACCAGGTCGGCGAACCCGGCCAGCCCCAGCCGGTCGCTCCACAGGGCGGCGCGGCGGACGGGGCGGCCGTCGAGCCCCGTGCCGCCGCCGGGTTCGTGGGCGCGCCCGTGCATCAAGGTGCCTTCCAGCATTGGCGCGTTGACCTCCATCTCGCCCAGGACGTACATATACCAAAACCGTCGCGGGCAATAGAGGAGTTGATTGAGCATTGAAATCGGTAAGTAGTCGTCCATGACGTGGTCACTCTTCAGTGGTCACTCTTCAGTGGTCACTCTTCAGTGGTCACTCTTCAGTGGTCACTCTTC
>CAYNOL010000136.1:5138-9493 GCA_964398825.1 uncultured Ardenticatenaceae bacterium
GTGGTCACTCTTCAGTGGTCACTCTTCAGTGGTCACTCTTCAGTGGTCACTCTTCAGTCGCCGGTAATCGATTGTTATCGCCGCCGCCCACAGGCTGACAGCCAATGCCACAGCCGCAAGACGCCGGCGGGAAGCATGCGCCACAGCCGTCGGCGTTCAATCTCCCAATCTCCCAATCTCCTAATCTCCCACTCTCAAATCTCCACTCTCCTCACCTGCCCCATCCCCATCGTCGTCTTGTACCCGATGCCGGTATAGAACGCCAGGTCGGCCAGGCGGTGCAGATGGCGGGCCATGTCGGGGTCGTCGCGGTTGAGCAACTCGAAGGTGACGCGGCCGGTGAAGCCGATCTGAACCCGACCGCCGCCGAAGTCGAAGGCATGGGTGGCGATGTCGTGGCGGGCGACGACGACGTGGCCGGCGGCGAACTCGCGCACCGCTGCTTGCGTCTCGTCCCCCGCCAACCGATCCCAATACCCCGCCAGCTCGCCGAAGATGAGCGGCGGGTCGGGCAAGACGTGCATGCGCCGCCCCCGCCCCGGCCCGGCGCGCAGACTGAACGCCGTGGGCGACCAGAAGTGGAGCGGAACGGCGCGGTGGTTGGCCGTCAGCTCGGCCGCGTCCCACCGCGCGCGCAACCCGGCCAGTGAGTCATAGCCGGCCAACGGGTGGCTGCCCGGCGTGCTGATCACCTCGCTGATGCCGAAGTCGCACTGCTCCAGCCGCAGCGCCGGCCGCCGCCCCCCTTCCAGGAAGTAGGCCAGGAAGGCGCGGAAGAGGGTCGGGTCCAGCAGCGTCAGGCGCAGCCACCCCTCGCGGCCGGCGTCGATGACCAGGCGGCCGTCGCGCCTCCGGCCGAACCCTTCCAGCGGGGAGATCGTGAACGGCTTGCGGCCGCGCGCGCTGTGCAGCCCTTCGGCCAGCGCCGGGTCCACCTGGCGCACCATGCCCAGAAAGGCGGCGTGGGCCAGATGCCCCTGCGTGGCCCGCAGCCGGCCGTCGCGGGCGGCCGTCAGCCGGATGAGCAGGGCGTAGAGGTCGGGGGGCGGCGTCACGCCGTGCCCTCCGGGAAGCGGTAGGCCATCGTCGCCGGCAGACGCATCGGGCCGTCGGCCGTCTCCGCTACCCACCAATCGCCCCGCAGCACGACGTAGTCGATCAGGCTGCTGGGCGGCATGGAGATGAGGTCGAAGGCGTGGTACGCCACGGACAGATCGAGAGGGTTGATCGGCAAGTCCGCCTCGTACGTCTCGTTCATGCGCTGCTTGGCCTCCGCCATCTGCCAACTGACCGCCGCCTTGCTCCGCCATAACCCCAAGCGGATCCAGCGCGGCAGCCGCAGCTCCTTCGGTGACAGCACACCGAACCGGAAGACACTGCCGACAGCGATCTCCTTGGCCCGGCCGAAGGAAGGGGTGTTGCGCGAGCCCTTTTCCATTTCCACGTGGTAGAGGTTGTTGGCGTACTTGAACGTACTCAGCGCATAGCTCAGGGCCACACCGCGCCCCGGCGTCACGTAGATACCCTGGTCGTTGAGCGGCCGCAGCTGCTCAGCATAGCTGGGCATCTGCTCGGCGTGGAAGTAGGGCGCCACAGCCAACCCCAGCGCATACGTCAGCGCGTAGTTGTGAAGATAGCGCCCCGTCTCATAGAGGCGGCCAACCTCTCGCGTGGCGAAGAACAGATTCTCGTGTAATGTCAGCGTACCCAGATAGAGGTACATAGTCGCCCCTCCCGCAGCCTATCGATTCTTGCTGCTGCCGGTGCTCTTCTTAATGTAGGTCTCGTTGTACTGCCGGCTGTCGGCGAAAGCCGCATCCAGCAAGGCGCGCGCCCCCCCCTCAGATCCCCCCTCGGCCGTGAATTCGGCCAGAAACGCGTCCAGCTCGTCGCCGATCAGCAGCTGATCGACGGTGACGCTGTCCTCGCGCAGCAGCTCGGGGATGAGCCGGGCCACGGCCGCGCGCGCCGCCGCCGGGTCGACGGGGTCGGGTGGGTTGATCTGGTCGCGCAACGCATCGTGCAGCGCCTGGCACAGCCGCAGGTTGGAGACGATCTCGCCGTCGGCCAGCACGATGGCCAGGATATGGTTGTCGACGCCGCCGGTGCGCGTCGTCTGCGCCCCATAGTGGCGCGTGCGGATGATGTTGTTGAGCGCGTAGCGGAATAGGGGGGCGGTGGCGTCGCGAATGGTGATGACCGACGGGAAGAGCACCTGTGGCTTCACGTGATCCGCCTCGTTGATGCGGCTGGTGACGATCCCTTCGCGGCTCATCGTGCCGCTCTCATACGGCGCGTTGAGGGTGAACGTCTCGTGGGATGAGGCGTAGTCTGTCAGGCTGTAGGCCGTGTCGGTGATGACCTTCGACTTCTCCGAACCGGCGTCGCCGATGGCGAAACCGTAGGTGATGCAGTCGGGGCACTGCTTGCAGAAGTGGACGTTGTAGTCGCACACGGGGCGGCCGTCGGCGTCCGTCTCCTTCTTCCCCTTGTCGTCATACGGCTGATCGCTCAGAAAACCGTAGCGCCGCAACAGCTCGCGGCCCGTCAGCCGCTCCGGCGTCGTCTGCTTGCGCTTGAAGATCGTCAGCCGGGTCATGATCTCGTTGTCGGCCAGGCCGCGGCTGACGCGGGCGGTGTTCAGCTCGCCGTCGGTCTGGAAGACGGCATAGGACGTCGTCTCGCGCAGGACGATGACGTGGGCATAGCGGCCGCTGGGCTTGGCGGGCACGGCGGTGGGGAACCAGTCACTCTTCAGGGTCATGATTTGTTATCCTCCAAATGAAATAAAAAGGGATTTACTTGTCGTTCTCGTTATCGTCCGCCGGCGGGGGCATGTTGCGCTCGCGCCAGTAGCGGGCGTCCTCGTCGCGATAGATCACCTCGCAGGCGTTCTTCAGCAGGTTCAGCTGCCGGCCGCGCAGGGCCGAGGCGTCGCCGTTGAGGGCGTCGTAATAGATGTCGCCGACGAAGTAGGCCGCGAAGTCGCGCATGGCCGCCTCGCGCTCTTCGCGGGAGACGCCGCCCGGCAGCCGCCCGTCGGCCTTGTTCTTCTCCACCCGCTCCATGAACGTGTACAGCTCGCCCAGCACGGCCTCCGTCAGCGCCTCGCGCCCGGCGAACAGGCGCGGGTCGGCGTCGAGAATGGCGCGCGAGGCGATCGTGATCGGCCGCAGAACGCTGTTGGTGTTCCACTTCTGCGCGCGGTAGAAGCCGCGATACAGCTCAGTCAATCGTTGCGCATGGGTCATCGAAATTCCTCCTCGATTGGGATTTGCTTGCTCCAAAATGGTGATGTATTGACGATAGAGTCGGGCCCGGTCGGCGGGAATGGCGTCGAGGCTCTGCGCCCGCTGCCACCGCTTCAGATAGGCCGCCGCCCACAGCGGGCTCTCGGCCAGCCGGCGGGCCAGCAGGGGGATGGCGTGCCAGCGGTAATCGGGCAGCCCCTTGCCGAACGACGCGTTGCCGTCGATGTGGATCATGTAGGCCACCGTCAGCGTCTGCAGCCGCAGCAGCAGCGACTCCAGCGGCACGCGCTCGCGCCCCACCAGCGCGGCCACGTAGTCGTGGGGGGCGTCGAGGAAGACCATCTCGTCCAACTCATCCGCCTCCTGCAGCAGCGGCAGCGGCGACTCGGTGGCGACGATCTTCACGTCGAGCCCCAGCGGCAACGCCAGCGCCAGCCACGCCGGGTTGATCCACGCCTCGGCGTCCTTGGCGTCGCGCCCCGGCGGCAGCCCCAGGAAGGAAAAAGCCATCGGCGTTTGCTCGTCATAGCTGAGGCGGAAGAGGCGATCCGCTTCGGGCGGGTTGGGCGTCAACATCAGCTCCTGCAGCCGCTGCAGCGAGCCTGGGTCGACACGCAACTCGCCCCCGTCCTCGCCAAGCAGCGCCTTGCGCAGCTGGGTGAAGCTGAGGTTTTTCAGACGGCCATAGAGGTAGTGCATCTGGGCCATCGTCTCGGGGGTGAAGAAGTAGGTGGGATAGAAGAAGAGATAGCGAAAACGCCGCCCCTCGAAACGGCCGCCGGCCGAGCCGCCGGGGTTCATCAAGATCTGGCGCAGCATCATCTCCGTCTCGCAGATGCGACAGATGTTGCGAATCGCCTTGCCGCTGTGGAGTGACTGCTTGTTGGTGTAGACCTGCGGCGCGAACAGCAAACCCGCCTCGCGCTGCTCCGAAATGGTGTAGGCCGACGAGCAGAGCGAGCAGACGGTCATGCCCTTGCGCCCCAGCCGCTTGGCGTTCTGGTAGCGGGTCAGCTCGCGGCCGACCTGGCTCAGGATGTTGGGCTGCTCTCCCGTCTGTGGCCCAAACGACAGGTTGCGCCGCACGTAGTCGCGCATGTCGTC
>CAYNOL010000137.1:0-4462 GCA_964398825.1 uncultured Ardenticatenaceae bacterium
GCGTCGAGGTGTCGTTCGGCATTGATACTTCCTACCTGATTGACGACAGTCGACAAGTCGCGACTGGCTGATGTTAAGAAACAAGCTACGGGTTGACACGGATGATACGGATTATTTCTATCCGATAAATACGTATCATCCGTATCAATCCGTAGCTAATTCTTCTGTTTTACCCACGATAGCGTTTCTGGGCCGTGGCCCATTCATAGAGTTGGGCGTATCCCTGGGCTGAGCGAGACCAGGAGAAATCGGTGTTCATACCGTTGAGCTGGATGCGCTGCCACGCTTCCCGATCGGTGTTGTAGATATAGGTAGCGCGCTGGATGGCGTCCCAGAGGGCGTCGCCGCTGAACTCGTAGAAGGTGATGCCGGTGATGCCGCTGTGGACGGTGTCGGCCAGGCCGCCGGTGGAGCGCACGACGGGCACACTGCCGTAGCGCATGGCGATCATCTGCCCCAGGCCACACGGCTCGAAAAGCGACGGCATCAGGAACATGTCGCTCCCGGCGTAGATGAGCGGGGCCAGGTTGGCGTGGTAGCCCAGATAGGCGGCCATTTTGGTGGGGTGGTAGTTGGCGAATTGGGCGAACATCTGCTCATATTGCGGGTTGCCGGTGCCGAGCACGATGAACTGCGCCGGGCCGGCGTAGCCGTTCAGCAGTAGATGCAGCGGATGCCCCAGCAGGTCGAGCCCCTTCTGGTAGTCGAGGCGGGAGATGACGGCCAGGATGGGCACGTCGGGCAGCTGCGGCAGCCCCACGGCCGCCTGTAGCGCGCGCCGGTTCTCGTCCCGTTTCTGCAGCGACGCCTGGACGAAATTGCCCGGCAGCCGGTCGTCGGTGGCCGGGTTCCACTCGTCGTAATCGAGGCCGTTGAGGATGCCGTGCAGGTCGCGCTGGCGGTGGCGCAGCAAACCGTCGAGCCCCGCGCCTCCTTGCGGCGTCATGATCTCGCGCGCGTAGGTCGGGCTGACGGTGTTGATGATGTTGGCGTGGTAGATGCCACGGGCCATGAAGTTGACTTCGCCATACGCCTCTTCGGTCAGCGAGTGGGTGTGCAGCTGCAGGTAGTCGAAGACGTTCCAGCTTGTCCGCCCCTGGTGGGCCAGGTTGTGGATGGTGAAGACACTGCCCACATCGTAGTAGCGGGGGTCGGCTTGGGCGGCCGTAGCCAGCCAGGTGACGCCCGGCGCGGCATGCCAGTCGTGGGCGTGGAGTACATCGGGCCGCCAGTCGATCGACTCCGTCAGCGCGAACGCCGCGCGGCTGAAGTAGGCGAAGCGATAGGCGTCGTCCCAGTAGCCGTAGATGTTGTCCCGGTTGAACAGGCTTTGCTGAGCGATGAAGTAGACCGGCACGTCGCTGCCCGGCAACTTTCCCTCGAACGCCCCACCCTGAACGATGCCCGAGCCGGTGGGCACGTCGAGCTGCAGCGGCATACTCTGGACGCCGGGATAGCCCGCTTCGATGGCGCGGTAGGCGGGCATGAAGACGCGGACGTCGAACCCCATGTCGTGCAGCGCCTTGGGCAAGGAGCCGCCGACGTCGCCCAGGCCGCCGGTCTTGGCGAACGGCGTGGCCTCGGCCGTCAGAAACATGATACGCAAAGGTTCGGACATCGGTATCACCCTCGATTCTCGCCCGCGATACGGCGCGCGCAGACTCGCTAGATTTTCTCTGCAATAGGCGGCGTCAGAATTCGCCAGTGGACTGAGTATATTGTCTCTGACCGGGATTACTTTTACAAACCAAGAGCGGTTTTTTTACAATGCGGCCTTCCCTTCCCTAGGCGACGCCTCCCAGCGCGGCCAGGACGCGACGCAAATGCCGGGCGGCGTCTTCGCCAAACTCCTTCAATTCGGGATTGACGCCGATGCTCAGCATCACGACGGGATCGATGATCGAGACGGTTGAGCCTCGGCCGTTTTCGTCTTCGTAGACGATGACGTTGCACGGCAGCAGCAGCCCGATCTCCAGCTCGGCCGAGAGCGCCTGGTGGGCCAGCTTCGGATTGCAAGCGCCGAGAATGGTGTAGCGACGGAAGTCGGCGTCGATCTTCTGCTTCAGGGTGGATTTGACATCGATCTGGGTCAGCACGCCGAACCCCTCGCCCTTGAGCGCGGCCGTCACCATTTCGATGGCGTCGTCATATGGCACGTCGAGATGCACGCGCATCCCGTAGTCGATGGTTGCTGATTGGGTCATTTGGTTGGCTCCTCAAACTGTTGCAACGGACGGTGCCGCTGCTGGTCAAACCGCAAGTCTCTCCGCCTGCGCTCTGTTAGCGGTCGTTCTTCCACAAAACCATGATCGCCAGCCCGGCCAAGATCGTCAGCGCCACAGCGCCCACCATGGCGCCGATGCCGAGGATGTTGCCCCAGTTACGACCGCGGCTACCCTCGACGGGCGTGGGCTCCGGCGCGGACATGGCCACGGCCGTGGGGCCGACGGTGGCGCGCGGTTGGGGCGTGGCCGCCAGCGCCAGCTTGGCCACTTCAGGAGTGTGGGTCGGCTCCGGCGTGGGTGTGGGCGCGGGGGTCGCTGTCGGCGGCCGGATGAGCAGCTCCTGGCCGATTTGCAGGAAGGCGTCGGGGCTGATGTTATTGTACGCCGTCAGCTCTTCGAGCGACAAACCATACTGCAAGGCGATGCCCCAGGCCGTGTCTCCCCGCTGCACCTTGTGGGTTAGCTGCGGCGTGGGAGTAGGCGGCGGCGCTTCGCCCGGCAGCAGCCGCACCTTCACCTCGTTGCCCGGATGCACCACCGCATCCTGCCCCATGCCGTTGAGCCACAGCAGCGTGTTCAAGTCTGTCTGGTAGTAGGCGGCGATGACCCACAGCGACTCCCCTTCGCGCACCACATGGTGGGCCGGCGGCGTGGGGGTGGGCGGGGGCGGCTGCCCGTCGGCCAGCCGAATAGTCAGCTGGTCACCGGGGTTGAGCACGCTGTCCTCGTTCATGCCGTTGAACAGGTAGAGGTCGGATATGGGGACTTCGTAGCGGGCGGCGATGGCCCAGAAGGTGTGACCTTCCAGCACGGTGTGGATGATCGAGCCGTCCTCGTTCGGCGCGGCCAACTGGATCGGCGCGACGATGAAGGGCACATCGACGACGCGTTGCTCGGCGCGCGGCGGCGGGGCGTCGTGGGGCGTGCCGAAGACCATGACGTAGAAATTCTGCCCGTTGCCCACGGCGTAGCCGATACCCGCTTCCGTCCAGCGCGGGTTGAGCATGTTGCTGAAGTGGACGGCGCTGTTGCGCCACCAGGTGACGCCTTGCTGGGGCGTCAGTCGTGTGCCGCCGACGAGATTCTCGCCCGCGTAGCCGGTGTAGCCTGCGGCCTGCGCCCGATCCTGCCAAGTGCTGCCGTTGACGCCGATGTGGCTGTAGATGGCGTTGAGGGCGATGAAGTTGGCGTGGCTCTGCGCGGCCGAGGCCAGCGAGCCGTTGTGGGTGAGCGCGCCGAGGCCGTATTCCGCGCGAACCTGATTCACCAGTTGCAGAATATCGTTCTGGGGGTTCCCCTGGGCTTTCGCCCGTCCCGTCAGGCCGAAGATGACGATGAGTAGGCCGCAGAAAAAAAGGGCCAGGCCGGTTCGACGCATCATAACTCCGCTGACTATAGCCAGAAATAAAGGCGCGGCAACAATCTTTTAGCGTGCTCTTTGCTGATATGGCTTCTGTTTTTTTATGCCGTCCGATCTCTTGCACGGGCGACGGTTTCAGTTATTGTCAGTGGCTATGAGCGAAGAGAAGACACCGCCAGAAAAAAACCAACCGACGAAAGAGTCCGCCGTCACCTTGCGGCCGGTGACGAAGGACAACCTGGGCGACATCCTGCGGCTGAAGGTCAAGCCGGAGCAGGAGAAGTTCGTCGCCGGCAATGCCGTCTCCATTGCCCAAGCCCACTACGAGGAGAGGGCGTGGTTCCGAGCCATCTATGCCGGTGAGACGCCCGTCGGCTTTGTCATGGTCTACGAAGACCCCGAGGCCAACGAGTACTTCCTGTGGCGCTTCATGATCGACGCGCGCTACCAGGGGCTCCACTTCGGCGAGCGGGCGCTGCGGCAACTCATCGAGCGCATCCGCAATTTGCCCGGCGCGACGGAGCTGCTAGTCAGCTATGTGCCGGAAGAAGGCAGCCCCGAGCCGTTCTATTCGGGGTTGGGCTTTGTCCCCACCGGAGAAGTGCAGGACGACGAAGTGGTCATGCGCCTGACCTTCTGATGCGACTTTCTCCGGCGCGATGACCGTCGAACCACCCCTGGTCTTCTACTCCCCCCGCCACCGGGACCACCACCCCAACCCCAGCCCCGAAACGCCCGAGCGGGCCGAGGCGTTGCTGAGCGCGGCCGTGGCGTTTGGCCTGACGCCGCGCGAGCCGGGCGACGACGGCATGGAGCCGATCGCCGCCGTCCATTCGCCGGAGCTGTTGGCCCTGCTGCAGACCGCCTACCGCCGCTT
>CAYNOL010000137.1:4562-9444 GCA_964398825.1 uncultured Ardenticatenaceae bacterium
CAGGACATCTTCTACGAGCGCGATGACGTGTTCGTCTGCTCGCTCCACGCCGATCCCGACGAGGAGTATCCGTACTACTGCGGCTTCGCCCACGAGATCGGCTGCGCCGCCGGCGAGGGGTACACGCTGAATCTGCCGCTGCCCATCGACGCCGGAGAGACGGCGTATCTGGCGGCGCTGGACGTTGGCCTGACGGCCGTTGATCAGTTCGGGCCGGATGTGCTGGTCGTCTCCGTCGGCTTCGACACGCTGGCCGGCGATCCGCAAGGGGAGATGCAATTGCGGCCGGCGTCGTTCCGGGCGATTGGCCGGGCGCTGGCGGGGTTGGGGCGGCCGTTGTTGCTGGTGCAGGAAGGGGGGTATTTGGTACCGATGTTGGGGGATGCGTTGAGGGAGTTGCTTGATGGATTGACGGGCCAGACCTGACAGGTGGGCGCAGTGAGTTGTCGGTCGGACGAATAGGATCGCGCCCCCACCTGCCAGGTCCCGATTGACAATACGAGAGAGGTTTCTATGCAATATCGACGATTGGGTAACGCGGGGATGAAAGTGAGCGCCATTTCGCTCGGCGGGTGGATCAACTATGGCGAGGGCAAGGTAGCAGCCGACACCGCCCGCGACGTAGTGGTGACGGCCTATGAACAAGGCATCAACTTCTTCGACCTGGCCGACATCTACGGCAACGGCGGGGCCGAGGAGCAAATGGGGGAGATCCTGAAGGCATATCCCCGCCACACGCTGGTTATCTCCACCAAAGTGTTCTGGCCGATGAGCGAAGACGTGAACGATCGCGGCCTGTCGCGCAAGCACATCATGGAGAGCATCGACCGCAGCTTGCGCCGCCTGGGCACGGAGTACGTCGACATCTACTTCTGCCACCGCCCCGACCCCGAGACGCCGATTCTCGAGACGGCGCGGGCGATGGACGATCTAATCCACCGCGGCAAGGTGCTCTACTGGGGCACGTCGGAGTGGTCGGGCGAGCAGATCCGCCAGGCCCACGAGCTGTGCGAGCGGTATGGCCTTTACCCGCCGCAGGTGGAGCAGCCGCAATACTCCATGCTGCGGCGCGAGCGTGTCGAGGGGGAGATCCTGCCCGTGGCCGAGCCACGTGGCATGGGGCTGGTGGTCTTCTCGCCGTTGGGCATGGGCATGCTGACCGGCAAGTATGACGACGGCATCCCTGCCGAGTCGCGCTTCGGCCGCGAGGAGTGGGCCGCGCGCCGCTACGTCAACGACGAGAACGTGGAGCGCGTCCGCCAACTGAAGCCGATCGCCGACGAGCTGGGCATCAGCCGCGCCCAACTGGCGCTGGCCTGGACGCTGCGCCACCCGACCGTCAGCAGCGCCATCATCGGCGCGACGCGGCCGTCGCAGATCATCGACAACGTCGGCGCGGCCGATGTGGCGCTGACGCCCGACGTGGTGGAGCGAATCGACAGGATTTTGAATTCCTGACGGAGTTGAGCAGGCTCGGAAATAAAAAAGCGGCTGTTCAACACGAACAGCCGCTTTTTCTTACTCTTCCTTGTTGAACTCAAGCGAGGCCGAGTTGACGCAGTAGCGCATCCCGGTGGGCTGGGGGCCGTCGTCGAACAGGTGGCCCAGATGGGCGCCGCAGTTGGCGCAATGGACTTCTGTCCGCACCATGAAGTGGCTGCGGTCGACGGACTCGCCGATGTTGTCTTCATCCAGCGGCGCCCAAAAGCTGGGCCAGCCGCTGCCGGAGTCATACTTCTGCTCCGAGCTGAACAGCTCCGCGCCGCACGCCGCGCAGGAATAGGTGCCCTTTTCCTTGTTGTGATTCAGCGCGCCGGTGAAGGGACGTTCGGTGCCCTTCTCGCGCATGATGCGATACTGCTCGGGCGTCAACTCTTGCCGCCACTCTGCTTCGCTTTTTTGCACTTTATAGGTGGTCATCGCACTCTCCTTCTTCGGTGAACTGCTGCGATCTTACTAAAGAAGGCGTTGGAGAAACATTAGATCGCCGTTTGGATAAGAAATTTGTCATGATGCAGTACTTACTACGAGCCTACTGCAGCGTCAACGTCCCCCACGTCGTCGGGTCGCCGAAGCGCCGGTTGGGGGCGTTGGATTTCATCATCTCTTGCACGGCCGTGCCGGGGCGGTCGTTGTCGTTGATGTTCACGGCCAGCCCGATGACTAGCCCCGGGCCGGGCATCACGTTCAAGTCGCGCCAGGGGATGGCTGCTTCCAACACGTAGCCCGTCCCGGTGGCCCTGGCGGCCACGATGATGTTGTGCGGTGTCGTCGCGTCCAGCATCGCACCGTCGGCCGTGCCCTGGAAGCGAAAGGCCGACGGCGGGATCGACGCGAAATCCCCCGGCGACAAATTGATCTGGAAGTCGTCGGGGCTGACCGAGGGAGCGTAGTCGCCCAGCCGGTCGGCGTCGATCTGCAGCTCGACGCTGTCGCCGCGGAAGGTCTGGTTGCCCGTCTGGTTCTGGACGTGGATGTCGTCGGCCACGTTGACCAGCAAGTAGAGGTTGGCGTCGTCCCAGCCCACCTGCCACGAGGCGGCCAGATCGTCGCTACCGTCCCAAGAGTCGGCGGTGAAGACGACATGGGGCGAGGAGTAGACGGGCAGCCCGCCCCATTCGGCTGCGTCGCCGTCGATGAGCGGCGGGACGGCCATGCGCGGCGCGGCCACGTCGGACGCGGGCGGCGGCTGCGGCGGCGTGGCGAACGTGCCGGGCAGCGTGACGGTGGGAGCCAGGTCGGGGTTGTCGACGGCAGCCGTGGCCTCGGGAACGGTCTCCTCTGTTGCCTGCGCCTCGGCCGCTTCGGTGGCCTCGCCCGGCACCGACAGCCCCGGCTCGGCCGGCGCGCGCAGCTGCAAGGTGTAGTAGCCAATGACGCACGCGCCAAGGAACAGGAAGATAGCCGCCAGCAAGGCGACGACATACGCCCCCCGCCGCGGCTTCGGCTGCTCCGGCTCCATGCCCTGCCAAGCGTTATCCCAATCCGGCCTGCCGTCATTCATAACCATAAGTTAGCCACTTTCACGCCTCAGGGCAAGAGGGGGGAGGGAGAGTAGCCACACATTACACAGATTGCACAGATTTAAAAAACCAGGTTTTTTCCGGAATCTGTGTAATCGGTGTAATCTGTGGTTTCCTCTGCTCTTGGCTATAATGTCTGAATGACCGCGCCACCGGATATGTCTCGCCCGTTGGCCGTCCGAATCGTCCTCGGGGGAGTGCTGCTGCTGGCGCTGTGGAATGTGGGGCGGGCCGCTGCTCTGTGGCTCCAGGTGAGCCGGCTGGCCGAGCTGCCGCTGGCGCCCGCTCCCCAGGTCAGGATGGGGCTGGCGGCTCTGTGGGCAATCGTTTTTCTTTTAGCGGCGGCCGCCCTGTGGCGGCGTTGGCCGCCGTCCCGTAAACTCGTTCCGATTCTAATCGCCCTCTATGGGGTTTATGAACTAGGAATCATGATCGCATACGCAACCGTGTCGCCGGCCCCGCTGCCCGCCTTCGCCTATGCGCTGTTCATTCTTTTTGCGATGTGGGCATTGTGGCGGTCGTCGGCCGCGCGCTATTTCCAACCACGACATCTGGAGGACGCTGACCCGAGTCACAAGATATGAATCCCAAAATCGAACAACTTCGGCAACTGAAGAAACAAGCCCACGCCGGCGGCGGCGAGGACAAAATGGCGGCGCGCAAGGAGAAAGGCAAGCTGTCGGCCCGCGAGCGGATCGAGATCCTGCTCGACAAAGGCTCCTTTCGCGAGATCGACGCGCTGGTGGTCCACCGCGAGACGAATTTCGGCATGGACAAGAAGAAAATCCCCGGCGACAGCGTCGTCACCGGCTGGGGGACGATCGACGGCCGTCTCGTCTACGTCTTCAGCCAGGACTTCACCGTCTTCGGCGGCAGCCTGAGCGGCGTCCACGCCGAAAAGATCTGCAAGATCATGGACATGGCCATGCGCAACGGCGCGCCGGTGATCGGCATCAACGACTCCGGTGGGGCGCGCATCCAGGAGGGCGTGGTCAGTCTGGCGGGGTACGCTGACGTCTTCCTGCGCAACACGCTGGCTTCCGGCGTCGTGCCGCAGATCAGCGTCATCATGGGGCCGTGCGCGGGCGGTGCGGTCTACTCCCCCGCGCTGACCGACTTCATCTTCATGGTGAAGAACAGCAGCCATATGTTCATCACCGGCCCCGACGTGGTGAAGGCGGTGACGGGCCAGGAAGTGACCTTCGAGGAACTGGGCGGGGCGATGACTCACAACGCTGTTAGCGGCGTGGCCCATTTGGCGGCCGAATCCGAGGAGGACTGCCTCTTCCTCATTCGCGAGATGATGGGCTATCTGCCCTCGAACAACATGGAGGATGCGCCGTTCAAGCCCGGCGGCGATGACAATCTGCGCGCCGACGAGCGGCTCAACGACATCGTGCCCGACAACCCCAACAAGCCCTATGACATCCGCGAGGTGATCAACCTCATCGTGGATGACGGCCGCTTCTACGAGATTCAGGAACACTACGCCCAGAACATCGTCGTCGGATTCGCGCGGCTGGGCGGTTTCAGCGTCGGCGTGGTGGCCAACCAGCCGATGGTGCTGGCCGGCGTGCTCGACATCGCCGCCAGCGAAAAAGCGGCCCGCTTCGTGCGCTTTTGCGACTGCTTCAACATCCCGCTCATCGTCTTCGAGGATGTGCCCGGCTTCCTGCCCGGCCTCGACCAGGAGCACGGCGGCATCATTCGCCACGGGGCCAAGCTGCTCTACGCTTTCTGCGAGGCCACGGTGCCCAAATTGACCGTCATTACGCGCAAGGCTTACGGCGGCGCGTATTGCGTCATGAACAGCAAGCACATCCGCTCCGATTTTAACGTCGCCTGGCCCTCGGCCGAGA
>CAYNOL010000138.1:0-7533 GCA_964398825.1 uncultured Ardenticatenaceae bacterium
TTCTATACCCTTAAGTTGATGCTTTTTGTGTCCAACTTTTGGGGGTCAGTACATTGAGAGACTGCGCGACTGACCTACTGACCACTGACCTACTGAACACTGACCTACTGACCACTGACCTACTGACCACTGACCTACTGAACACTGATTACGGAGACACATGTTCATCGTCGACGCCCACCTGGACATCGCCTACAACGCCCTGCAGAAAGGGCGAGACCCGCGCCGGACGCTGGCGCAGCTCCGCGCGGCCGAAGCGCCGGAGTACAAGCGCGGAATCCCCACCGTCAGCCTGTCGTCGATGCGGCAGGCGGGCGTCGGCCTCGCCTTCGCCACCATCTTCAACAGCCCGGCCAACGACCCCTTCCCCGACGGCAGCGCCGACGACGAGCGGTACGCCACGGCCGAAGAAGCCCACCGCCTCGGCGCGGCGCAGATCGACTTCTACCGCCGCCTCGTCGACGAAGACGAGAGCTTGCGGCTGGTGACGGATCTGGCGGGGCTTGACGAAGTAGTTCAGAGCCACGAACAGGGCGAGCGGCCGCTGCTGGGGCTGGTGTTGCTGATGGAAGGGGCCGACTGCATCCGTGAGCCGGCCGAGGCGGAGTGGTGGCACGAGCGCGGTGTGCGCATCATCGGCCCGGCATGGGACGACACGCGCTACTGCGCCGGGGCGTGGCGCGACAGCAAGCAGGGGGTGTCCAAAGACGGCTACGCGCTGCTGGATGTGATGGGCGGGCTGGGCATGATCCTCGATCTGACCCACATGAGCGAGATCGCCACCTTCCAGTCGCTCGACGCCTACCCCGGGACGGTCGTGGCCACCCATGCCAACGCCCGGGCCATTGTGCCCACCGAGCGGCAGCTGAGCGACCGGCAAATCCGGCTCATCGGCGAGCGCGACGGGGTGGTGGGCGCGGTGCTGGCCAACTTCTTCCTGCAGCCCGGCTATGTGCGCGGCCGCAAGGAGAGCGTGCCGGTGTCGCAGGTGGCCGCCCACATCGACCACGTCTGCCAGGTCATCGGCGACGCCCGCCACGCCGGGATCGGCAGTGACCTGGACGGCGGCTTCGGCATGCGCGACATCCCCGACCCCATGGACAGCATCGCCGACCTGCCCCTCATCGCCGGCGCCCTGCGCGAGCGCGGCTATGGCGAAGAGGATGTGGCGGGGATTATGGGTGGGAATTGGCTGGCGCTATTGCGGCGAGCGTGGGCCTAGAGAAGAACCCGAGATTTGAATAGAAGGCGAATCACACGGATTAGTGCGGATTTTCGCGGTCATGTTTCTGCTCCGTGTTCTATCTCTTGGAAATCTGCCGAATCTGCCAAATCAGCGGATTAATTTCCTTCAATCTGTTCTATCTGTGGTTTGTATCCGGCTTTACCGCTCATACACCCGCCCAACCCCCGCCAACCGCTCCAGCGCCTCGATCAGCTCGACTTCACAGCCGACGCGGTGGTTGGGGAAATCCATCATCAGGTCCTGGCCGGCCAGCTGCAGGCGCAGCATGGCGTTGCCTTCGTAGCGCTCCACCAGGCGCAGCGTCTGGCGACAGGCGTCCTTCCAGTTGCCCGAGGCACGCACCTCGACGACGAGCATCTTGCCGTTGGCATATGGCTGCTCGTCCGCATAATCATCAGCCGCCACCGGCGGCTGCATATTCGTCTCATTCATATCAACCGACTCAGCCCCTCTCTCTTCACTCGTAACTCGTAACTCGTAACTCGTAACTCTCCCCGGCATCTCCACCACCGGCGGCGGGGGCGGCTCCTGCGCCTCGGCCACGGCCGCGGGATCGGGGCGGGTGGGTTCGTCGTCGATAGCCGTCGCGGTGTAGCGGTCGCCGTTTTCCTCGTCGTCCAGGTCATCGGCCGGGGCGGGCAGCGTCTCGTGGTCGGCCGTGCCGTTGGCATAGGGCGCGGCGGCGTCGGCCACTCGCTTTGGCGGCGGCGCGGGCGTGTTCCAGTCGTCGGGCGGCGGCCAGAAGTCGTAGTCGCCGGGTGGCCCGCCAGAAACCGGGCTTCCGGGGAGAAACTCGGTTTCCAGGTAGTGGGCCTCGGCCTTGTCCTGGGCCACCGTCAGCCGGGTGTGGATGCCGTTGGCGATGATCGACAGCGACTCCCCCTCGGCTTGCACCGTGCCGCGCACGACGATGATCTGATTGAGCTGCACCAGCTCGCGGTGGGCAGCCCACACCTTGGGGAACATCACCAGGTCGATTTTGCCGTCCAAATCCTCAAGCGTGACGAAGGCCATCGCCTGCCCCTTCTTCGTGTTGATCGTGCGCAGCCCGGCCACCATGCCCGCCAGCGTCACACCCTTGCCGTTCCAGTTCGTGTCCAGCTCGCCGGTGCGCGCTGTGACGATGCCCTGCAGGTCGGCCAGCCGGTGCTGCAATGGATGCTCGGTTAGATAGACGCCGATAAGCTCCTTCTCCCAGTCGAGCATCTCCCGCCGGTCGAGCGGCTCGACCTGCTTCTCCGGCCGCACCAGGGTCACGTCGATCTTGATGGCGCCGCCGCCGAAGAGGGTCATCTGCCCCGCCTCGGCCGCGGCGTGGGTGCTGCCGCTGTGACCCACCATGCGGTCGAGCGCGTCGAGGATTTGCGCCCGCGAGCCCCACTCGTCGAACACGCCGACGCGGGCCATCGACTCCAGCGCTCGCTTGCCCACACGCCGCAAGTCCACCCGGTCGGCCAGATCGACGGGGTCCCGAAACGGCCCGTTGGCCTCGCGCTCGTCGATGATGAGCTGCACCGCCCCCTCGCCGGCGTTCTTGATGGCGCCGAGGCCGTAGCGGATGAGGGAGCGGGGATTAGAGATTGGGAGATTGGGAGATTGGGAGATTGCACGACTGGCCGGGTCTCTTCGTCTCGCAGTCTCCAGTCTCATATCTTCCGGCCCGTCTTCGATAGAGAAATCGAGCCCCGACTGATTAATCCCCGGCGGGGCCACGGCAATGCCCAAGTGCCGGGCGTCGGTGACGTATTTGGCCACCTTCTCGGTGTCGTGGCGGTCGACGGTCAGCAGCGCGGTCAGGTATTCGACGGGGTAGTGGGCCTTCAGGTAGGCCGTCTGGCAGCAGATGACGGCATAGTCGGCCGCGTGGGCCTTGTTGAAGCCATAGCGGGCGAAGAACTCGATGTCGCCCCAGATGGCGTCGCACACCTCGCGCGAGAAGCCGCGCGCCATCGCCCCGGCTGTGAACTGCGCCTTGTGCTCGTCCATCAGGTCGCGCTTCTTCTTCGACACCGCCTTGCGGATCATGTCCGCCTCGCCCGGCTCGTAGCCGGCCAGGTCGGCGGCGATGCGGATGATCTGCTCCTGGTAGACGAGGATGCCGTAAGTGTCTTGCAGGATCGGCTTCAGCTCCGGCGTGTGGTAGGCGGCTACGTCCTTGCCTTCGTTCAGCGCGGCGTGCATGCGGCGGATGTACTCGGGGATATTCTCCATCGGGCCGGGGCGGAAGAGGGAGATGGCGGCGATGATATGGTCGAAGCGGCGCGGCTTCATCTCCATCATCAGCTTGCGCATGCCGGAGCCTTCCACCTGGAACACGCCCAGCACATCGCCGCGGCCGAGCATGTCGAACGCGGCGTCCATGCCCTTGTCGCTGTCCTTGCCGGGGCCGAACATGCCGACATCGTACGGGATGTTGTCCATCGTGTACCGCACGCCGTGGCGCTGCTCGATGAGCTGCGCCGCCTTGCGCATGACGGTCAGCGTGCTGAGCCCCAGAAAGTCGACTTTCAGCAGACCGATCTTCTCGATGATCTCCATCGGCCACTGGCTGATGGAGCGGATGCCGCCCAGACCGGCCTCGCCGCTGGTCGGCCGGTGGAGCGGCACATACTGCACCAGCGGCTTGTCGGAGATGATGACGCCGGCGGCGTGGCTGCTGGCGTGGCGGGCCACCCCTTCCACCTGCCGGGCGGTGTCGATCAGCTCCCTGATGCGTGGATCGCCCTTCACTTTGGCTTCCAGGTCGGCCGAGTAGAATTCGTGCTCCTTGTCCAGCACGTTGTCGATCTTGGCCGGCTTGCCGGGGATGGCGGGGATGAGGCGGGCCACGGCGTCGACTTCGGGCAGCGGGATGTCGAGGGCGCGGCCGACGTCGCGAATGGCCGCCCGCGCGCCCAGCGTCCCGAAGGTGATGATCTGGGCCACCTTGTCCTGCCCGTACTTGTTGACGGCGTACTCCACCATCTCCGAGCGACGGTCGTCGGGATAGTCGAGGTCGATGTCGGGCATGGAGACGCGGCCGGGGTTCAGGAAGCGTTCGAAGATGAGGCCGTTGGCGATAGGGTCGATGCCGGTGATACCCAGCGTATAGGCCACCAGCGAGCCCGCGCCCGAGCCGCGCACGTTCCACCAGATATCGACGCGGCGGGCGTACTCGCACAAATCCCAGACGATCAGGAAGTAGGTGTCGAAGCCCATGCCGCCGATGATGCGCAGCTCGTGCTCCAGCCGGGCGCGCAGCTTCTCGTCCGTCCGCGCCCGCTCCGCCCCATAGCGCCGCGCCAGCCCTTCCTCGCACAGCTTGCGCAGATAGCTCGGCGGGTCGTACCCCTCGGGCACGTCGAAGATGGGCAGGTGGTATCCCTTGCTGCTCAGGTCGACGTTGCACATTTCGGCGATGAGCAGGCTGTTGTCGAGCGCGCCGGGGATGTGGCCGAAGAGGGCGTGCATCTCGGCGCGGGACTTCAGGTAGTACCCCTGGTCGCTGAAGCGCATGCGCTTCGACTCGTTGACCGTCGCGCCGGTCTGGATGCACAGCAGCACGTCGTGGGGCGAAGCCTCTTCCGGCGTGGTGTAATGCACGTCGTTGGTGGCCAGAAAGCGCAGGTTGTAGCGCGGCTGCATCTCCATCAGCGTCTTGTTGATCGCCGTCAGTTCGGGGATGCTGTGCTCCTGCAGCTCGATGAAGAAGCGCTCGGGGCCGAAGATGTCGATGTATTGGCCCATCAGCGCGTGGGCCTTGTCCATGTCGCCGGCGCCGATGGCGCGGGGGATGTCGGCCGCCATGCAGCCGGTGGTGCAGATGAGGCCGTCGCTGTGGGCGGCCAGGAAGTCGAGGTCGATGCGCGGCCGGTAGTAGTAGCCGTCGAGTTGGGCGCTGCTGGCCAGCTGCAGCAGGTTCAGATAGCCCGTCTGGTTCTCGGCCAGCAGCAGCAGGTGGGTGCGTTCCCGGTCGAGTTGGGGGTCGCGGTCAGTCATGCCGCGCGCGGCCACGTAGCTCTCCATGCCGATGATCGGCTTGATGCCGTGGTTCTTGCACGCCTCGTAGAAAGGCATGACGCCGAACATGACGCCGTGGTCGGTCAGCGCCAGGGCGGGCTGGTTCAGCGCCTTGGCGCGACGGGCCAGGTGGTCGAGCCGGCTGAGTCCATCGAGCAGGGAGAACTCGCTGTGGACGTGGAGATGAACAAAGGGCTGGTGTTCTTCCGGTACAGTTGAATTTGTTGAAGTCCCCAACATGGGCGCGAGTATAGCACAACTGTTTGGGTGGGGGTGGTTTGGGAGGCTTAAAGAATTGGGGGTTTTAAGGTGGCGGGTAGCAGGTGGCGGGTAGCGGTTGACTGAATAAGGTATAATATTCCTTGCCCTTATTTTAGTTATCATCCTCTCAATGCGGCGTCAGCTATCCCCACATGATCGCCCGCTAAGTGTTCTGGTGATTTCTACCCACCTTTCCCCTATAATCCAGAGACGACGTGATCGTGCGTCGCGCAAATATAGCTAACACCGACTCGTCGTCCGGTACTTTGCCGGGAGCCCGGATCAAGCTTACTCTGGAACAATTTATGTCTCGAAACGTCAGGAACATCCTTATCGTCATCCTGGTGCTGGTTCTGGCCGGCGCCGGCTACTATTTTCTCACCCAGCGCCAGCAGGCCACGGCCGGCCAGCAATTCGAGGTTCTGCGCGAAGCCGCCATCGTGCGGGATCGACTCGCATCTACCGTCAATGCCACGGGAGCGATCGAGCCCGAGACGCTGGTAACGCTGACCTTCGGCCTCAGCGGCACCATCGTCGATGTCGACGCCGTGCGCGGACAGGTGGTGGCCGAAGGGGACATCCTAGCCCAGCTGGACACGGCCGAACTGGGGCTGGCCGTCCAGCAGGCCGAGGACGCCCTGAACATTCAGGAGCTGACCATGGCCCAGCGCGTCAACAGCGAGCCGAGCGCCGCGCAAATGGCGTCATCGGAGGCCGACATCCAGGCGGCCGAAGCCAACGTGCAGGTGGCCCAGGCCAATCTCGCGTCGGCGCAGGCGGGCCTGCAGCAGGCCGAGGCCCAGCGCGCCCAACTGCTGGCCGGCGCGTCGTCGGGGCAGATCGCCCAGGCCGAGGCGGCCGTCTCCGCCGCCGAGCAGCAGCAGAAGCAAGCCCAGGAAGCGTACAACCGCACCATCGAGTGCGTCACCTTCACCGTGCCGGGCACGAACCAGGAAGAGGAAGTTTGCCCCGGTCTGGGCGCGCCCGAGGAGCAGGCCCGCGCCGCGCTTGAGGCGGCCACGCTCAACCTGCAGGCAGCCCAAGCGCAATTGGCCGACCTGAATAACCCGGCCGGCCCGGCCGACATCCAGGCCGCCGACGCCGCCATCGCCGGCGCGCGGGCCCAGGTCATGGCCGCCGAGGGCAACGTGGCCGCGGCCGAGGCCCAGCTGGCCCGCGCTCGCGCCTCGGTAGATTTGATGCTGGAAGCGCCGTCGGACGACGAGGTCGCCATCCTTGAAGCGCAGGTGGCCAGCGCCCGCACCAACCTCGAACTGTCCCGGCTGCGGCTGCGCCAGGCGCAGATCATCGCCCCCATCTCCGGCACCGTGGCCAACGTCCTCATCCGCGAGGGGGAGCAGGCCGCGCCCGGCAGCCCGGCCGTCTCCATCCTGAACGAGGACGCCTACCACATCACGGTCAGCGTCGACGAGATCGACATCGACCGCGTCGAAGTCGGCCAGCCGGTGGCCATCACCCTCGACGCGCTGCCCGACGTGCCCGTGCAGGGCGTCGTCAGCGAGATCGCCCCCACGTCGACGTCGACCTCAGGCGTGGTCACCTATCTGGTGACGATCAACATCGACGAGACGGCCGCCGCCGACCTGCGCCCCGGCATGAGCGCCAGCGCGGCCATCACTGTCGACGAGCTGGACAACGCGCTAATCGTGCCCAACTGGGCCGTGCGGCTCAACCGCGAGACGGGCGAGGCGTTCGTGCTCATCCGCCGGACGGACGGGACGATCGAAGAGGTCGTCGTGGAGACGGGCCTGCGCAACGAGCAGTTCAGCGAAGTCGTCAGCGGCCTGAGCGAAGGGGACGTCGTCGTCCTGACCAACGAACGCGAAGGGCTGGGCGGCTTCTTCTCTGGTGGGAATTAAGAATTTATAACCACAGATTACACAGATTAAGAAGAGGAGATTGGATATTGGTGATTGAGACCAGGAGAGTGGGCGACTGAGAGATTGTCCATTCTCCCAGCCTCTAGTCTCCTAATCTCCAATCCCTTCCTGAAAAATCTGCCCAAT
>CAYNOL010000138.1:7633-9342 GCA_964398825.1 uncultured Ardenticatenaceae bacterium
CACGAGGTGCGCGCGCTCAATGGCGTCTCGGTGGAGATCGGCGCGGGGGAGTTCGTCGCCATCATGGGACCGTCGGGCTCCGGCAAGTCGACGATGATGAACATGCTCGGCGCGCTCGACCAGCCCACCAGCGGCACTTACCTGCTGGACGGCACCGACATCAGCGCCCTCAGCGACGACGAGCTGGCCGACATTCGCAACCGCAAGATCGGCTTCGTCTTCCAGAACTTCAACCTGTTGCCGCGCATGCCCGCCATCCAGCAGGTGGAGCTGCCGCTCATCTACGCCGCCAAGGGACAGCGCCACGAGCGCGCCCGCCAGGCGCTGGAGATGGTCGGCCTGGGCGACCGCGTCGACCACCGGCCGAGCGAGCTCTCCGGCGGCCAGCAGCAGCGCGTCGCCATCGCCCGCGCGCTGGTCAACGAGCCGGCCATCATCCTGGCCGACGAACCGACGGGCAACCTGGACAGCAAGTCGGGCACCGAGGTCATGGCCATCTTCCAGCGGCTGAACAGCGAGCAGGGCATCACCATCCTGTTCGTCACCCACGACCCGTGGATCGCCCGCCACACACGCCGCATCATCACCCTGTCCGACGGCGTCATCGTCCGCGATGAGAGGGTGCCCGAGCCGCTGGTGGCGGGGAAAAGCAAGCGGCCGTCGGATGAGGCGTTGGTGTATGCATAGGAGTGAAAGGGAGATGGGGCGAAAGGGCGAAAGGGAGCATCCCCTTCACCCTTGCGCCCTTTCACCCTCTCACCCTTCCCCAATAAAACAATGAACCTCTCCGAAAACATCCGCCTCGCCTTCGGCAGCCTGATGGCCAACAAACTGCGGGCCATCCTGACCATGCTGGGCATCATCATTGGTGTGGCCGCGGTCATCACCCTCGTCTCCGTGGGTGAAGGCGTGCAGGACGTGGTCATCTCCGAGTTTGAGGGGCTGGGCAACAACCTGTTGTTCGTCATCCCCGGCCAGGCCGACGCCAGCCAGTTCGGCCCTTCGTCCCCTCGCGTCGACCTGACCAACGACGACTACCAGGCGCTGGCCGACCCACTGAACACGCCCGACCTGGTGGCCGTCGCGCCCACCTACGGCCGGCCGGCCGTCGTCACCCGCGGCAGCCAGGAGACGCGCACGACCATCACCGGCACCACCCCCGACTACACCACCGTGCGCGACTTCCGCCCCGTGCTGGGCGACTTTTTCACCGACCAGGACGTTACCTCGGCCGCGCGCGTGGCCGTGCTGGGTCAATCGACCTACGAGGCGCTCTTCCCCGACGGCGAGCTGCCCATCGGCCAGACCATTCGCATCAACAACGTCAACTTTCGCGTCATCGGCCTCATGGAAGAGAAGGGCGGCTCCGAGTTCAACGACCAGGACGACGTCATCCTCGTGCCCCTCAACACCGCCCAGCGCCGCCTCTTTCCCGCCCGTCGCGCCGACGGCGAGTTCCGCGTCGACCAGATCCTGGCCCAGGTCATCAGCGAGGAGCGGCAAGACGCGGCCATCGCCGAGATGACGCTGACCCTGCGCCAATCGCGCGGCATCGAGTTCCGCGACGAGGACGACTTCACCATCCTGAGCCAGGCCGAAGTCGTCGGCGCGTTGGGGCAGATCACCGGCGTGCTGACCACCTTCCTGGGGCTCATCGCCGGCATCTCGCTGCTCGTCGGCGGCATCGGCATCATGAACATCATGCTGGT
>CAYNOL010000139.1:0-9235 GCA_964398825.1 uncultured Ardenticatenaceae bacterium
AGTACGCCCTGAGGGATTCGAACCCCCGGCCTCATGGTTCGTAGCCATGCGCTCTAATCCACTGAGCTAAGGGCGCGTAGGCCGACTGTCGTAAGATTAGCAGAAATGCCCGTCGATGACAAGCGATGCAAGGGCTTGCTCATCTATTGCCGGACGGGAGCGGGGAGGATGGGATTCGAACCCATGACCGAGTTTTAGCCCGGTAACCGCTTAGCAGGCGGCCCCAATCGACCTCTCTGGCACCTCCCCATCTGGTGGGCGAAGCCGTGTCACTCTCGGTTGTCAATACCTAGGCGGAGGGAGAGGGATTCGAACCCCCGGTGAGCTTGCGCCCACTGCGGTTTTCAAGACCGCTGCAATCGTCCACTCTGCCATCCCTCCGGTAAACCTGAGAGGGAACGTCCGTGAAGTATACCATGTCCCCCAAGGGGTGTCAAAGCCGACGGCCGGACGCTCATTCCCTCCGCCGGCGTAATAACCACCCTGCTTATCCGCGAAGATCCGCACCAAATTCGAGTCGCCCGCGTTCCATTCCTGCCTCAATGGTTTACATAAAGTACACGAGTGTCGACTGAATCGCGTTCCGCAAGTTGATCTCGTTCGACTGCCCGGCGATGCGTGTGCCGTACTTGACCATCAGCGAGCGGGGTTGGTCGCGCACTTGCTCCGGCGGCGTCACCGGGTCGAGGATGAGGTAGTCGTCCCCGGCCGGCGTGCGTTTGACGATGATCACCCAATGCTGCTCGACGTTGGAGTCGAACAGGCCGTCGTTGGGCTTGGTGTCCACCTGCGCCAGCACGATGTGGCCCAGCGCCAGCGCCTGATCGATGCGGGCGATCGGGTCTTCGCCGCTCCACTCGCTGAAGGGCACGGCCGCCGACTCGTAGGAGCGCAGATTATTCCCCTGCCGCAAGCCGTTCAGCACGTAGGTGGGGGCGATGAACTGGACGTTGGAACCGATGAAGCCATTTTCTCCCTCCAGCTTGAGCCGCTCATTCAGCTCCTGTGGGTTAACCCTGGCGCCATAGGCGGAGAGGGCCATGGCCATGCAGGTCATCAGGCAGCCCCATGACTCGATGCGCTGCGTCCCGTGCCCCACAGCCAGCCCCGACCAGCGCGGGTCGAGCTGCGAGTACCACATCGTCGGGTCGTTGAGCAGGCGGCCGAGCGCCGCCCCCGAGCCGACCAGCGTCTTGCCGTCGACGATGGGCACGGCCGGCGTGCTGACGATCTTGGCCCAGATGGGAGAACCGAAGAACGCGCCGTGGTCGTCCTGCAGCCGCCACAGGCTGAAGTAGGCCGTCGCCCGGCCGCCGACCGCCGGCGGCGCGGTCATCGGCACCGACAGGATGACCTCGTCCCCCGGCCGGGCCTCGGGCACGATGTGGGCGGTGATGCCCCGTGCCAGCTGCGCGTCTCCCTGCACGAACACCAGCCGGAAGCCGCTGCCCCAATGGCGGGCGCCGGTGTTGCGCACAACCCACTGCTTGTGGAAGTCCGTCCCCGCCACCAGCGGCGTGCCGTCGGTTATCGTGTGGTCGCGGACGAACGCCATGTTCGACGTGCGCGCCCCCGTGCCGGCCGTCGGCCGCGGCACCACGGTGATCTCGGCGTACAAATGGCCGAAGGCGTCGCCGTCGCCGTCGCGCAGTTGCCACCGGCTGCGGTAGAGGCGGCCGAACTGCTCCGGCGCGGTCAGCTCCAGCGTGATCACCGTCTCGCCGCCGGGCGGGACGGGGTAGGGGGAAGCCACGGCCGCCAGCCTGTGCTCGCTGGCGCCCATGAGCGGATCGCTGTTGGCCCCCTCGGGCACATAGACCAGCCGGAAGTCGTCGCCCCAGGTGGTCCTGCCGGTGTTGCGGAAGCGCCATGTATTGGTGAACCGCTCCCCCGCGGGGACGGCCGTGTGGTTGGCCAGCGTCGTCGTGAAGGAGACGAATTCCGATTTGGACTGGTTGAGCGCCTCCAGCCCTTCGAGTAACATCGTCTCCAGACTCTCCCTGCCGCGCCGCTTCATGTGCTCGAACGCCTCGTAGACGTGGGGCTTTGGCTGCCCGTCGGCCGTCACGATGCCCGCATAGCGCATCAAGTCCGACCAGCCGAACCAGATCAGCACCGGCACGTAGCCGGCGTAGGTGTCGGCGATCTCGTCCACCACCTCGCGGATGTAGACGGAGATGTCGGCGTAATGCTCGGGGCCGATCGGCGTGTCGTTGGCCACACCGACCTCGGTGATCCACAACGGCACGTCGGGGAAAGCGGCCCGAAAGCGGTTGAGCGAGTCGGACAGCTTGCCGATGGAGCCGTAGTTGAAGAGGATTTTCTTCACATACCGGCCGTATGGGTGGACGGCCAGCGCGTCCACCGGCAAGCGGCCGCCCAGCGTCGCCTGCACGTTGCGGACGTAGCGAATGGCGCTGTCGGGACCGGTGTTGAGCCCGCCGATGACCACCACCGCGCCGGGGTGGGCCTGGCGAATGGCCGCCTGGGCCTTGTCGAGCACGAGGGCGTAATTCTCGGCGGCGATGCCGATGGCCGAGCGGTTGTCCGGCCCGCTGTCCTGTTCGTTGAAGATCTGGTAGGCAACCTGATCGCCGAACTCGGCGCATACGGCCGCCACCCGGCCGCATGCCTTGGCGAACGTCTCGGCGTACTGCGCCCAGCCGCCGTGCTGCCACGGCGCGTTGCCCCACTCCGTGTCCTGGTGCAGGATGATGAGCGAGCGGATGCCCGCCGCGGCGTAGGTCTGAATCAGGGCGCGGTATCGTTGGTGGAACGCCTCCTCGGGACTCAGGTTGAGGCGCGAGGCCCAGAACACCCAGCGCACCCAGTCCAATCCCTCCAGCCTCTCCACGTCCAGCCCGTGGGCGTCGGGATTGATGTTCATGCCGAACTGCGCCGTCGTCATCGTTGGCGGTTGGGGGCCGTCGGCCGTGCCCCTGACGCCGATTTGCAGCCAGCGAACGCCGCCGAACGGCTCCCCCTTCTCCGTCTGCAGCTGCCAGTGGAAGGCGTAGGCTCCCGCGCTCGTCGGGGCGATCAGATCGAGGCGGATCGTCACCGTCTCCCCCGGCGCGACGCTCTCTCGCCCCGACGCCTGCCGCAGTGTGACTTCCGGCGCGGCGCCCATCCGATCGCGCGGCAACGCGGCCGTGTCGGCCGTCGGCGCGTCGTAGTAGGCCACGCGATAGTCGCCGCTCCAGCCCCGTGTGCCGGTGTTGCGCAGCTTCCACTCCCCCGTGAACTGGCGGCCGGGCTGCAGGTTGTTGAAGTCTCCGGCGCTGTTCACGAAGCTGAGCACATCGTAGCCAAGGCGGCCGGGCTGGGCCACGACGACGGCCCGCATCCAGCGCACGGGGCCGAATCGCCGCCCGTCCGGCCCGGCCAGTTGCCAGTTGGTGGCGTGGATGCCCATCTTGTCCGGCGCTGTGAAGTGAAGTGTCAGCGAGGCGCTCTCCCCCGGCCGCACCTGCGCCGGCCCGCCCAGTTCGCTGAGGCTGTACGCCTTGGCCGCGCCCAGCGGCGAGCGGCTGTTATTGGCCGTCTCGGGATGGGGGTCATCGGAATAGACCAGCTGGTAGCCGATGCCCCACGTCGTTGAGCCGGTGTTGCGGAACGTCCACGTGGCGCGGAACGGTTCGCCGGCCCCCACGCGGTTCAGGTCAACATCGGTGGCGAAACCGGCCACGGCCGCTGCGTCGCCGCTCTTCGTTGCCATGGCGGTCGATACCGTGTCAGACGTGAAAATCGAATCGCTGTCGGTCACAGGTGCATCCTCCTCCGCGCGATTGGCGCTGATATGGCGCAATATCTCATCCTCTACTCGTGTGCCGGAAATATCCCACTTGGCCCAGATGCCCACCGAGCCGACGGTGAAGATCGTCGCCCCGCGCACGAAGCGATCCCGCCGGATCTGCCGGTCATACCACATCAGCATCTCGGCATAGGTTTGCTCGGGGTCCTTCCCGCTCGCTCGCCAGGCGTCGGCGTGCTCCTTCCACGTGCCGACGGAACCGCCGAGCGGCGTCACCGTCTCCACACTGTCGCAACCGAGCTCGGTGATGATTAGCGGTGTGTCGTGGAGGCCCGCCGGCCGGAAGTAGATGTCGTAGATCGTCCGATAACGCAGGGCTGCATAGCCGTAGGGGTACGACTCGTCGGGATTGCCGTCGGCGTCAACGCGGCCGTGCCAGCGTCGCTGCGGGTTACGCTCGGCGTCGATCTGCCGCCAGCCCACGCCCAGATCAGCGTCATGCCCCATATACTCGTGGAGGGCGATGAAGTGGCCGTAATCGCGGGCGTGACGCACGGCGGGCAGCAGGTGGGGCCAGATGTCGGCCGCATCGCCGGGCCGCATGTCGGGCGTGCCCACCGCAAAGCAAAAGTTGGCCCGCTGCCTGCCGATCGACTCGTATAGTCGCATCATGGCCACACAGTAGGCGGCATACCAGCGCGCCTCGTCGGGATTGTCGGGCACGACCTCGTTGTCGTCTTCCCAGGCATCGATGCGGCCGTTGATCAAGTAGCGGTCAATGCGTGGCTTGTTGGCTCCCACGTAGATATTGCGCTGGGCGTTGAAGCGGTGGGCGGCCACATCGTTGGGCGAGCCCCCCTGGTTCATGTAATGCTTCCAGTCGGTCAGATCGATGCGTTCTTCCAACTGGTCGAGCTTGCCGATGACCAGCGGGCCGGGGGGAACCTGCCCCGATGCGCCGAGACTGGTGGGATCAAATTTGAAAACCGTGGCTCCGCTCTCCAGCCAGCGCGGAAAGCCGGGAGTGCCGATGAAGTGAGGGCCGAGTTTGCTGGGCATCGGGCGGTCTCCTGCAGGAAAAATATTCGACTACAGATTTTTGCGGATGAAACCCGGTTGAAGGGTGGATTGTCTTGTTGTCACACGGATTTATCCGTCCTCATCCGTCAAATCCGTGAGAATCCGTGGTAAAAAGATCGATCTGCCACATTCTAAGGGGGTGGGCGGCCTGATGTCAATCGGTGTCGAGCCGGAACTCATCTACTTCCATCTATTGCTCTTCGGTCACGGCCAACGTTCCGGCGCGGAAGCGGCCGCGCGGCGTCAGCACCCGGTATTGATTATCGAGCCGGCAGACGAAGCCCAGCGGACTGCGCGGCGACGGGACCGTCAGCAGCTCGCGGCCATCTACCCAAAAGCGCGTCTCGCTTGCTCCCCACGCCAGCCGGTATTCGTTCCGGGCGGTCAAATCGGCCTCGACGGGCGCGGCGTAGATACCCAACCGGCGGCGCACAGCGGGCCACACCCGGCAGCGCGCGGCCGCGAACTGGTTTAGCAACAGCACGATCGGCACGGCGGGGATGAGCGGCAACGCCGGGGGAGCGCCGGCGTCGAGCACCCCCGCGAACCATCCCCGACCATGTGGCTCAGGCGCGAAGGGCAAATCGGAAGGGGCAGAGGCATAGAAGAACCACACCGCCTGTGGCAAGGTCGGCCGTCGCCGCGACGCATCTCCATATGGCGCGTTCCAGAAGCCGAAGCCGGCCGGGCCCACCAGCGCCCCCGCCGGGTGACTGAAGCGCGCTCGCAGCGACAGGGTTGCGCCCGGGCGCCGGCGGAAGCCCGCGTCCCGCTCGCCGTAGTCGTCGATCTGCGCGTCGGCATACCCTTGCGCCACCGGCGACAGGCAGAACTGGCCCGCCCCGGAGAGGTCAACCCGCCCGCCATTGATCGCCACCGTGCGCCGGGCGACGGCGGCCAAACTTTGAACCATGCGTTCCCTCAGCTATAATATATGGTCTGTCGGCATCGGCTTCAACTTCATTTTCGACGAGGAAAACCGGCCGGCAACAGGAGCAACACCTTAATGGAAATTACCTGGTATGGCATGAGCTGCTTCCGCATTACCGAGCGCAAGCACGCCACAATCGTCACAGACCCCTACGCGGCCGACCTGGGCCTGGGGGAGCTTAAGCTGAAAGCCGACGTCGTCACCATCAGCCACGACGCGCCCGGCCACAACTACCTGCCGGCCGTCAGCGGCCACGAACACACGCTCAACGGCCCCGGCGAATACGAGATCGGCCACGTCTTCATCACCGGCATCGCCACGCCGAGCAGGAGCCGCAAATTCAACAATATTATCTACGTCTTCGACTACAACGGCCTGACTGTGGCCCACCTGGGTGACGTGGGTGAGGTGCCGTCACAGAAGCAGATCGAAGACCTGGAGCTGGTCAACATCATGCTCGTCCCTGTCGGCGGCGGCACCAGCCTCAACGCCGCCCGCGCGGCCGAGCTTGTGTCGATGATCGAGCCCAACATCGTCATCCCCATGCACTACCAGCTGCCCGGTTTGAAGACCCCGCTCGATCCACTCGACAAGTTTCTGAAGGAAATGGGCGTGACCGAGCCCAAACAGGAAGCGACGTTCAAAGCCTCGGGGCCCGACGGACTGCCCGAGGAGACGGAAGTCGTCATCCTGTCGTCGCGAGAGTAAGTGGGAGCGTTTGGGCGCGGAGAGGGTTATGCCGGCAAAATTGATCATGCGGTGGAATGTGCGCCAGGAGACGGAATCGGAGTACTTCGAGTTTCTGGTCCACGAGTTGATCCCCACGATGAACAAGCTGGGGATCAGCGATATTCAGATCTGGTACACGGCCTACGGAGAGTGCGAGCAGAAAATGGCGGAAGGGGTCAGCGAGTCGTCCGATTATCTGCTGCGCCTGATGCGCTCAACCGAGTGGCACAATCTCTCGGAGCGTCTGCAAAGCTACGTGGGGGATTTCAGCCTAAAAATAATCCCCGCCACGCGGGGATTCCAGATTTAGCGTTCCATCCTAGCTGGACGAAGTTGATTCAGATTTAGTCGAGGCAGCGCTGGAAGATGACGTTTCGGCGCTGCCTTCCTTTGAGGACTCTACGTTCTTCGGCTTGCTGGACTTGCTGCCGTTCGTGCTGCCGGAGGACCGGTTGTCGGTCACATAGAAGCCGCTCCCCTTGAAAACAACCCCCACGGAACTGACGACGCGGCGCACGGAACCGCCACAAACCGGACATTCGGTCAGCGGATCATCCGCCATACTCTGGCGTACCGTAAACTCGTGGTCATTTTCGTTGCAACGATAAGTATATGATGGCATTTACTGAATCCTCAGTCACGATTGGGCGCTTGTTGCCAATCTCAGATTGTACTGATTTTGCCGGTCTGCGGCAAACCAGCTTACAGTCTACATCGGCCGCGTTAGTTTTGGGTTAGCGCCTGTCACTCAACCCGGATACAACAACATCGCATCCCCAAACGAGAAAAAGCGATACCCCTCCTCCATAGCCGTCCGGTACGCTTCGAGGATGTTCTCCCGCCCCGAGAACGCCGAAACAAGCATCAGCAGGCTGGAACGGGGCAGGTGGAAGTTGGTGATCAACAACTCGACTGCCCGGAAGCGGTAGCCGGGGTGGATGAACAGGTCCGTCGCCCCCTCGAAGGCGATGACCGGCTTCCAGGGGCAGACGTCGACCGTCTCCCCGGCCGCGTCGCGGGCGCTGATGTCGCTCAGGCTGCCGGTGATGCCCGCAGAGCGCAACGCGGCCGTCTCCAACACCCGCGCCGTCGTTGTGCCCACGGCCACAATCCGGCCCCCGGCCAGGCTCGCCTCGTTGATGCGCCGCGCCGTCTCGGCCGTCAGTCGCGCCCACTCGGTGTGGATGATATGGTCGGTCACCACCTCGGCCGTCACCGGCTTGAAGGTGTCCAGCCCCACATGGAGCGTTACTGTCTCGAACGTCACCCCTTGGTCGCGCAGCGCCAGCAGCAAGTCCCCCGTAAAATGCATCCCTGCCGTCGGCGCGGCGGCCGAGCCGGCCGGCCGGGCGTAGATCGTCTGGTATCGCTCCGGGTCATCGAGGGTCTCGTGAATGTAAGGCGGCAGCGGCGCGTACCCCAGCGCTTCTATCCACTCATTCACCGGCTCGCTGAAGCGCAACGTCCGCATCGCCTCGATGCCGGCGCCCTCGACGGTGGCAGTGACCGCCGTCGGCTCTCCGGCGCGATCCAGCAGCGTCAGCGCCAACCCCTCGTCGACGTTGCGCCCCCCGGCCAGCGCCCGCCACGCGCCGTCCTCCGCGCGCTCCAGCAGCAACAGCTCCACCCGGCCGCCGGTGGGCTTGCGGGCGAACAGCCGCGCCGGTATCACGCGGGTGTCGTTGGCGACGAGGATGTCGCCCGGCCGTAGGTAGTCCACCAGGTCGCGGAAATGGCGGTGGCGCACACTGCCCGCCGCCGGGTCGAGCACCATCAGGCGGCTGGCGTCGCGGGGCTCAACCGGTCGCTGGGCGATGAACTGCTCCGGTAGAGTGTAGTCGAAATCGCTAACTTTCATCGATCAATTGTGGCTCATTAGCGCCCCGTTCCGCCGGCCAGGTGCGGCTGATGTTGTGACGCATCTTCTCCAGATAGGCTTGCTCCAAATCGATGCCGGTGTAGTTGGCCAGCTTCAAGATGAACGCCAGCAGATCGGCCAGCTCGCCACGCAGGGCGGGGCGGTTTTGCTCGATCGCCTCTTCCAGCGCCTGGGCCGGCCCGTTGCCGTTCACCAGTCGCCGCTTGCTCTCGGCCCAGATCTTCACCAGATCCGTCGCTAACTCCCCCATTTCTTCCACCAAAAACAGATAGTTGAAGAACAGGTCGCCGTCAAACCCCTTGGCCGCGTCTAGCTCGCGGTGAAACTGCTGGAAGGCGGCCAGCTTGCCCTGCTGCAGGCGCTGCAGTTGCGGGTCGGCCGGGCCGGTCGGCCGCGGGCCGGTGTTCTCCAGCGCCCCGGCGATCATCTGCGTGATCTGATCGAAGTCGGCCGGGCGCGACAGATAGTCGAGATCGTTGGTGTCGATCGTCAGCACCGGGATGTCGTTCTGCCGCGACAGCCACGCGTCGTACGCCTCGGCCACGTCGCGGATGTACTCGGGGTCCATATCGCGCTCGAATGGCCGGTCGCGCAACGCGATGCGCCGCATCAGCACGTCGTGGTCGGCCCGCAAGTAGACGATCAAATCGGGCCGGGGGATCTTCTCTCCCAATGCGGCGTGGACGCGACCGTACATCGCCAGCTCGTCGTCCTTCAGATTGAGCCAGGCGAACAGTTCGTCCTTGGCGAAGGTGTAGTCGGAGATGAGATTGCCCCGCCGCAGCGCCGCCGGAATGGCCTGATACTGCTGGTGATAGCGGCTGAGCAGGAAGAAGATCTGCGTCTGGAAGGCGTAGCGCTC
>CAYNOL010000140.1:0-8792 GCA_964398825.1 uncultured Ardenticatenaceae bacterium
CGTAGGCGGGGTGCGTGCGCCGCAGCATCAGCTCCACCGACGCTTCCGCCCCCTCGAACGTGAAACCCTGCGCTTCCAGCTGCTTCACCTGATCGAGCACGCCGTTCACATCCAGGCTCTCCGGGTTCAGGTTGAACTGCTTGATCTTGTCTACCAGGTTGCCCCGGCCCGAAAGCTCAGAGACGACGGAGCGCTGCCGGTTGCCGACGGCCGCCGGGTCGATGTGCTGGTAGCTGCCGGGGTTCTTCAGCATGGCGGCCACGTGGATACCCCCCTTGTGGGCAAAGGCGCTGGCCCCTACGTAGGGCAGGTGGTCGTCGTGGGTCAGGTTGGCCAGCTCGGCCACGAAGCGCGACAGCTCGGTCAGCCCGGTCAGTGCCTCGGCCGGGACGCAGTCGCGCCCCATCTTGAGCTGCAGATCGGGGATGATGCTGCACAAGTTGGCGTTGGCCACGCGCTCGCCGTAGCCGTTGACCGTGCCCTGCACCTGCACCGCTCCGGCGCGGACGGCCGCCAGCGAGTTGGCTACGCCGCAGCCACCGTCGTCGTGGGTGTGGATGCCCACCGCCACGCCCCCCAGCCGGGCGATGACGCGGGCCGTCGCCTCTTCGATCTCCCACGGCAGCGAGCCGCCGTTGGTGTCGCACAGCACCACGCAATCCGCGCCGCCGCGGGCGGCCGCTTCCAGCGTCGCCAGCGCGTAGGCAGGATCAGCCTTGTAGCCGTCGAAAAAATGCTCGGCATCGTAGATCACTTCTCGCCCCTGCGCCCTGCAGTAGGCGACGCTCTCCTCGATCATTGCCGCATTCTCGGCCGCCGTCGTCTCCAGCACATCGCGCACATGGAGTTCCCAGCTCTTGCCGACCAGCGTGACCACCGACGTCTCCGCGCCGAGCAGTGCACAGATGTTGGCGTCGTCGGCCGGGCGGCTGTTCTTGCGCCGGGTGCTGCCGAAGGCGGCTATCTTGGCGTGGGCCAGCCCCAGCGACGGGGCGCGGCGGAAGAACTCCACATCCTTGGGGTTGGAGCCCGGCCATCCCCCCTCGATGTAGTCCATGCCGAACGCGTCGAGTCGGGCGGCGATCTTCAGCTTGTCGTCGAGCGACAGGGAGATACCCTCGCGCTGCGTGCCGTCTCGCAGGGTGGTGTCGTAGAGGTAGACGCGGCTCATGATAGCGGGTGCGCCTCCGTGTCGACGCGGGCCGGGTTCGCCGCCTCGTACGCTTCAATGGCCGGTCCGTGCCTGAGCAGATAGCCGAGTTGATCCAGACCCTCCCGCAGGCAGACCTTGTTGAAGTGGTCGATGGGGAAGCGCACCCGACGGCCGTCGGGCAATATCAGCGATTGGGTGTCGAGGTCGATCGTCAGCTCCATCTCCGGGTCTTCGGCCGCCAGGCTCATCAGTTGCTCGTGCGTGTCATCGTCCACCACCAGCGGCAGCAGCCCGTTTTTCAGCGCGTTGTTACGGAAGATGTCGGCGAACGAGGTGCTGATGACGGCGCGGAAGCCGAAGTCGGTCAGCGCCCACGGCGCGTGCTCCCGGCTGGAGCCGCAGCCGAAGTTGTCCCCGGCCAGCAGGATGCGCGCGCCCCGGTGCTCCGGCCGGTTCAGCGGGAAGTCGGGGTTGGGGGCGCCCTCGCCGTCGTAGCGCCAATCGGCGAACAGGTTCCGCCCCAAGCCCACCTTGCTGATCGTCTTCAGGAAGCGGGCGGGAATGATCTGGTCGGTGTCGATGTGGTCCGCCGGCAGAGCGACGGCGCGGGCGGTCAGGGTGGTGAATGGTTCCATTAGATAAACTCCCTCACGTCGGTGATTTGGCCGGTGACGGCCGCCGCCGCCGCAGTCAATGGGCTGGCCAGGAAGGTGCGGCCGCCTTTGCCCTGCCGCCCCTCGAAGTTGCGGTTGCTGGTGCTGACGGCATACTGTCCCGGCGAGAGCTGGTCGCCGTTCATGGCGATGCACATGCTGCAACCCGCCTCGCGCCACTCCGCCCCCGCGGCCTTGAAGATGCGGTCGAGCCCCTCGGCCTCGGCCTGCCGCTTCACGTCCTGTGAGCCGGGCACCACCATGACGCGCACGCCGCTCTTCACCGTGCGGCCGTCCATGAGCCGGGCAGCCTGTCGCAGATCGCTGATGCGCGAATTGGTGCAACTGCCGATGAACACGACGTCCACCGGGTGGCCGAGCAGCGGGCGCCCCGGTTGCAGTCCCATATAGTCGAGCGAGCGCTGCAAAGTCAGACGCTGCGTCAGGTCGCCGACGGCCGCCGGGTCGGGCACGGCGGCCGAGATGGGGATGCCCATGCCGGGGTTGGTGCCGTAGGTGATCATCGGCTCCAGCGCCGAGGCGTCGATGTCGACGGAGCGGTCGTAGGCTGCGCCTTCGTCGCTGGGCAGCCGGCGCCAGCGGGCGACGGCCGCGTCCCACGCCGCTCCTTGCGGGGCGAACGGGCGGCCGTGGAGATAGTCGAATGTCGTGTCGTCGGGGGCCACCAGCCCGGCCCGCGCGCCCCCCTCGATGCTCATGTTGCAGATGGTCATGCGCTCTTCCATCGTCAGACCGCGAATGGCCGAGCCGCGGTACTCGAACACGTGGCCTGTGCCGCCCCCCACGCCGATCCGGGCCAGCAGAGCCAGGATGATGTCCTTGGCCGTGACGCCGCGACGTAACTGCCCCTCGACGTTGACGGCGTAGGTCCTGGGCTTCACCTGCAGCAGGCATTGGGTCGCCAGCACGTGCTCCACCTCGCTGGTGCCGATGCCGAAGGCCAACGCGCCAAACGCGCCGTGGGTCGCCGTGTGGCTGTCGCCGCAGACGATGGTCATGCCCGGCTGGGTCAGCCCCAACTCGGGGCCGATCACGTGGACGATGCCCCGGTTGCGGCTGTGCATGCCGAGAAGCTGGATGCCGAAGTCGCCGGCGTTCTTCTCCATCTGGGCGATCTGGGCTGCCGCCATCTGGTCGGCGATGGGCACGTCCAGCGGCGTCGTCGGCACGCTGTGGTCGATCGTCGCCACCGTCTGCCGCGGCCGGCGCACGGACAGACCACGCTCGCGCAGCCCGGTGAACGCCTGCGGCGAGGTCACTTCGTGGATGAGGTGCAGGTCGATGTACAGGACGGCCGGGCTGTCCGGCTCCTGGGCGACGACATGACTGTCCCAGACTTTGTCTATGATCGTGCGTGGGTTGGAATGAGTCATAAAAGGTTGATTCCTGAGATTGAATGATCGATCAGTGGATTTCACTCCGGCTTGATGCCCCCGAACAGCGCCAGTTCAAACACCTTCAGGAAGCAATCGACGCGCTCGAAGCCGGTGTCGCGCAGCCAGTCGCATTGCAGTTCGACGGTGGCGAGGATGTTGGCGACTTTGTCGGGTCGGTGGTAGAAGTCGGTCGCCACCTGCTCGCGGCTCATGCCTCGCCGTGCATGGAAGCGGTGGAGTGAGTCGATGAAGTACTCCTCGAACTGGACTTCGCCCCAGCGGGAAGCGGACGCGACGTGCTCAAGGTTCAGGAAGACGCCGCCCGGCGCGAGCAACTCGTAAATATCGCGGTAGATGGATTGCTTACTCTCGTCCGGCTGGTGGTGGATCGAGAAGCCGGACACGATGACGTCGAAGGTGGGAGAAGCGAGCGGCCCGCGAACGGCCGCGGGCCACTCGCTTTCCCCGTAATCCACCTCAACGAAATGGGCGGCGTAGCCGCCGAGCCGCGTCCGGGCCGCTTCGAGCATCGGCGGCGAGAAGTCGGCGAAGACACCCACCGGCTCATTGGCGGCGAAGGCGTCGAGCAGCGCGTGGCCCAGGATGCCGTCGCCGCAGCCGAGGTCGAGGATGGTTCGCGCCTGCGGCCGGGCGGCCGTCGCCAGCCGCGTCATGATATCGATCTGCTCGGCTGCCAGCGGAATGGCCCCGCGCACGCCGTCGAGATAGGCGTGGGTCAGCGCGTCGGCCTGCCAGACGGAATCTTGCCGCGCGACAGTCATCTAATGCGCCGTCCCATTGGTTGCGGGTTGAGCGATTTGCCCGCTACGGTGTCCGTCCCGCTCGGCCAGCATTTTGTTCAACGCGCTCAGATAGGCGCGGGCGCTGGCGACGACGATGTCGGTGCTGGCCCCGTGGCCGCTGTACGTGCGGTAGATCGGCCGGTCGGTCTGCGGGTTCACGGTGAACTCCGCGCCGTCCACCGGCTGGATGCGAATGGTCGCCTCGGCCACAGCGTCCAGCCCTTCGGTCACGGCGTTGATACTGAACTCGGTTAGCCGGTTCCTGACGCCGACGATGCGGTTGATCGCCTGGTAGACGGCATCCACCGGGCCGCTGCCCACGGCCGCGTCCTGGTACTGCACGCCATCCGGCCCCTGCATGACCACGCTGGCCGTCGGCACGCTGGGATCGCCACAGGAGACCTGGATGTGGCCGAGCTGCCAGATGACCGGCGGCTGGTAGATCTCGTCGGCGATGATGGCCTCGATGTCAGCGTCGGTGACCACCTTCTTCCGGTCGGCGATCTGCTTGAAGCGCTTGAAGGCGGCCGTCACCTCATCATCATCGAGGTCGTCATACCCCATCTCGCGCAGATGGACGCGAAAGGCGTGGCGGCCGGAGTGCTTACCCAGCACCAATTTGGACGTGTTCAGGCCCACTGACTCCGGCCGCATGATCTCATACGTCTGGTGGTTCTTCAGCATGCCGTCCTGGTGGATGCCCGCCTCGTGGGCGAAGGCGTTGGCTCCGACGATCGCCTTGTTGGGTTGGATGACCATGCCGGTGTAGGTGCTGACCATGTGGCTGGTGCGGGCGATCTGGCCGGCGTCGATGTTGGTGCGGAGATTGTAGTTTTGCGGCCGGGTGTTGAGGGCCATGACCACCTCTTCCAGCGCCGTGTTGCCCGCCCGCTCGCCGATGCCGTTGAGCGTCACTTCGGCCTGCCGCGCTCCGGCCTTGATGCCGGCCAGCGTGTTGGCCGTCGCCAGCCCCAGGTCGTTGTGGCAATGGACGGACCAGACGACGCGCTCCGAGCCGGGTGTGTGGCGGATGAGGTAGGCGATCAGGCTGCCGAACTCGTCGGGCGTGGTGTAGCCGACGGTGTCGGGGATATTGAGCGTCGTCGCCCCGGCCTTGATCGCCTCCCCCAGCACCTGAACCAGGAAGTTGGGGTCGGAGCGGCCGGCGTCTTCGGGTGAGAACTCCACATCGTCGCACAGCGCGCGCGCGTAGGAGACGGCCTTGATCACCTGATCGACGCACTCTTCCCGGTCGATGCGCAGCTTGTGCTTCAGGTGGATGTCGCTCGTCGCCAGGAAGGTGTGGATGCGGTGGCGGGGGGCCACCCGCACGGCTTCGTAAGCGCGGGCGATGTCTTCCCGGTTGGCGCGGGCCAGCCCGGCGATGACCATCGGCCGCCCGTCCTTCCGCCCCTCCGTCAGCGGCCCGACTTCCTCGGCGATCCGGCGTACAGCCTCGAAGTCGCCCGGCGAGGCGATCGGGAAGCCCGCCTCGCAGATGTCGACGCCAAGGCGCGAAAGCTGGCGGGCGATCTCCAGCTTCTCGTCGACGTTGAGCGTCGCGCCGGGCGACTGCTCCCCGTCACGCAGGGTGGTGTCAAAAATCAAGACCGTGTCGGTAATGGGGGGTTGGCTACTCATCAAATCACCTTTTCGTGGGAATCAGGCGCGGGGCGAGGGGTAATTCCCGCCATCCGCCCCGCGCGTCGCTTCAGTTAAATCTGCTTGGGGTTCAGCCAGGGCATCATCTGGCGCAGATCGCGGCCGACGTGTTCGACGCGCGCGTCGCGGGCCTCGCGGCGGCGCTGCTCGAACCAGGGGCGGCCCTGCGCGTTCTCGTCGATCCACCCTTCGGCGTAGGCGCCGGACTGGATGTCGGCCAAAATCTCTTTCATCGCTTGCCGCGTACGGTCGGTGACGATCTTCGGCCCGGCAGTGTAGTCGCCGTGCTCGGCCGTGTCGCTGACGCTGTAGCGCATGTAGTTGAGCCCTCCCTGGTAGATCAGGTCAACGATCAACTTCAGCTCGTGCAGGCATTCGAAATAGGCGATCTCCGGCTGGTAGCCCGCCTCGACGAGTGTGTTGAACGCCGACTCGATCAGGTGGCTGACGCCGCCGCAGAGGATGACCTGCTCGCCGAAGAGGTCGGTCTCCGTCTCCTCGGTAAACGTCGTGCGGATGACGCCGGCGCGGGTGCAGCCGATGGCCCGCGCGTAGGCCAGGGCGGTTTCGGCCGCGCAGCCGGTGGCGTCCTGGTGGACGGCCATCAGCCCCGGCGTGCCCATGCCGTCGACGAACAGCTCGCGCACACGGTGGCCGGGGGCCTTGGGCGCGACAAGGCTGACGTCGACGCCGGCCGGCGGCACGATTTGGGCATAGCGGACGTTGAAGCCGTGGCTAAACATCAGCGTCTTGCCCGGCGTCAGATTGGGGGCGATCGCCTCGCGGTAGATGGCTGCCTGGGACGTGTCCGGGGCCAGGATCATGATCACGTCCGCTTCGGCCGCGGCGTCGGCCGTGGTGCGCACGGCCAGCCCCTCGGCCTCGGCCTTGCTCCACGACGGGCTGCCCTCGTAGAGCCCCACGCGCACGTCCATGCCCGAGTCGCGCAAATTCAGCGCGTGGGCGTGCCCCTGGCTGCCATAGCCGATGATGGCGATCTTCTTGCCGGTCAGCGCCGACAGGTCTGCGTCGTTGTCGTAATAAACGGTAGCCAAAATAGTTCTCCCTGTGGTGGAATGATGATTGAAAAAACCGGGGCGGCTCTGTTGCGTTCCCGGTTTCTATGATTGTGTCTCTACTTGCTGTGCCCGTTCGTTTCGTAGGCGGGCGCGACGGGGGTGACGTCGACGGCCGCCGACGCGTCAGCCCACTGCTTGGCCCCATGACTGTGCCCGTTCTTCGAATTGCCGCGAACCATGGCCACGCGGCCGGTACGCACCATCTCCTCGATGCCGAAGTTGTCCAGCAAGGCGATCATCGAATTGATGCGATCTTCGGGGGCGACGATTTGGATGATCAGCGAGCTCATGTCGACGTCCACGACACTGGCGCGGTAGATGTCGATCAGCTGCATGATCTCCCCCCGGGTCTGGCCGGTGGCCGTCACCTTGATCAGCGCCATTTCGCGCACGACAGCCGGCTCACTCGTCACGTCCTCAATGTGGACGACGTTGATCAGCTTGTCCAGCTGCGTGGTCACCTGCTGTAAATCGCGCTCTGTCCCCCGCGCGACGAAGGTCATGCGGCTGATGCCGGGCGTTTCCGAGTGGCCCACGTTGAGGCTTTCGATGTTGAAGTTGCGCCGGCTGAAGAGGCCGGTGACGCGGTTCAGGACGCTGGGCTTGTCTTCCAGCCAGGCGATGATGGTGTGGCGGCGGATAGCTTTGTCACTCATGATGGACTCCCTAATTCTCAACCGGACGGCCGCGCCGAATCATGTCGGCGTTGCTCTTGCCCGGGGCAACCATTGGGTAAACGTTGGTGAACTCTTCGACCTGGAAATCGAGCAGGAACGGCCCTTCGGTATTTTGGGCCTCGCGGATGGCGTTGTAGACGTCTTCCTTGCTGGTGACGGCCCGGCCGGGGATGCCGTATGCCTCGGCGATCTTCACGAAGTCGGGGTTGTACAGCGGCGTGCCCACGTACCGCTTGTTGTAGAACACGTCCTGCCACTGCCGCACCATGCCCAGATAGCCGTTGTTGATGATGGCGATCTTGATCGGCAGCCGCTCCTGCATGATCGTCGACAGCTCCGGCATTGTCATCTGGAAGCCGCCGTCGCCGGCCACGACCCAAACCTCTTCCTCAGGCACGGCCATCTGTGCGCCGATGGCCGCCGGCAGGGCGTAGCCCATCGTGCCCAGGCCGCCCGACGTCAGCAGGCTGCGGGGTTTGGTGTGGTTGAAGTATTGCGCTTCCCACATCTGGTGTTGGCCCACGTCGGTGACGATGGTGGCGTCACCCTGGTTGGTGGCGTGCCACAGCTGGCGCATCACGTAGGGAGCCACCAGCTCGTCCGTCTCCTGCGTCAGGATATCGCGCTCCACCGACTCGGCGCGCCATTCGTTGATCTGCCCCAGCCAGGCGGGATGCTCGTTGGCTTCCACCAATGGCAAAAGGGCGCGCAAGGTCAGCAGCGCGTCGGCCACTACAGGCGTGTCGATAGTCAGATTCTTGCCCATTTCTGCCGGATCGAGGTCGACATGGATGATGCGGGCCTTGGGCGCGAAGGTGCTGAACGCGCCTGTCAGCCGGTCGTCGAGGCGCGCGCCGATGGCGAACATGACGTCGCACTCCTGCAGCGCGTAGTTGCAGTACGCTTCGCCATGCATGCCGCCCCAACTGATGGACAGCGGGTGGGTGGCCGGGATGGTGCCGATGCCGAGCAGGCTGGTGGCGACGGGAATATTGGCCTTCTCCGCCAGCTGGCGCAACTCTGCCTCGGCCCGAGCGATGGAGACGCCCTGTCCGGCAACGATGACCGGTCGCTGAGCTTCGTTGATGAGCCGCGCCACGCGCTGGATGACGTCGGGGTCGGGCGACAGGGCGCTGGGGCGGTAGCCGGGCAGATGCACCTGCGTCGGGTAGGTGAACGGCATCGTCGCCTGTTGCACGTCCTTGCAGATGTCGACCAGCACCGGCCCCGGCCGGCCAGAGCGGGCGATGTAGAACGCTTCCTTGAGCGCCATGGGCAAATCCCGGATGTCGGTGATCAGGTAGTTGTGCTTGGTCACCGGCATGCTGATGGCGCGGATGTCGGCCTCCTGGAAGCCGTCGCGGCCGA
>CAYNOL010000141.1:0-8618 GCA_964398825.1 uncultured Ardenticatenaceae bacterium
CTATCGGTTTAACACTTACGCAATGTTCTACCCCCGTTGAACGTCGCACAAAGCTAATGAAGCGCGGACTCGTCCGCCGCTATTTCTAAACACCCTTTGCAGGAGAGTTCTGTCATGAGTGCAGAAACTATGGAAATCACCCCCGAAGAAACCACGACCGAGGCCGCGCCTACCAGTATCGCGGACCTTTCGCCCAAAATGCAGCTCAAGGGCACGGTCAAGCGATTGGAGCTGTACGGCGCGTTTATCGACCTCGGCATCGACGCCACCGGACTTATTCACATCTCGAAGCTGGGCGGCGAGCAGGTCAATCGCGTTTCCGATGTCCTCAACGAGGGCGACGAAGTCACCGTTTGGGTTGAGAAGGTCGATCCCGAGCGCCAGCAGGTCATGCTGACCATGCTGCCGCCGCTGGCCGTCGACTGGACAGAGCTGAAGACGGACCAGGTGTATGATGGCAAGGTCACCCGCCTGGAGACCTTCGGCGCGTTCGTCAGCATCGGCGCCGAGCGAGAGGGCCTGGTTCACATCAGTGAGCTGAGCCACAACTACGTCAAGCATCCCAGCGAAGTCGTCAACGTCGGCGACGAAGTCCAGGTCAAGGTCCTCGGCTTCAACCGCCGCAAGCGCCGCATCGACCTGAGCATGAAGGCGCTGACCGAGAAGCCGGAGATGGAAGCGTACCAGGCGCCTCAGCCGCGCCAGGGCGGTGGCGGTGGCGGCAAGCGTCGCCAGAGCCGCGAGCGGTATGAGCCGGAAGATTTCGAGTTCGTCGACGATGACCTGGAAGAAGCGCCGACAGCGATGGAGATCGCCATGCGCCGCGCCCTCGGCAACGAAACCATCACCGCCGTCAAGAGCGAGCAGCGCGGCGGCCGCAAGGGCAAGAAGGCCCAGCGCGAAGAACAACGCCGCGTGCAGGAAGACCTGCTCAAGCGGACGCTGACGATGCAGAGCGACAACTAAACCGCTCTGCGCACAGCCAACTACTTCGGGGTTGAACCATCGGGGGGCTAGAAATAGCCCCCCGCCCTGTCTATCAACAGTGCTTTCAGGGGCGTGCCCGCGGCCACCTCTCTAACCCCCTCCGGCACCACCAGCAACGCATTCGCCCTCACCAGCGACATCATCATGTGTGAGCCCTGGCCGCCCGTCGTCCGGGCTGTATAGCCGTCTCGGTTCTGCTCAACAACGGCCCGGATGTAGCTTTCCCGTCCGTCGGAGTGGAACCCGTCCAGTACGACGGCCTCGACCGTCGGCCGCTCCAGCTCTCGCCGGCCGCCCATCTTCAAAATGGCCGGTCGCGCGAAAACCTCGAACGACACCATAGCCGATACCGGGTTGCCCGGCATGCCGAGATACGGCACGCCGCGGTAGGCGCCGAACACCAGCGGCTTGCCCGGCCGCATCCGCACCCGCCAAAACGCCACGTCGCCGTCACGATCCAGCACCGCCTTAACCACGTCGTACGCCCCCACCGACACCCCGGCCGAGCTCACCAGCAGATCGACGCCGCCGTCGACGGCCGTATCCAGTCGCGCCTGCAAGTCGGCCTCCGAGTCGCGAGCCACGCCCAACTGCACCGCCACGCCCCCCAGCGCCCCCACCTGCGCCGCCTGCGCGTATCCGTTGCTGTTGCGTATCTTGCCCGGCGTCAGGGGACTGTCGACGTCGATCAGCTCATCCCCTGTTGCCAGGATGCCGACGCGGGGGCGGCGGACGACACTCACCCGCGCCACACCCAGCGAGGCCAGCACGCCGATCTCCTGCGGCCGCAGCACATGGCCCGCTTCGAGCACCACGTCGCCGGCGCGAATGTCCTCGCCGGGATAGCGCACGTAGTCGCCGGGCCCTACTTCACGGTGGACAGCGACGCGTTCCGGCAGCGGCCGAGCCGCCCCGCGCCACGGTTCGTCGGTGTCCTCCACCGGAACAATGGCATCCGCGCCGGGTGGCAGCGGCGCGCCCGTCATGATCCGCGCTGCCGTGCCGGGGATGATCTCGATCTGGGGGTTGGCGCCGGCGGCGATGTCGGCCACAACGCGCAGCTCGCGCGGCGACCGGCGGCTCGCTCCGGCCAGGTCAGCCGCCCGCAGCGCGTAACCGTCCATCGCCGAATTAGCGAACGGCGGCAGACTGTCGTGGGCGGTAATGGACGCGGCCAGTACACGGCCGAGCGCGTCCGGCAACGCCACCGGCTCAGGCGGCAGAACGTCGACGCTGGCCAGCACATGGGCCAAGGCCTCTCGGACAGACAAATCTTCAAGTTGGGCCATATTAACCGCTATATCGAACTATATTGGGCGAAGACGTGACCACTGGGGCTGTCGTCGACGAAGACGTTGAAAGGGGAGTTGAATAGGCGAACCCACATATTGCGCTGCAACTGCCTGTACGGGTCAGGGAACAGAATCGGCCCCATCATTGGGTGCCACACCTGGAAGCCGCCCACCGACATCCAACCGATGTAGAAGCCATAAAACGGACCGTACCAGGTATCGGGGTAGGGCATCCAGAACATACCCGGCGCTTGCGGCGGCAAACCCATCTGCGGCAACTGGCTGGGGATATTCGGGCCAGGCGCGTCCGTTGGCGGGTTATCGAAGAGGCGCTCGTCGGCCCTCGCCTCCTCTTGCCAGCTAGTGGGGAACGCCCACAGGACATGGGGACGGCGCTCGCGGCAGGTCGTGATCAAATCATCTACTCGGCCGCGTCGGCGACAATGCTCCGTCAACTCCCGCGCCTTGGCTGCCACAGTGCCCCCCGGCAGGTTTTCATACTGAACACCCAGCCTGTAGCACAAATCAGCCAGCTCCTCGCCATTGAAATATTCAGTGATCTGATCGCTCAGCTGAACAAAACTCATGGCCGGCCTCCTGATGAAGAGCTATGTCGCCAAACGCCCATCCAGTTCCAGAACGCTGGCGGCCAACTGCATCGCCGATAATACGTTTTGGATATGATCCCACAGTTCTAACTCGCCGCCGAAGCAGACCCGGCTGAAGTCGGCCGTCACCGCTTCCACTTCGTCGCGCTGTACCCCGGCCGCAAAGCGCCGATCTTTCCACTTCTTGCGCACCGACTGGACCGTCACCTCGTTGATATCGCGCGACGCCTTGACCAGCGTCGTGGCGATAATCAGGCCGGTGATCTCGTCACAAGCCATCAGCGCGAAGTCGACCGGCTTCTCCCGCGCCACGCCCGTCCCCTCGGTGAAGTGGGACAGGATGACGCGGATCGTCTCCTCGTCCCATCCCTCCGTCCGCAGGAGGTCGGCGCCCTTGATGGGGTGCTCGTTGAGCGTCGGATGAATCTCCCAGTCGAAATCGTGCAGCAGGCCAATGGTCTCCCAATACTCTGCATCTTCACCGAGCCGGCGCGCGTAGTCGCCCATTGCCGCGCTGACGGCCAGCATATGCCGCCGCAAGCCCGGCTCCTGAACGTAGCGGGTCACCAGGTCCCACGCATCGGCCCGTGATTTCACGCGCTCTCCTGGGCGTCGTCGGCACCGTCTTTCGGCCGCTTCGCGCCGCAATCGCAGCCGCCGCCTTCGTGCTTCGCGCACCCGGCCTCGGCCTTCTTCTTCAATGCTTCAAGCTCCTCGATCGGCTCGATCTCATGTCGGAATACCTCATACGCCGTGTCATCGACCGATACCATAACCGAATCGCGCAACGGCCGGACATCGAAGACGCGCCCCTCGCCATACGGCGTGCCGATCCGCTTGCCCGCCTTGGGCAGCTGCTTTTTAGCCTCGACGTACTGCTCGTACTCATAGACCAGGCAGCAGCGCAGACGGCCGCACATGCCGGTGATCTCCTGTGGGCTGAGCGAGATGCCCTGCTCTTTGGCCATGCGGATCGAGATGGGGCTGAAGTCGGTCAGGAACGTGGAGCAGCAGCGTGGGATGCCGCACGCCCCATAGCCGCCCATCATCTTGGCCACGTCGCGCGGGCCGACAAGCTGCATCTCGACGCGCGTGCGATAGATTCGGCCGAGCGCGCTCTGCACCGGCCGGACGTCGAGCTTCTTGTTTTCCGTCGTATACGCGATCGTCAGCCAGGAGCCGTCGAAACTGTATTCGGCCTTCACGAACTTGGCGTCTTTGATGCCGGCTTTCGACGCCTCTTCGCGGCAGGTGATGAGTGCGTCGAGCTCTTTCGACTCCCACACCTGCTTCATCACCATATCACGCGGCGTCGCCTTGCGCTGCACGGCGCGCATCCCTTTGTGCCGGTGTACTTCCTGCGGATCGATAAAGGCGATCACCTGACCAAGTTGTTTGCCGCGCTTCGTCTCGACGATCACGTGGTCGCCGGCGGCTAAATCTTTGTGGGAGCCCACCTTGAAATGGTAAAGCTTGCCCAATTTCTGAAAGCGAACACCAATGAAGTCAGAGGTTTCGCCGGGAGCCATCACAGTGGCCATAGGCCTTTTCCCTCGTAATAGGTATAGATTGAACGGTCGGGTTTAGTTATACCGGAGATCGGCCGATCTCGGCAACTTGACATATAAAAAGGCGAGCGGCTGTCGTGCAGCCACTCGCCCCCCACTCGATGAAAACCCTTTCTAACCGATCATATTGATCGGGATGACGTTGTCCGCCTGCACCTGCAGCGTCAGCACGCTCACGCGGGCGGCCACATCGCGGGCGATGAGCCGGATGGCCTGGGCAGCCTCCGACTCAGGCCGGGCCACGACGATCGGCTGGCCGCTGTCGCCCCCCTTGCGCACGTCGGCCTCCAATGGAATAGAGCCGAGGTAGACGGTGTCATAGGCGTCGGCCAACTGCCGGCCCGCGCCGGTGCCGAAGAACTCGCCGCTCATGTTCTCGATGACGCCGATGATCGGCACCTCGAGTTTCTCGAACGTCTTCAACCCCCGCACGGCGTCGGACGCGGCCACCTGCATCGGCTGCGTCACCACGATCGCCCCCGACAGCGGCAGCACCTGCGCCAACGTCAACTGCGCGTCGCCCGTGCCCGGCGGCAGGTCGACGATAAGGTAGTCGAGCTCGCCCCAGTTGACGTCGGTCAGCAGCTGGCGAATGGCGCTGTGGAGCATTGGGCCGCGCCAGATGAGCGGCTGGTCGGGCTTCACGAGGAAGGCCATCGAGATGAACTTGACGCCGTAATTCTCGGCCGGCACCATCTTCCGGTTGGCCGGCGGCGGCATCTCCTCCCGCCCCATCATCATCGGAACGTTGGGGCCCAGGATGTCGGCGTCCAGCAAGCCGACGCGCGCCCCTTCCATCGCCAGCGAAATCGCCAGATTGACGGCCACGGTCGTCTTGCCCACGCCCCCCTTGCCGCTCGACACGGCAATGGTATTGCGGAAGTTCTGGCCGATCTGGTCGCCGATGCGCCGGTCAGAGGGCACGTTCGAGTCCCAGTTGACTGTGATCTGGCCAATGCCCGGCACACGAGCCAGCGCGGCGCGGGAGTCGCCTTCCATTTTGCCGCGCAACGGGCATGCCGGCGTAGTCAACATGATCGTGAAGGTCACGTCATTGCCGTCGATCTTTAAATTGCGGATCATGTTCAATGAGACCAAATCGCGATGAAGTTCGGGCTCGATCACCGTCGACAGAGCCTTCATCACCGCGTCTTCGGTCACGGCTGGCTGACCGCTTTTCTGTCCAAACATACTCATTTCTCCCCTGCGCCTTAAAACGAAATCGCTCCGGGGGAGCGATTCGGCGGCGCTATTCATCAGCGGCGAACCGCGTCGCTCGCTTGGCAATTACTCGGCAAGGCGGCGCCGGTTAATCCCGCGCCGCCTTGCCGTTTTGGTCTAATATTGCAATCCCTGGTAGTAGAGTTGGCGGGCCACAGCCTCGGAGAGGCGCGCCTCGCGATCCTCGTCGCTCTTGTCCCGCTTCTTGGCTTTGGCCGCCTCGGCCATCTGCCGGGCCAACTCTTCCGCCTCGGCTTTCTTCGGCGCGATGGCGCGCCAGTAGCTGAGTGGCTTGCTCAGGCGCTCCTTGTCGTGGATGTGGGCCGTCGTGCGGTCATAGCTGGCCAACTCGTAGTCGTGGTCCATCTTGATCGCGTCGAACGGGCAAAACTCGGCGCAGTAGCCGCAGTTCATGCAGATGTCGATATCGATGAAAAACTTCTCCGGCTCGGGCTTGGGGCGGCCGTTGGGCTGCTTGCCGCGCTCAATCCATATGCACTGCGGCGGGCAGACCTTGGCGCAGATGCCGCACGACGTACACCAGTCGTGGCCCCAACGCTGCCCCGGCGGCGGGTCGTCGGTGACTAAAAACGGCACGAAGCGAAAGCGCTCCGGCATGGCCAGCTTCTCTTCCGGATAGAAGACGGTCTTCACGCCTTCGCCCAGCGGGCTCTGGCGAACCTGGAACGCCTCTTCGTTGTAATAGCGGCCGCCCTTCGCAGCCCACTTAAGGTCGTCTACGTAGCTTTCAATAAAGTGGCGGAGGACAACCCCCAACCCTTTCACGATGCCTAATCCGTACATAACACTCCCGTATCATCACAGCCCCGGCGGGGGCCATGCGGCATTCTATCGGTCAACTTCTCCAAGCACGATGTCGATGCTGCCCAGAATGGCGACGACGTCGGCGATCTTGTGTCCAATCGACATCGGCCCCAGGGCGGTCAGGTTAATGAAGGATGGGGCGCGCACGTGGTACCGATCCGGGTTACCGCTACGGCGCTTGGTCGTCACGTAGAAACCCAGCTCGCCCTTCGGGTTCTCGCCGCGGCCATAGGCTTCGCCGGCCCGCGGGGCGCGCAGCGCGTACTGTGGCTTCTCGGGGAAGACGGGCGCGCCGGCTGTCCGCTTCAGATGGGGCAGCACCTGCTCCAGGATGCGCAGGCTCTGGCGCATCTCGTCGATGCGAATCAGATAGCGGTCGTATACGTCGCCGTTGTAGCGCACGGCCACGTCGAAATCGAGGTGTTCATAGTAGGAATACGGCTCGGCGCGACGGATGTCATAAGGCACCCCGCTGGCGCGCAGCACCGGGCCGGACGTGCTGTAGGCGATTGCGTCCTGGGGGGTCAGGATGCCGACGCCGATGGCCCGGGCGCGAACGATCTCGTTGCCGGTCATCAGGTCGTCGCCCTGATCCAGAATCCTCGGCAGCCGGTTGTAGACCAGCTCCTCGAGGAACTGCATGGTCGGCATGCCGCGAATGTCGTCGGGCAGGTCATAAGCCACACCGCCGAAGCGCATGAAGTTGCACATCATGCGCGAACCGGACGCCGCCTCGAACAGGTCAAGGATCAACTCGCGCTCCAGATAGTTGTAGAGCATCGGCGTCTGCAGCGCGCCCAGGTCATTGAGCAGGAAGCCAATGGCCCACAGGTGGTTGGCGATGCGCGTCAGCTCCACCATCAGGATGCGAATCCACTCCGCGCGCTCGGGGACGGTCAGATCGAACAGCTTCTCCACCGTCAGGGCGTAGGCCAGGTTGTTGGCCATCGACGAGATGTAGTCGAGGCGGTCGGTATAGGGCATGTTCATCGTGAACGTATTGCGCTCGCCGATCTGCTCGTGGTTGCGATGCAGATACCCCATGACCGGCTTCAGGTCGACGATCGTCTCGCCGTCGAGCGTCACCACCATGCGAAACACGCCGTGGGTCGACGGGTGCTGCGGTCCCAGATTGACCGTCACCTTGTCCGTCTTCAGCCCCGGCGTTGCGTCGCGCGTGTAGGACAGCCCCAGATAGACATCGGTCTCGACGTCGTACTCGTCTCCCGTCGGCACCCAGCCGGGCGGGTACTGCACGTTCTTGCCGTAGGTGTTCCGCTCTTCGGCGCGGAAGACTTCGCCGTCGGGCCAACGGCTGCCGAAGGGCTTGTACTCTTCCTCGAAGAACGGCTCCTTCCAATCCTTGCGAAGCGGGTAGCCATGGAAGCCGTCCCAGGTTAGGATTCTCCGCAGGTCGGGATGGCCCTGGAAGTTGAAGCCGTACATGTCAAAGGCTTCGCGCTCCTGGAACTCTGCGCCGGGGAAGATAGGCACCAGCGACGGCAAAATGGGGACGTCGCGGTCGACCTGGGCCTTCAGGACAACCGGCCCGCCACCGCGCTGGATGTTGTAGAGGTGATAGACCACCTCAAGCTTGCCGTCGTCGATCAGGTCAACGCCGGTGACGCTGGACAGATAGTTGAAGCCCAGTTCGTCGCGCAGCGATTTGGCTACTTCGGTGATCGAGTCGGCGTAGACGATCAATCCCTCGTACCCCTCTCGTGTGTCGTCGGAGACGATATTGGGGTGAAGCTCTTTCAATCTCGCGGTCGCTTCCTGTGCGGGGGTCAGCTCGACGTCAGGCGCTTCCGCGGTCGGTTCAATGGTTGTGTCGCTCATCACTACTCCGGTAAATCGTGTTTGGCCGGTTGTTAGTCGCCGGCCGCTTCCGGTTCCGCTTCGGCTGCCGCGGCCGCCTGCTCGGCTTCGTACTTGGCCGCCTCGCCGCGAATCACGTCGAGCTGCCGCAGGTCAACCAGGTCGGGCCCCAGCACCGGTACGGGATACAGCCCGGCCGTCGGGTCCTTCTTATTGTACCAGGGGGCGGTGGCGATCGACTGGTGATCGATCTTCTCCTGCCGGGCGATCAGGCCGTTGATCAGCGCTTAGGGGGTGGG
>CAYNOL010000142.1:0-8480 GCA_964398825.1 uncultured Ardenticatenaceae bacterium
CATCGACGAGCTGAGCGGTGAGATATTCAACCTGGGGGGCGGGCCGGACAACACGCTGGCGATCTGGAGCGAGTTCGGGCCGCTGCTGGAGCAGCTGGCCGGGCGTACGGTTGAGGTCAACTACGGCCCGTGGCGGCCGGGCGACCAGCGCGTCTTCGTGGCCGACATCCAGCGCGCGGCCGAGCGGCTGGGCTGGCGGCCGCGCGTCTCGCCCCAAGAGGGCATCCACCGCCTGTACGAGTGGGTGGCGGCCAATCCCGAACTGTTCTAGCTTCCCTTCTTGACTACACTCCGGAGCAGACCTATGAACCAGACCATTCCGACCATCAACCCCGAATACGTGACGAGATTGAGGGCCTGGGTTCTGGAAGCCACATACACGCAGTTGATCGGGATGGAGTTTGGCGGCATCGACATCGACAGCGCCTCGATCACGCTGGACATCGACAAGCAGCGCCATCTCCAGCCCTACGGCATCGTCCACGGTGGCGTGCTGGCGACGCTCATCGACACGGCCACCTTCTGGGCGGCGTTCATGCGCGTGCCGGATGACGCGGGACTGGTCAACATCGACCTGAAGCTCAACTACCTGCAGCCGGCCATCGCCGGGCGGCTGACGGCCGAGGGGCGCTGCATTCGCCCCGGCCGCACGCTCAGCTACGCCGAAGCCCACATCTACGACGATCAGGGCGTGCTGCTGGCCCACGGCACGTCGACGCTGATGGTCTTGCCGGGGCGGGGGATTGATTTGGGGGTGGGGAAGTTTTTAGATTAGTATCGACGTCGTTCACTCGCCGCGTTCTTCGCGCGCTTGTCGAAGCCATTCGCCGTCAATCGGAAACGTACCCTGAAGAGGGTCGGGCAGCCGGGATGGCTCCTCAAACAAGGAGCGCTCCAGCAAGATGACGATCTCCTGATTCAGGTCGCGGTAGTCAACTTCGGCGCTTTGCTTCAGCCTGGCGTAGAGTTCTTTCGGCACCTGACGAATTACTATATCGGTCATGGCAGTCCACTAATGTGGCACCATTCCTTGAGACGCCCGTCACCCCTACTCAATCTCAATCTTCGTAATGGCATCAAAATTCAACGCCTTCTCGCTGCCCAACACGGCGTGGAGCGCCAGTTGGGCGAACTGGAAGAACGCCTGCAGGTCGGCCATGCGGTCGAGGTAGTAGCGGGCGATTTGCTGCTCTTCGGCCGATAGCTCCCCCTCAGCCGCCTGCAGCTTCTCAATGCTCTCGCCCAACACGTGGAGCGCCAACTGCACCTCGCGCTGCTCGCGGCCGCCCAGCACGTTGCGGATCACCTGCCACATGTCGCTCTCGGCCTTGTAGAACTTGCGGCGCTCGCCGCGCATCCACACCTCTTTGGCCATGCCCCAACGCTCCAGATCGCGCATGTTCATGCTGACGGAGCCTTTGCTGATCTGCAATGTGTCGCCCAGCTCGTCTAGTGAAAGAGGGTCAGGGCTGAGCAGTAGCGTTCCATACAGTCGCCCCATGACGTCGCTGAAGCCAAAGAAGCGGGCCAGACGCCCGAGGCCGGAGATGGTGCTGTCGTTTACGGCGGTCAATGTCTCGTGCATAATTTCCTGCGTTCAAAATGTTTTGAATGCAGGGAGATTAGCAGAGGATCGGGTGAATAGCAAGCGGTAGCGGGGCCGCGGCAAGCCTGCGGGCCTCGTTTGATTGCAGAGCGGGTCTGCCGATCGAATACCCCATTGACAAGCGTTCGTCTGCTGTGCCATAATGCCCCTCGCTATGATGCAAACGCCGTTCGTCTTCGTCAGCGATTGTCCGGATACCCGGCCCGCGCCGCGCGTGCGCAGGAGGGTTGTCCGCGGCCGCTAGTTGACCGACGACAAAACCACCCCTTGCGACCAAGCGCGACCAACAACGGCCGCGCTTTTTTGTTGCCCGGTCGCGGCCGGCCGTCCGTATACGTCGCATCAACAGGAGACAGTATGACCAACCAACCGACCAACCGCATGCAGCTGTTCGCCGCCCTGGGCCGCTCCGGCGCGGCGGCCGACGTGGACAGGATGATGAGCCATCTGCACGCGCGCAGCGACTTCACCACCACCAAGCTGGTCGACTACGGGCTCACCCTCGTCACCGCCCCCCAGGGCGTGGCCCGCATCCACCACTACCTGTTCAACGGCACGCAAATTCAGCGCAACTACGCCGCCCTCTACTTCAAGCGCAACCGCGACATGGCCCCGCTGCACGCGGCCGTGGCGCAGGGGATGATTGATGAGATACAGGCATATTTGGAGTGACGAGTTACGAGCGACGGGTGACGAATGGCAGGTGGCAATATGCCGCTTCCCCCTCAAATCGTCATCGGCAACAAAGGCGGGTCATCCATCGACTTGCCGTCGAGCCAGCCGGGGCAGCCCATCCGGTGCAGCAGCTCGACAGCTTGATCGTAAAGGTGGGTGCGCTCGGCCGCGTCAAGCTCGACAGCGGCCAGCGAGAAGAGGCAGCCCGCCTCGTCCATCGGCCGCTCGTGCTCCCGGGCCAGCGCCAGCGCCTCCTCCAGCAGCGCCCGCTGTCGCGCCGGCGGCGGGAAGAGCGCCAGGCAGCGGGCTGTGACGACGCGTAAATGGGGAAACGCTTCGCGCCGGGCGGCCTCATAATTCTCCTCGGCCAACCGCACCGCTTCCGTCTCGTCGCCGATGCCGCGCAGATATATCACCAGGTCGATGACCGTCACGATGGTTCCTTCCACGCGGCCCTGCTGCCGGTAGAGGTCGAGGCTGTACTCGATGTCGGCCAGCGCTTCCTCATAGCGCCCCAGCCCCAGCAGCGCGTAGCCGCGGTTGCCTCGCCCCCGGCTCAGTTCGGCGTGATTGCCCAATTCAGTCGCCAGCTTCACCATCCGGTTGGCGTAGTCGTAGGCCAAATCCATCCGCCCCAAAGCGATGTAGACCACGCTCAGATCGCCCAGATCGCTCACCAAGCGGTAGCGGGCGTTGGCTTCCTCGGCAGCGTTAATGGCGGCCAGCATCAACCTCTCCGCCTCGGCATAGCGGGCATTGCTGTAGTAAACCACACCCAGATTCCCCTCGGCGAAGACGGCCTGCAGCGGGTTATCCGCCCGGCGGAACAGCGCCGCCGCCCGCTGCAAATCGGCCGCCGCCGCCGGATACCGGCCACTGACCCAGATGATCGTCGCCCGGCGCAGATAGGCCGTCGCCAAATCGTGGGAGTCGATGCCCTCAACGACCGAAAGCCGTTCGATGAGCGCCTCGCCCAGCGCCAGCGCGTCATCCAGCCGCTTGAAATAGCGCAGCAAGTCCATCTGTTCCAGGTCCAGCAATGCACCGGCCATCGCCGCCCGCGCGGCCGGTTGCGGCGGCTCGACGGCCGCCAGCCCCGCGCGCGCCTCGTCGATCACCGCCTGCGCCTCGTCATAGCGGGCCAGCGAGCGAAGCGCCGCCGCCGCCGCGTTGCCCCCCACCGCCAGCGGCCACCCCGCCCCCGCCCGTCGCGCCAGGGTCATTGCCTCGCGAGCTGACCCCAGCGCCCCTGTCAGCTGGCCGACGTTGAGCAGCAAGTCGGCGGTGTAGGCCAGGTATTCGGCCTGTTGTGCCGCATGGCCCAGCGAGGCCGCGCTGCGGCTGGCCTGGCGCAGGACGGCCAGCCACGCCGGCCATTGGCCCCAGCGCACCGGCAGCGGGTGCAGCCGGTCGACCAGGCGCAGCCAGCGGGAAGCGAGTTCGGGGCGCCCGGCGGCGGCGTTGAGCAGCGACAGGAAGCTGTCGAAGCGCGGGCGCAGTTGCTCGGCCGGGGCGTCGCCGGCCAGCGCCGCCCCCCGCTCCAACTGGGCCGCCAGCCGAGTGGCGTAGAAGGCCGTCCAGCGCCGCCGCTCGTCGTTCCAGTCACCCGGGTTGGTCATGGGAGTGACGCCCATCTCACTCACCCTGGCCGGTGGCGTCGTCGGCCCACCCTTCCAGTATCTGCGTCTGCAGGAAGGTCGTCGTCAAGCGGTGCAGCCGGTAGCGCGGCGCGGCCGGCTCGCCCGTCGTCTCCAGCAGCGAGTAGTCGAGCAGTTGGGCCAGCGCGCCGTCGAAGACGTCGGGCGGCAGCAGGCTCATCAGCCGCAGCCACTCGATGTCGTCGCCGTCGGGCGCCAGCGGCAGCAGCGACAGCAGCAGCTCGCGCGCCGGCTCATCGAGCGCCAGCCACGCACGCCGGTAGATGTAGGTATAGAGCTGCTCGGGGGCGCGCCGGTGGGCCTGGCGCAGGTTGTCGAGCAGGACGGCCAGCGGCCAATGGCGCATCTGCGCCGCCAGCAGCTTGAGCGCCAGCGGCATGCCGCCGACGACGGTGTGGAGCGCGTCCAACTCCCCGGCCGACAGCGTCGCCGCCCGGCCGTGCCGCCGCAGCTCCGACTCGACCAGCGCCCGGCTGTCATCGCGCGAGAGCGGCCGCGCCGGAAAGCGCGTCACGACAGGGTAGCGGCTCAGCGTCTGGCGGCTGGTCAGCAGAAAGCGCGTCGGTCCGGCCAGCGGCATCAGCGCCGGCATCAGCAGCGCCACGTCGCTGACCGTCTCCAAGTTGTCGATGACGATGAGTTGGCGCGAGCCGCGCAGGAAGACGGCCAGCCGCTCCAGCTTCTCCGTCGCCCCCAGCCCGGCCAACTCGGCGAAGCCCAACTGCGTCGCCAGGCGGCTGACGATGTCGGCCAGCGAGGTGGCGGCGTCGGGCGTGGCCTCAATGGCCCCCTGGTCGCTGAGCCACGTCTGCCGGGCGCTGACCCAAGCGATGCCGTCGAACTCGCTGTCGTGGGCCAGATCGTGGGCTACCTCGCGGGCCAGCGCCGTCTTGCCGATGCCGCCCAGCCCTTCGATGCTGACGAACGCCGGGCCGTCGGGCTGCCGCAACAGCCCGGCCAGCTCGCGCAATGCGCCGTCGACGCCGAAGAGGTGCGCGTACTCCGGCGGTGGAAGGTGCCGACCGCGCAGCAGACCGCGCCGCCGGTTGTGCTCGGCCAGCTCCCGCCGTTGCAGCGCCTCGGCCAGCCGCTGCGCGCCGTTGCTGACCCGACGGCGAAAGTTGCGCACATCGAGGTGGGCGCCGGCGGCCAACGCCTCGACGCTGAGCGGCACGGGGGCGAAATAGCGGTGGTAGAGCGCGCTCCATGCCTCCAGTTCAGCGTTGCCGCGGCCGAAGTCGCGGCCCAGGGCGGCCAGCAGCCCGTCGCGCGTGGGGGATTGGGTGTCTTCGATGTTCTCGGCGTGGCGTTGTCGCGTCAGTTCGGCCGCGACCAGCGCCTCGACCAGTTCCCGCAGCCGGATGCCGCGCTCCACGTGGCCGGCCGCGCCGTCGCCCAATGCATCGAGGCCCAGCAGCCCGGCCGGCGGCTCGTCCACCTGTCGCCATGCCTTCAGCGTGTCCGTCACCAGAGACGGAGAAATGTCGTCGATGTTCATCAGGACGGCGCTCCGGAGTGGGATCGCCCGATCACGATCCGGTTTCTGACCGATTCGGCTGGATAGAAGTGATTGCTTGCGCAAGTATATAGCCACTTTCAGCCAGCGAAAAACGGAGCGAACCTAATGACCACGAATCCATACGCCGGGTTGTCGAGTCGCGAGCAGCAAGTGTTGCACCTCATCGCCGAAGGCCACACCGACGCGGAGATCGGCCGCGCGCTGAATATCTCCGTCAACACCGTGCAGAACCACGTCAAGAGCATCCTGCGCAAGCTGCAAGCCCGCAACCGGACGCACGCGACGACGCTGTATGGGCGATTGGTGGGGAAGAATGGCTGAAAGCAGCTATTGAGGAGGTGGGTGGGGGATTTTATACTGTAGTGGGGTTTGTTGATGAATGTGACGGGGTGTTCCAGTCGCGTATCTGTTACCCGAAACTTCCACAATTGAATATCGATCTCCGCCAGATCCGCTCCATGAACGGTATCGAACTGGCAACACTTCACGTTCGATCCTTTCTTCGAGAATAAAGAGCGGCAAAACGGCGATTAGTATAAATACGGCGGGTTGAATAACCAGTTGCCCCAACCCTCCGAAAAACCCGTTGCTCTATCTCCGTCTGCCCACGTCAGGGTGTTCAGCGGGTTTATTGATTATTGAGCAACGGCCGCTCTCCCCCCAGCACCTCCAACCGCGCCGAAAAGTGCCGTAACACCTCCGGCGCTTCCACAATCCGCACGCCGCGGATGGTGTCCTTGATGCTGTGGACGTAGAGGATCACCTCGGCCAGATAGTCGACGTGGCTCTGGGTGTAGACGCGGCGCGGGAAGGCCATTCGCACCAGCTCCATGGCCGCCGGCCGTTCGCTGCCGTCGGGCTGGCGGCCGAACATCACCGAGCCGATCTCCACCGAGCGGATGCCCCCCTCCAGATAGAGCGCCAGCGACAGCGCCCAGGCCGGGTATTGGCTCTGCGGCAGGTGGGGCAACATGCTCAGCGCGTCGATGTAGATGGCGTGGCCGCCCGGCGGCTGGACGATGGGCACGCCGTTGGCCGTCAGGATGTCACCCAGATAGGCCACCGAGCGCGTCCGGTACTGCAAGTAGTCCTCGTGCAGCACCTCTTCCAGCCCCACAGCGATCGCCTCCAGGTCATACCCCGCCAGCCCGCCATACGTCGGGAAGCCTTCGGTCAGGATGAGCAGGTTGCGGCACTTCTCGGCCAGCGCGTCGTCGTTGAGCGCCAGAAAGCCGCCGATGTTGGCCATGCCGTCCTTCTTGGCGCTCATCGTGCAGCCGTCGGCATAGCTGAACATCTCCTGGGCGATCTCCAGCGGCGACTTGTCGGCGTACCCCTCTTCTCGCGTCTTGATGAACCAGGCGTTCTCGGCGAAGCGGCAGGCGTCGAGGAAGAAAAGCACCCCGTGGCGGCGGCAGATGTCGCCGGCGGCGCGGATGTTGGCCATACTGACCGGCTGGCCGCCGCCGGAGTTGTTGGTCACGGTGATCATCGCCAGCGGCGTGCGGCCGGCGTTCTCGGCCAGCGTGCGCTCCAGCGCCTCCAGGTCGATGTTGCCCTTGAACGGCAGCACACGGGCCGGGTCGTGGGCGGCCGCGTTGGGGATGTCGAGCGCCGTCGCCCGGCGATACTCCACGTTGGCCCGCGTCGTGTCGAAGTGGGTGTTGTTGGCCACCACGTCGCCCGGCCGCAGCAGCGAGCCGAACAGGATGCGCTCGGCGGCACGCCCCTGGTGGGTGGGAATGATGTGCTTGAAGCCGGTGATGCGCTGCACGGCCGCCTCGAACTTGAAGAACGACTTGGCCCCCGCGTAGCTCTCGTCCCCCAGCATCATCCCCGCCCACTGGCCCGACGACATCGCCCCCGTGCCCGAGTCGGTCAGCAGGTCGATGATCACGTCCTCGGCCCGCAGCAGGAACAGGTTGTAGCCCGCCTCCTTGAGAAACCCCTCGCGCTCCTCGCGCGTCGTCTGTCGAATGGGTTCGACGGTCTTGATTCGGAATGGTTCGATAATGGTTTTGAATTGCATGGCTCTTTTTTGATTTTGAATAGCGTGGCCCGTCCCCAAGGCTGGGGGTCGAGAGCCGATCGTCTCGTGAACTAAGGCTTTTGCGCGACCAACGCATAGCCCAACGGGAAATCGCGGGCGGTTCGCACCGATAGTTTATGCCCCCATCGTGAACGCACGACCGCCTGGCTTATGGTTAGATACACGGCCGACACGCTGCGAATTCCCGCCAAACGCTTCCCGAGCAAATCCACAACAACCTCCGGCCAGCCGCCATAAGGTTCCAGTGTGATCAGGGACAGCCCGGCCTGATCGACGAACCGTCTGAGAGCGAATTCAGTGTAGCGGTAGAAGTCATGTGGGGCTTCATGAATTCGGTAAAAGAATGGCACGGCTAACATGACCTTGCCGCCGGGCCTCAGCACCCTCGCCATCTCCTGCCACAGGCGTTGTGGTTCGGCAATGTGCTCAAGCACGTCTGTGATCAAGATGGAGTCCACGGAGCCGTCGGCTAGTTCGATGCCCTCGTTCAAATCGCATTCGACATCCAGGAAGGGATTAGGATGAAGGGTGTTTGCCCAATCGATGCAAATGACATCGGTAGTGAGCGGCTGGTACTGATCGAAGAGTGGAACTTTGCCGCATCCCAAGTCGAGTAAGACCCCCGAGGCGTGCTCCCGGATCATTTTCCGGTAAGTTTGGGCAAGAATATCCGCTACAAACCGCGAACCTATGCCGACCTGCTTCCGATCGCGGGAAGCGCGATAACCACGCGAATCCTGAACGAATTTGCTGGGTCGCCACTCCTCTTTGTTCCTCATGGATATCAACTATAGCAGAAAGGAGGGCGGCATGCCTTTATAAGGCGCGGCCGCACGGAAACCTCATCGGTCGCAACCGGCCGGGTTGCCGGTGTCTCTTCATAACATCACGAATCCCGGGATGTTGATGTATAATTCGTCCCTATGTCTACCGACGCCTATGTATTCGACGCCATCCGCACCCCGCGCGGCC
>CAYNOL010000143.1:0-8451 GCA_964398825.1 uncultured Ardenticatenaceae bacterium
TGGGGCGCTTAGCTCAGTTGGTCAGAGCGCTTCGTTTACACCGAAGAAGTCGGGGGTTCGAGTCCCTCAGCGCCCACTGCAGTCCCTGGGCTTAATATTGTTGGCAATAAAGCTTTTGTTATAATCCGCTTTTCGTGACAAAATGCACAATGTCATAAGGGTGAGGCGGCCCGCAATCGGCCGCGTTTCCTCATGGAGTGGGTTGAACAGTCACGCAATTATTTGAATAAGGCAGGAGAGTAGCCACATGGCGAGTCAAACGGCAACAGCAGATAGCGGAGTTACCACCACCGGCGGCATCAGCCGGCGCGAATTTCTCTACTATATCTGGGGAGCATCCATCGCTCTGGTGACGTTGCAGGGCACGGGTTTGTTGGTCTGGTATCTCATCCCCCGCTTTCGCGAGGGCGAATTCGGCGGCACCTTCACCCTCAACGTCAACGACGTGCCGCCGGTCAACTCAGAACCGGTCAACTTCGCCGAGGGGCGTTTCTGGCTGGTCAATCTGGACAGCTCGCAGCCCAACGAACTGATGTATCAGGCGACCGACGAAGCGAACCCTATCCGGGGCGTGGCCGCCATCTATAAGGTTTGCACCCACCTCGGCTGCATCTACTCCTGGACGCCGACCAACAGCCGCTTCGAATGCCCGTGCCACGGCTCGAAGTACCGGCTCGACGGCCGCCGCGTCGAGGCCCCCGCGCCGCGCTCCCTCGACCGCTTCTTCATCCAGGCCATCGCCGAAGACGAGACCACCGTGCTGGCCGAGGCACCGCTGGAGAACGACTTCTACGCCCCGCTGGTTCTGCCCGAGGGCACGGCGTTCGTGCGCGTGGACACCGGCGACCGCCGCGAAGGCCTGTCCGAGCCGCTGCTGTGCGAGTTCCAGGGCAACTGCCCCTAGCCGCAATCGCGATCACTCGTTCGCGTCTTTTATAGTCATTGGTTAGCTAATTATTTGAGGAGTTGTTATGGCTACATTCGTCGAACAAGTCCGCGAGATGGGCATCAAGCAGGCTGTCATCACCAAGGCGGACGAGGTTGTCGAGCGCATCACCGCCGGCATGAATGTCAATGACATTCGCGCGGCGCTGCGCGGCGACGAACCTCGCCGGCCGAACCCCCGCCTGCGGCCGCACGCCGACGGCTTCTGGCTGCACATTCGCCCCAGCTTCTACCACACCGGCGTCACCCACATCTACCCCACCTTCCGGCTGGGGTGGCTGGCAACCTTCATGTTGGTGTGGGAGACGATCACCGGTCTGGTGCTGATGGTCTTCTACACCCCCAGCCCGCTGGCCGCCTACGGCAACATGTGGACGATTCTGGGTAACGTGCCTCTCGGCCAGTTGTTCCGCAACATGCACCGGCTGGGCGCCGAGGTGATGGTCCTGGTGGTGGCCTTGCACATGCTCAGGACGTTCATCACCGGCAGCTATAAAAAGCCGCGCCAGTTCACCTGGGTGACGGGCATGCTGCTGCTGGTGCTGACGATCTTCCTGAGCTTCAGCGGCTATCTGCTGCCGTGGGACCAGTTGGCCTATTGGGCTCTGACGGTATTCATCAGCGGTGGCGCGGCCGCCCCGGCGCCGGCCGTCGTCAACGAGAATATCCTGCTCATCCTGCAGGGCGGCCCCGCGCTGGGCGCCGACGGTCTGCTGCGCTGGTATTTGCTCCACGTGCTGCTGCTGCCGCTGCTGGCCGGCATCATGTTCTTCGTCCACTACTACAAAGTGGTGCTCTACGGCATCTCGCTGCCCCCCGGCCGCGAGGAGATCGGCGAGGACACGGCCAAGCGCGTGCCGCGCGACGAGCGCACCTACTTCATCGCCGATATTCTGACCAGCGAGCTGATGTGGACGGCGCTGGCGACGCTCTTCCTGGTGGCCGGCTCCCTCTGGCTGTGGGACGCGCCGCTGGAGACCCACGCCGACCCGGTGGTGACGCCGCTCCACGTTGTCGCACCGTGGTACCTGTCATGGTCACAGGGCTGGCTGAAGCTGGCCGACAAGACGCTCGTCGTCGGCTTCATCCCGCTGCTGCTGGTGGCGTTCATCGTCATGCCCTACATCGAAGTGGGCAAGAGCCGCCGCTATGCCGACCGCCGCGTCGGTCTGACCGTCGCCTTCCTGTTCTTCGCCTTCATGCTCGTCTCCAACTGGATGGGCTCGCCGGAGTTCCGCGTGCAATCCTCGCCCGACCGCGAGGTGGGCATCCAGTTGCTGCCCGAAGAGGGGCCGGGCGGTCTGAAGGGCATCCCGTTTGAGCACATGACCCCCGGGACCTACTCGCCGGGGCAGGTGATCGACAGCAATCCCTTCCTGACGCGTGGGCTGGCGCTGTTCCAGAGCGCGATGCACCAGCAGAGCTGCACTCTGACCGGCGATCCGCAGTGGGCCGAATGTCGGGTGGAAGTGCTGGAGAACGGCACCCGCCGCTTCAGCAACTACTTCACCAGCGACGCCATGCCCGACCCGGTGGCCCATCTGGAGATCATCGAGGTTCAGCCCAATTTGAAGGAGTTGGTCCTGCACTTTGAGGTGACGAACCCCGACACGGGCGAGGTAACGAGCACGGAATGGGTCAGACCCCGGCACGCCTTCTCGAATTACGAAGAAGAGTGCCGCTTCCTGAACAAGTCTTGCGCGATTGACTAACGGCCTTCGCGAATAGAACCAGTGGTTGAACCACCCGGTTGGCGAAGGCGCAAGTTGCGCCTTCGCCAACCGGGAACAAGGAATGATGACAGATGCAGATTAAAATCGTCATTGGAACCATTGCCTTCATGATCACAATGATGGTCATCGGCTACGCGGCGTTGCGCGAGCCGGCGCGAATGGAACGTTTCACCAACGCCGAGTTGGGCCGCTCAATCGAGGCCGGTTCCGAGATCTTCGCCAACAACTGTACTACCTGCCACGGCAACGACGGCACGGCCGAGCAGTGCTTTGACGCCACCGGCAACCAGATCGCCTGCCAGGGGCTGCCGCTCAACTACAACGCCCTGCTGTGCGGCGACCGCTCGCAGCGCATGGTCGACATGGATTGGGACGGCACGAAAGCCAACTACGTACTGACGACCATCGCCGCCGGCCGCGGCGCCATGCCGACCTGGCATGAGCAGTTCGGCGGCCCGCTGCGGCCCGACCAGGTGCAGAACGTCACCAACTTCGTGCTCAACTGGGAGAGCGAGACGCTGTGCGAGGCTCCCATCGTCACCTATGAGTGGCCGGAATTGGTCGAAGAGTTCCTGGCCGGCCCCGACGTGACCGGCCCCGGCGACGCCGCGCGCGGCGCGGAGCTGTATGACGTCACCTACGGCTGCGCGGCTTGCCACGGCACGAGCGACGGCTCGCGCCCGGCCGCCATCGGCCCGTCGCTGGTCGACATCGACACCGAAGGCGCGACCCGTGTCGAGGGGCAGGACGCGCTGAATTACGTCTACCATTCGATCCTCTACCCGAGCGACTTCATCGCCCCCGACTGCCCCACCGGGCCGTGCGCCGGGCCGCCCAGCACCATGCCGCATAACTTCGGTTCGCGCATGGGCGAGAACCCGCAGGACATGGCCGACATCCTGGCCTACATCCTCGGTCAGTAACGGCACCACTTGGCCAAAAGAACAACGGCCCGCACCGGAAATCCGGTGCGGGCCGTTTTGCATTGAAGAAGAATTAAACGCGGACGGGACGGATTTTACGGATTGCTTTTATCCGTGAAATCCGTTTTACCCGTGTCCATTCCGTGATTAATTCTTACTCCCCGCTCTTTAACTGCGTCCCGCAACTGCGGCAGAAGGTGTCAGTGGGGCGGGCGCGTTGGCCGCAGCTGTGGCAGAAGCGCGCGCCGGCGGCGGCTTGCTTCGGCCTGGCGGTCGGAGGCGCGGCTCGCTTGCTCTTCGGGGGGCGGTTGGGCTGTGGCTTGCGGGCGCGGCCGCCGGACATGGCCTGCTGCCGCCCCAGGTACCACGCCCCGCCCACGAGCAGCAGCACACCCGCGCCGATCAGCAGGTACAGCGGATCGAAGCCGCCGGCCGGCGGCGCGGTAGTGGTGATGCCGGGCGTCGTGGGCGCGGCCGTCTGCGGGGGGGCCGACAGCGCCGGCTCGTCGACGGTGTACTGCACGCGCACGTTGAACGGCTCGCCCGCGCCCACCGAACGCGACGGCAGCGTGTGGTACGTCAGCCCGTCGCCACGCTCGGCGGCCGAGGAGACGAATGCCGGTTCGGTGCTGAACGCCGTGGCCGCTGCCGGCTGCTGCACCACGACGGTGACCTGCTCGATGTTGAGATCCGACGTCCAGTTGAAAGTGTAGGCGAACTCGTTGCCGTCGGCCACGTAGGGAGCGTAATACTCCACGCGGAAGCGGTTGGACGGCGTCGTCAGCGTCATCCGGTTGTTCTCGATTGAGTAATCCACGTCCATCATCAGCGCGCCCAGCTGGTTGAAGCTGGCGACGGCGTGGATCTCGGCCCCGGCCGGCAGCGGAATGGTCACCGTGGCCGGCAGCGGCGTAGTGGCCGGCAGCGCGGCCGTCAGCAGCACCAGCGCCGACGGGTCATCGTAATCGGGCCAAATCTCTACTCCCAGCGAGGCGAGTTGGTTAATGTTCGTTTGGGCGAAGGCGGGGACGGTGAACAGGAAGGCGAGTAGAAGAACAGCAAGACGTTGGCTTATGGTTGAAGTCAGGGGTCGCATAAGTAAATTCTAAGGTTATCGTAAACGGTTCAGGCATGGCCTCGTGGCTAAGCGTGGCCCCGCAGCCGAATCCGGTTGGCGCGACAGTGGGGACACTCCAGCTCGGTGTAGTCGCGGCCACACGTCCGGCACGTCCGCACCTGGACGTCGCGGTCGTCGGCCAGCGAGCCGAGCACCAGCACCAGCTCCTCGCCTGCGTGGGCGTTGAGCCAGCTTATCAAATCATGGTCGCCGATCTGCCATTTGCCGTCCTCTTGCCGGCGCAGAACGCCGCTCATGACGTCGAGTTCCATTTCATGCGCGGCCGAGGCCAGCTTGTAGATCGCGGCGCGTCTCATTCGTGACATTGTTTTCCTCTTGGTCGCCGGCACATCCGGCGCGGTCTGCTTCGGTTTGACGCCGCCAAGGCTGAGGTCTATTATATCCGATGAACCAAATCTACAACCGGAGGCTCCCGTGAACGATGGAAATGAACGATTGGCCCAAGACGCCGCCGTACTATCGGCCATGGCCGAGCAGATGGACGGCTATCTGGATAGCGACACGTTGTTCTGGCCGTCGCCGCGCGGCGGCATGCCGGCTCTGACGCTGGGGGGCTATCTGCTGCGCGAGCACCAGCTGACGGCGTTGTCGAGCTTGCTGCCGCCCGAGCAGCAGACGCAGGTGGCCGAGGCGATAACTCGCTTCAACCAGGCGCTGACCAACCGCGTGGTTCGCTTCGAGACGAAGGCGCATAACGAGCTGGAAGCTCGTCTGCGGCAATGGGAAGAGACGATCAAGGACATGGATCGCGGCACGTTTGACCGCTCCAGCAACTACGCCACCTCTGTCGAGACGCGGGCCATCATCCAGGCGCTGCTCGACCGGCTCAGCATGCCCCCCTATCGGACGGAACAGCGGCCGCTGGAGCACCTGACTGCGCTCGACACTCGCCTGCGCAGCCGCTTCGTCCCCGGCGACTTCGTCTGGCCCGACAACTGGACCACCGCCTACCCGCGCAATACGTACTGGTGGCTGTATGGGGGGCCGCGGACGACGGAAAGAGATGCGGGGGATTAAGGATTGGAGATTAGGGATTGGAGATTGGAGAGAGTGGGAGAGTAACAGGGATCGCCCAGTCTCTCAATCCCCAATCGCTAATCCCTAAAAACCCTCAACCACCGACAAATCCATAACCCCGCGCGCCAGACCGGCCACGCGCTGCAACAGCGCCAGCCGGTTTTCGCGCACGGCCGCGTCTTCGTCCATGATGAGGACGGCGTCGAACAGGCGGGTGATCGCCGGTTCGAGCCGGCGCAGCGAGGCCAGGAAGGCGGTGGCGGGGCCGTCGGCGCCGTCGGCCGCGGCTGTCTGGGCCGCTTCGGCTTCGGCCAGCGCCGCCGCCAACGCCTGCTCCTCGGGCAGCCGGAAGTCGTCGGGCCGCAGGGTATAGGTCTCGCTCAGCGGCCGGGTGATGCGTACCGAGCGGGCGTAGGCGTCGAGCAGTGTCTCCCAGTCGGGGGCCTGCATCGCCTCGGCCAGCGCGGCCGCCGTGCGGCCGGCGGCGTACGGGTTGTGGGCCTGCTCGTGCAGCACCGCCTTCACCACTCCGGCGGCATAGCCCGCGTCGCGCAGCACCACTTCGAGCCGACCGGCGATGAACGCCAGCACTTCTTCGCGCGCCTTTTCGTTCCACGCCACCGGCAGCAGCGCCCCGGCCGCGTCCAGCCCCGTCCGCAGGTCGAACGGCTGCCGGTTGGCGGTCAGGTTCTCGATGAGGTGCAGCGCCGCCCGCCGCAGCGCGAACGGGTCGTTGGAGCCGCGCGGCCCCAGACCGGCGGCGAACAGCCCGGCCAGGCTGTCGAGCCGGTCGGCCACGGCCACGGCCAGCCCCGGCCGCGTCCGGCTGACGGCCTGATACTGCCCGGCGATGGCCTCGGCCACCGCCGGCGGCTCGCCGCTCAGCAGTGCGTAATGGCCGCCCATGGCCCCCTGCAATGAGGTCATCTCGACCACCATGTTGGTCGCCAGGTCGGCCTTGGCCAGCTCGGCCGCGCGCTGGGCGGTGGCCAGCTCACTCTCGGTCAGGGCCAGCATCCCGCCCACCACCGGCGTCAACTCCTCCAGGCGGCGGGTCTTGTCCAGGAAGGAGCCGAGCTCCGTCTGGAAGGTCAGTGTGCTCAGCCGGGGCACGAACTCTTCCAGCCGGTGTTTGATGTCCTTATCGTAGAAAAAGGCCGCGTCGGCGAAGCGGGCGCGGATGACGTGCTCGTTGCCGTCGCGGACGATGTCGAGGTGCTGGTCGTCTCCGTTGCGCACGGCGACGAAGTAGGGCAGCAGCTTCTCTCCCTTATAGACCGGGAAGTAGCGTTGGTGCTTGCGCATGACGGCCACGAGCACCATGGGCGGCAGGGCCAGGAAGCGCTCCTCGAACGCGCCCAGCAGCGGCGTCGGCCGCTCCACCAGATTGGCCACCTCGTCGAGCAGCGCCGGGTCGTCGGGGATAGTGCCCCCCTGTGTCCGGGCCAATGCCGCCGCGCCTTCGGCGATCTGCCGGCGGCGCTCGTCGGCGCTGAGCACGATGGTGGCCCCCTCGACGGCCGCGCGGTAGCCGGCGGCGTGGGCCACCTCAATGGCCGGGGAGCCGAACGGTCGCAGCCCATAGGTCAGCCGCCCCGCCTGCGCCCCGGCGTAGCTGAAATCCACCGCGGCCGGGCCATGGAGCGCCAGCAGCCAGCGCAGCGGCCGGCTGTAGGCGACGTTGGTCTCGTTCCAGCGCATCGACTTCTCGAACTTGATGCCGCCCACCAGACCGGGCAGCAGCTCGGCCAGCACCTCGACCGACGGGCGGCCCGCCTCGCGCACGACGGCCGAGACGTACCGCTTGCCCCCTTCCTCGACAACGCTCAGGTCGTCGACCGACAGGCCGCGACTCTTGGCGAAGCCGACGGCGGCCGGGGTGGGCTTGCCGTCCTTGTCGTAGGCGCGATCGGCCGGCGGCCCTTTGACGGCGCTCTCCAGGTCGGTCTGCCGGGCGGCCAGCCCGCTGACGATGACCGCCAGGCGGCGCGGCGTGCCCTCGACGTCGACGCGCTCGTAGCTCAGCCGGGCGGCGTCGAGCATGGCCGGCACGGCCGCCCGTAGTTGGGCCAGCGCCGAGTCCAGGTCGGCGTGGGGCAGCTCCTCGCTGCCGAACTCCAGCACGAACGGGTCGCCGTCGGCGGGCTCGGCGGCAATGGGCGTGTTGCGGCCGCCGGCCGTCTCCGGTTGGCCGTCGGCGGCCCAGAGCTTGTTCTCGGCCAGAGGGTACTCCAGCCGCTGCCGCTGCTCGATGTAGGCGGCCGACACCTTGTGGGCGACGCGACGCATGCGGCCGAAGTAGTTGGCCCGCTCGGTGACGCCGATGGCGCCGCGCGTGTCCAGCACGTTGAACAGCTGGGAGCACTTCAGATTGTAGTCGTGGGCCGGCACCACCAGCCCCGCCTCCAGCGCCCGATACGCCTCGCGCTCGTAGGTGTCGTAGATCATCCGCAGCGCGTCCACGTCGGCCACGTCGAAGTAGTAGCGGCAATGCTCGATCTCCGCCTGCAGCAGCGCGTCGCCATAGGCCACGCCCGCGCCGTACTCCATCTTCCACACGCTGTCTTTGCCCTGCAGCGCCAGCGCGATGCGGTCGAGGCCGTAGGTGATCTCCACCGACACCGGGTGCAGGTCGAAGCGGCCGGCCTGCTGGAAGTAGGTGAACTGGGTGATCTCCTGGCCGTCGAGCCACACC
>CAYNOL010000144.1:0-8337 GCA_964398825.1 uncultured Ardenticatenaceae bacterium
GGAGTACTATCCGACGCCCGCGCTCTGGCCCGACTTCGGAGCCGCGGATCTGTATGAGGCGATCGTCGCCTTCAACCGGCGTGAGCGTCGCTACGGCCTTGTGCCCGACGCGTCCTGACGGCTTCCAGCCTGCATGTTCACGCACCGATTGATCGTGGCCCTGATCGTGGGGCCGGTATTACTGGTAGCCACCTATCTGGGTGGCTGGTATTTTTTCATTCCCGTATTATTTTTGCTGCTCGTCGCCGCCGTCGAGTATGCCAACATCATGAAGGTGCTCGATCACAAGCTGCCTTTGTGGTTGTTGTTACCGGCGGTCACCCTTTTGCTCGTCGGCGCGTGGCAACCGGCGCTGAACCTGACGAACATCACCCTCTTCGTGGCGGTGTTCGCCGGGCTCGTTTACAGTTTATCGACGTTTGAGCGGGGGATCACCCTCGACGCGGCCCTCGACTGGTTCGCACTTATCACCGGCATCGTCCTGCTGGGGTGGGTAGGCAGTCACTTGCTCCTGCTGCGGGGTTTGCCGGAAGAGGGCTGGCGCTGGACAGCGCTGGCGCTGTTGAGCATCTGGACGGCCGACATGGCCGCCTACGGCGTGGGCAAATGGCTGGCCGGGCGCGTGCTGGGCCGCCACACGCTGGCGCCGCGTCTGAGCCCGAACAAGACGGTGGAGGGGTATGTCGGCGGCATCATCATCGGCACGACGGTCACCATCATCACCGCCCATGTGCTGGAGCTGCCGCTGGGGCTGGCGGCCATCGCCGGCGTGGCCGTCAGCGTCTGCGGCCTCTTCGGCGACCTGAGCATCTCGATGCTGAAGCGCGAAGCGGGACTGAAGGATTCGGGCAAGCTGTTTCCCGGCCACGGCGGTGCGCTCGACCGCACTGATTCGCTCATCTGGGCCGTCGGCATCGTTTACTATCTCGTTGTTTTTTTGCGCCCGCTTTTCCCATGAGCGGGCCGATAATGTAGTTTCCCACTACCACAACTGCATGAAGGAGCATGAGCCGTGTCAACAGTGACAACGATTGAGCGCTTTATTCTCGACCATCAGCCGGAATTTGCGCGCGGCGAATTGACCACCCTACTCTACGACATAGCCCTGGCCGCGAAGATCATCGCCTCGAAGACGAACCGGGCCGGGCTGGTCGACATCCTCGGCGAGGCCGGGGAGACGAACGTGCAGGGCGAGGCCCAGCAGAAGCTCGACATCTTCGCCGACAACATCATCCGCCAGCTGTGCGACCACACCGGCCGCCTCTGCCTCATGGTCTCGGAAGAGCGGGAGGAGCCGATCTACATCCCCGAACGGTATGAGAAGGGCAGCTATGTGATGGTATACGACCCGCTCGACGGGTCGTCCAACATCGACGTCAACGTCAGCGTGGGCACGATCTTCGGCATCTACCGTTGCGTCGACCAGCAGCTGCGCGGTCGCGTCGAAGACGCCCTGCAGCCGCCGCGCGACCTCGTCGCCGCCGGCTATATCCTCTACGGCTCCAGCACCATGCTCGTCTACAGCACCGGCGACGGCGTCCATGGCTTCACGCTAAACCCGGAGTACGGCGAGTTCCTGTTGTCGCACCCCAACATGCGCCTGCCCGAGCCGCCGGCCTACTTCAGCGTCAACTCGTCCTACTATCCGCGCTGGTCGCCCGGCGTGCGCCGCTTTGCCGACTGGCTGCAGGGCGTCGGCGATTCGCCGCCGTCGCTGTCGGCGCGCTACATCGGCTCGCTGGTGGCCGACTTCCACCGCAATCTGCTGCGCGGCGGCATCTTCTGCTATCCGGCCGAGAGCTTGCGCGACGCGGGCAAATTGCGCTTGCTGTATGAGGCGGGGCCGCTGGCCTTTCTGATCGAGCACGCCGGCGGCTATGCGTCCAACGGCCGTGGGCCTATCCTCGACATCACGCCAACGGAGCTGCATCAGCGGACGGCGCTATTCATCGGCAATCGCTCCCTGGTGGAACAAGTGGAGGAGTTTATTCGTCAGGAAGAGGGGGAACAGGCCAAAACGGGTTAAAATTCGGAGGAAAGAGTCATTGGGAGAAGTCGGCGTTGTTGACCGGGTAGGAGCGACATGGTATACTTGGGATGTCCCACTCTTATGGGCCGCCGTCGTGGGAATATAAATCTCCCTCTTTAATGTCAAACGAATAGCGACTGACCCTATCGATCTACTTTTGGTTGCCCCACACCCGTTTATTTGTCTATTCCCGGCCGCTCGCCCGTGCGAAGGGCCGAAACTGTTCCGTCAGCGACCGGGAGCAGGGTGGGGCGCGTAGATCAACCTTCAACATATTTCAACACAAGCATTTAACCCAAACTCAATAACTATCGGCGCTCGTACTCATCAAGAAGAGTCGCGCCTAAGAGATGTATCGTATGGATATTGGTGAACTGGAAAGCAAAAAACTGAGCGAACTGCGCGACATCGGGCGGGATATGAAGATCCCCGGCTACACCACGATGAAGAAGCAAGACCTTGTCTTCCGCATCATGCAGGCCGACGCCGAGTCGAGCGGCTTCCATTTCCGCGGCGGCGTTCTGGAGATCGTCGAGGACGACAAGCAAACGATGGGTTTCCTGCGCTCCGGCTCCTATCTGCCGAGCAAGGATGACATCTACGTCTCCAACTCGCAGATTCGCCGCATCGGTTTGAAGACCGGCGACATGGTCTACGGCCAGGTGCGCGTGCCGAAGGACAATGAGAAGTACTATAGCCTGCTGCGCGTTGAGGCCGTCAACGGCATGAGCCCCGATCAGCTGAAGAATCGGGTGCGCTACGAGTCGCTGACGCCTATCTTCCCCGACCAGAAGCTGAAGCTGGAGACGAGCCCCAACTTGCTCTCTACTCGCCTGATCGACCTCATCACGCCGATCGGCCGTGGGCAGCGTGGTCTCATCGTCTCCCCGCCCAAGGCGGGTAAGACGACTGTCCTGAAGGACATCGCCAACGGCATTTCAGAGAACTACCCCGAGATTCACCTGATGGTGGTGCTCATCGGCGAGCGACCGGAAGAGGTCACCGACATGGAGCGCTCCACCCAGGGCGAGGTGGTCAGCTCCACCTTCGACGAGCCGGTGAAGAACCATTGTCGTGTGGCCGAGATGGCCCTGGAGCGTGCCAAGCGACTGGTGGAGTCGGGGCGCGACGTGGTCATCCTGCTCGACTCGATCACCCGTCTGGCCCGCGCCTACAACCTGACTGTGCCGCCCAGCGGCCGCACGCTGTCGGGTGGTCTCGATCCGGGCGCGCTCTATCCGCCGAAGCGCTTCTTCGGCACGGCGCGCAACCTGGAGTTCGGCGGCAGCCTGACGATCATCGCCACCACGCTCGTCGACACCGGCAGCCGTATGGACGACGTCATCTATGAAGAGTTCAAGGGCACGGGCAACATGGAGCTGATGCTGAGCCGTCGTCTGCAGGAGCGCCGCATCTTCCCCGCCTTCGACATCGAGCGTTCGAGCACGCGCCGCGAGGAGCTGCTCATGTCGGCCGACGAGCTGCAGCGGGTCTACACCATGCGCCGCATGCTGGGTCACCTCATGGACACGCCCGGCTATGACATCAGCAGTGCCACGGCCGCGGTGTTGCAGCGCCTGCGCGGCACCAAGACGAACTACGAGTTCCTGGAGACGCTGACCAAGGACATGGATTAACTCCGTCCGGCGGCAAACTGAGCACTTGTAGAGAAAGCGGTGGGGGAGCCCATTTCCCCGTTGCTCCCCACCCCGTTGGCGGGTAGCATCCGCCTTTGCTTATGCAAGAAGAAAGAAGTTCCCGGCAGCGCGCTGCCGGGACCATCGTTTTGGTTCTGGTTGCCGGGCTGCTCCTGTTGGGGTGGCGCTTCGGGGTAGCCCACGAGCCCGCTCAGACCAGCGAGCCGGCTGCCGCGTCCGCGCCGATATCGGCCGAGATCGTCTCCGACAGCGGCGTGCCCCCGGCGGCCGAAGCCGCGCCGGCGGCCGTCGCGCCCGTCCTCGTCGACGTGGCCCTGGCCCCCGCCGCCGTCCCCCTCACATTCGTCGGCCACAAGCCGGAGCACGAATTCACGATCTACCGCGTCGAGCGCGGTGACACGCCCAACGGCATCGCCGACAAGTTCGGCATCGAGGCCACTACGCTGTTGGGCGGCAACCCGCAGCTCAGCCAGGAGTCGAGCCTGCTGCAGACGGGCGTTGACCTGATCATCCTGCCCATCGACGGCGTTCTCCACGACGTGGGGCCGGGCGACACGCTGGAGAGCATCTCGGCCCAGTACGGCATTCCCATGGAGACGATCATCGCCTACGAGCCGAACAATCTGGAGTTCCCCTACCGGCTCTATCCCGAGACACAGATCATGGTCCCCGGGGCGGTGCGCGACGTCTTCGTCTGGACGCCGCCGAGCCTCGAGTCGGTGCGCGGCCGCTCCACGGGCAGCGGCGTTGCGCCAGTCATCGTCGGCACAGGGACGTTCATCTACCCGGTCAACTCGCGCAACTTCACCCAATACTTCTGGTACGGCCACCCCGGCATCGACATCGCCTTGGCCGAGGGGACAGGCGTCGTCGCCTCTGATACCGGCACGGTCACCTTCGCCGGCTGGAATATCTACGGCTACGGCAACCTGATCGTGGTCAATCACGGCAACGGCTACGAGACGTTCTACGCCCACCTCAACGGCATCAGCGTCGTCCCCGGCCAGATCGTCTACCAGGGCAACGTCATCGGCACCACCGGCAACACCGGCAACTCATCCGGCCCCCACATCCACTTCGAGGTTCGTGTGAACGGGGTGCAGGATGATCCGTGTTGGTATATCGGCGGGTGCTAGAGTGAGAGTGAGCGACTGGGAGATTGCGGATCAGGGATTAGCGACTGGTCACTGCTTACTGAACAGTGACCAACTGACCTGCTGATCCACTGCCCACATGCCGATCCCGCAACTGCCCGCATCCCGCCTGAATATCAATACCGCGCCGCACGCGGACGGTGCTGGTGACGCCGTAGCCGGACAGCACTTCCTGGAAGCGACCGACGCGCTCGGGCGACGACGGCTTGCCGCCGTAACCGGCCGTGGGGTTTAGCGGGATGAGGTTGACGTGGCCCAGCATCCCCCGCAGCAGCTCGCCCAGCTTGTGGGCCTGCTCCTCGGTATCGTTCTCTCCGGCGATGAGCGCCCACTCGAACGTCATCCGCCGCCCCGTCTTCTCCACGTAGTAGCGGCAGGCGTCCATTAGATCGGCGATAGGCCAGCGCCGGTTGACCGGCAGCAACTTGCTGCGCTCCTCATCGGTGGCGGCGTGGAGCGAGACGGCCAGCGGCGTCTGGCGCTGCTCGTCGGCATAGCGCCGAATGGCGGGGATGTGGCCGACGGTGGAGATGGTGATCTTGCGCGCCCCCAGGCCGATGCCCGACGGATCGGTCAGCCGGTCGACGGCCGCCAGCGTGTTGTCGTAGTTGTGCAGTGGCTCGCCCATGCCCATCATGACGATATTGGTCACGTGCTGCCCTTCATTTGCCAATGCCCGCGCGAAGTACGTCACCTGCCCGACGATCTCCCCACTGGTCAGATGACGCATGAACCCCATCTGGCCGGTGGCGCAGAAGACGCAGCCCATGGCGCAGCCCGCCTGCGTACTGATGCACAGCGTGCGCCGCTTCTCATAGCGCATCAGCACCGTCTCGATGAATTGGCCGTCGGGCAGCTGGAACAGCACCTTCTTCGTCTGGTTGTCGGCCGACAGCTGTGACAGGACGATGTCGCCGATGCTCAACCGCGTCTCGGCCGCCAGCCGTTCGCGCAGGGTGCCCGGCAGATTGGTCATCTCGTCGAACGTGAGGGCGAAATGTTTATAGAGCCACTCCCACACCTGACGCGCACGGTAGGCGGGTTGACCCCACCCGGCCAGCAGGGCGGTCAGTTCGTCGAGCGTCAGGTCATAGAGCATGACCGGTTTTTCAGCGGACAACTGCTTGTTCCCCCGTCAGAAAGGACGCCAATTCGGTGATATCGGCCAGGATGTAGTCGGGCCTGAGCGGCGCGGGCGTGGCCTCGGCCTCTTCGCGGCTATTGATGCCGCTGAGCACCAGAATGGCCCGCAGCCCCACCTCCTTCGCCCCTTTGATGTCGGTCGATAGCCGGTCACCCACCATGGCCACTGTCGAGCCGTCGCCGCCCAGCCGCCGCACCGCCTCGTGGAAGATGGCCGCGCCCGGCTTGCCGATGATCGTCGGCTCCACGCCGGTGGCGGCCGAGAGGAACGCCAAAATCGCCCCCGCGCCCGGCAGCGGCCCGATCTCCGTCGGGAAAGAGACATCGGGGTTGGCGCCGATGAACGGCACGCCCTGGTTGATCAAGTGGGCGGCCATGGCCAGCTCTTCGTAGCTCATGTCGGGCGACAAGCCCGCGACGACGGCCGCAGCCATGGCCCCGGCGCGCGCCTCGGCCGGCGAGAGGATCTGGAAGCCGTGGTCGGCCACAGCGTCGTGCAGCCCCTTGCCGCCGACGACGTAGACGGGTGAGCCGGCGGGGTAGGTGTCGCTCAGGTAGGCGGCCGTCGCCTCGGCCGAGGTCAGGATCTGCTCCGGCGGCACGCGGACGTCGAAGCCGGCCAGCCGCTCGGTGTACATGGCGGCCGTCTTGGTGGCGTTGTTGGTGGCCAGGATGTAGCCGATGCCCGCCGCGTCGAGCGTGGCGAAGAACTCCACCAGCCCGGGCACGGGCGTGTTGCCGTGCCACAGCACACCGTCCATATCGAGAATGAGATTTTTGATCGGTTTTTCCATTGAGCAGAGGATTATAGCCGATAACGGGGGCGAGGTCAGCGCCGGCCTCATGCCGCGCCCATATCCGCGGCTCGACCGCGCTCCCGGGTTGGAGAGCCCCGCCGCTGGTGATATAATTCACGAGTTGCCTGTTGCCGAAGACGGCGGTCGGGCGGCGCCAATTATCATGAAATTTGCCGCGATTCAACTATCACCGAGGCGTGATCGACGAAACGCGCTTTGGAGCGAAAGTAAGGAACGTGAAAGTCTCGGTCATCATTCCGGTATTCAACGAATTGGCAACGGTAGAGCCGGCCGTCAAGGCCGTTTTGGCGGTCAACGAAGCAGATGAGATCATCATCGTCGACGACGGCTCAACCGACGGCACGCGCGATCTCTACCCGGCTATCCAGGCACTCGACAGCTCGATCCGGGTCATCCTGCATGAGAAGAACATGGGCAAGGGGGCGGCCGTGCGCACCGGTTTCGCCGCTGCCACGGGCGACATCTTCCTGATCCAGGACGCCGACCTGGAGTACGACCCCCGCGATTATCCCGCGCTGCTGCGACCGATCATCGAAGGGCGAGCCACCGTCGTCTATGGCTCCCGCTTCCGCGGCGGCCCCACCAAGACGATGTTCTTCTGGCACATGGTGGGCAACAAGCTGCTGACCTTCATCACCAACATCACCTACAATACCATCCTGACCGACATGGAGACCTGCTACAAAGTGTTCCGTGCCGACGTAGTGCGCGACATCCCACTGCGGTCGAAGGGGTTCGAGTTCGAGCCGGAGATCACGTCGAAGGTGCTGAAGCGGGGACATCGCATCTATGAAGTGCCCATCTCCTACAACGGCCGCGAATTCGACGAGGGCAAGAAGCTGAACCCGTGGCGCGAAGGCCCGAAGGCGCTCTACTACCTGCTGAAGTACCGCTTCGTCGATTAGCCGCCGGGCGGGCGAGATCGGCCTTTCGCCCGGCGCTGCTCCTCTGCTGTTGGCTGGGCGCGGCATTGCGCTATCGTGGCCTGTTCGCCAACACCTTCCACGCCGACGAAGCGCTGTTCGCCACCTGGGCGCGCCACATCGCCGTCTGGCGCGACCCGCTGCTGCTGACCCAGGCGGTCGACAAGCCGCCGCTCCTCTTCTATCTGCAAGCCCTCTTCTACCCCCTGTTCGGCCCCGTGGAGTGGGCGGCGCGGATGCCCGCCTTCGTCGCCTCGCTGCTGCTCATCCCTCTTACCGGCCGGTTGGCCCTGCGGCTGACGGGCGACCGAACGGCGGCCGTCGTCGCCGCGCTGCTCGTGGCCGTCGCCCCGCTGGCCGTCCAGTTCAGCGCCACGGCCTTCAGCGATCCGCTGCTGACGTTGTGGCTTGTCGCCGCGTGCTATGCCATTGCCGCCCCGGCGCGCCCCACGCCGCGGCATGGCCGCCGTTCGTCGTTCCTGGCCGGGCTGCTGTGGGGGCTGGCTCTGGCGACGAAGTACCAGGCCGCGCTTTTCCTGCCGCTGTTGCTGGTCGTTGGTTGGTTGTCGGGGCGGACGCGGGGGGAGTGGGCGCGCGCGGCGCTCGGCGCGG
>CAYNOL010000145.1:0-8310 GCA_964398825.1 uncultured Ardenticatenaceae bacterium
CCGTTGCGCGGCGCGACGCCGCGGCCCGGCCCGACGCCACCGCCCGCCCCGCCCCGCGCGGCCTGCTCGACTACCGCCGTCTGGCCCCGGTAACGATGCTCACCGTGCTGCTGGCGCTGGGGCTGCTGTTCGGCCGCGTTGGTGGGCCGCTGGCCTCTGGTTTCGCCGGGCCCACGCCCACCCTGACCGCCACCCGCGCCGAAACGCCCACGGCCACGCTGGCCGCCGCGCCCGACGCGGCCGAGTTCGCCACGAGCAGCCGCGCCGCCGAGCGCCACACCCGCCCCGCCGCGCCGCCCGCCGTCGCCCAGCCCAAGGCGCCCCAGCCCGCCGCCACGCCCATCATCACCGCCGCCGCTCCCTGATGACCGGGACGGCCGAGAGAAACCTATGACCGATCTGACCGATGTGACCCCCCTGCCCGCGCCCAAGGAACCGGCCGCCGGCGATTTCCTGTCCCGGCCGCTGTCGGCCGCGCTCAATCTCGACTGGGAGAAGGCGATCTACATCACCTTCATGATCCTGGCCATCGTCACGCGCTTCTACGCCCTGGGCGACCGCGTCGTCAGCCACGACGAGAGCCTGCACACCCAATACTCCTACCAGTTCTACAACGGCGACGGCTACGTCCACACGCCGATGATGCACGGCCCCACGCTGTTCCACGCCACGGCCCTCTCCTACTGGCTGTTCGGCGACAACGACTTCGCCTCGCGCGTGCCCAACGCCATTCTGGGCGTCATCCTGGTGCTGATGCCGTTCCTGCTGCGCGACTGGCTGGGGCGCAAGGGGGCGCTGTTCACGTCCTTCCTGCTGCTCATCTCGCCCTACATCAGCTACTACTCCCGCTACATCCGCCACGACAACTATCAGCTCGTCTTCGCCCTCATTGTCTTCATCGCCACCTGGTACTACATCCGCGACCGGCGCGACAAATATCTGTGGTGGTTCGTCGTCGGCCTGGTGCTGATGTTCACCACGCTGGAGTCGGCCTTCATCTACGTCGCCATCTTCGGCAGCTTTCTGGTCATCCGGCTGCTGGCGTTGGTGGCGGGGGCGGCGTGGCTGCGCGAGGCGGGGCCCCGGTTGCGCGCGCCGCTGCTGGTGGCCGCTGCCGGGGTGGTGCTCGTCGTGGGGGGCTATGGCTTGCACAAGCTGACCGAGGCCGACCCCGCGGCCGAAGCCACCGCCACCGCCACGGCCGAAGGGTTCGCCGCCGACCCCAACGCGGCCACGACCCCCGCCGCCGAAGAGACGGAGTCGACCGCCGGCTTCCTCACCCGCTGGGTGGAGATCGGCGGCATCGCCCTGTTCAGCCTCGGCCTGTTCCTCACCGTCCGCGCCATGCGCCCCCACATCGACGGCTACCCCGAGTTCGACGTCATCCTGCTCTACGTGACGCTCGTCTTGCCCCTCGCCTCGCCCATGCTGGTGCGCATCGCCGGCTGGAACCCGGTCGATTACGCCATCAACGTCTGCCAGCTGTCGGGGCAGGAGTCGATGTCGGGCGCGGCGCTGTTCGTCGCCCGCGCCACCAACTGGACGTGCGTCACCGCCTTCGTGGATTCGCCGCTGGTCAAGTCGTCGCTCTTCCTGCTGGCGACGATGGTCATCAGCATCCTCGTCGGCCTGTGGTGGGACCGGCGGCGCTGGCCCCGGCTGGCGCTGGCCTTCACCTTCATCTTCCTCGTCCTGTTCACGTCCATTTTCACCAACCTCAACGGCTGGCGAACGGGGGCCATCGGCTCGCTCGGCTACTGGCTGGAGCAGCACGGCGTGCAGCGCGGCAGCCAACCGCCGTTCTACTACCTCTTCGTCACCACGTTGTATGAATTCCTGCCCATCCTCTTCACGCTGGCGGGCATCTGGCTGTGGACGAAGCAGCGGCGCATCAGCGGCGTCGTCTGGTACTGGGTGCTGGCCGTGCTGGGGGCGCTGTTGGGCTACAGCCTGACCAACTACTTCTTCAACCGGGAGCTGGCGCTGGCGGCCGAGCGGAGCATCGTCCCCGGCCTGGCCGTGGGCGCGGGCGTGTTGCTGCTGGCCGCGGGCTACTGGTTCGTCGCCGGGCGGCGGCGGCTGGCCGAGCGGCTGGGGCTGGAGCGCGGCCTGCGCGAGCTGGTCGATCTGCCCGCCTTCGTCGGTTTCGTGCCGTCGCTCATCTGGTGGACGCTGCTGGCCTGGCCCGCCTACAGCATCGCCGGGGAGAAGATGCCGTGGATCAGCGTCCACATCGTCACCCCGATGATCTTCGTGGCGGGGTGGTATCTGGGGCAGCGTGTCGACTCGGTGGCGGCCGGCGACCTGCTGTCGCGGCGCGGGCTGCTGGCTGTGCTGCTGTCGGCCGCGCTGCTCGTCGTCGGCGCCATGGCCCTGGGCCCGCTGCTGCTGGGGCAGATCCAGCTGGGCAGCCAGGAGACGGCGGCGCTGCGGGCGCTCGGCCGCTTCCTGGGCGGGCTGCTGGTGGCCGTGGGGGTGGGCTATCTGTGGTGGCGCTTCTACGAGCCGCTGTCGCGGCGGATGCGCGGCGTGGTATTGACACTGGCCGTCTTCCTCGTGCTGGCCGGGTTGACCATTCGCTTCAGCTACATGGCCAACTTCGTCAACTACGACTACACCAACGAGTTTCTCGTCTACGCCCACGGCGCGCCGGCCACCAAGCGCGTCGTGCTGGCCCAACTGGACGAGCTGTCGATGCGGCTCCACGGTGACAAGAGCATCCGCGTGGCCTATGACAGCGACGTCTCGTGGCCCTACACCTGGTATCTGCGCGAATACCCCAACCGCGTCTTCTTCGGCGACAACGCCTCGCAGAGCCTCACCGAATCGCCGGTGGTCATCGTCGGCCGCAAGAACTGGGAGAACGTCGAGCCGTATCTGGCCAACGACTACGCCATGCGCGAGTACACCTTCCTGTGGTGGCCCATGGAAGATTACCGCCGCCTGTCGTGGCACGCCCTGTTCGGCAACCCGCAAGACCAGAACCCGCGCGGCCTGCTCTACCCCGGCGTGCGCGAGGCGCTGTGGGACATCTTCTTCCACCGCGACTACCGGAAGTACGGCCAGGTGTTCGGCGGCACCTTCACCCCCGGCGAATGGCCGCTGCGCCACGACCTGCGGCTCTACATCCGCAACGACGTGGTGGCCGACCTGTGGGATTACGGCGTGGGGGCCGTGGGCGCGGCGTCGTTCGTCGATCCGTATGAGGCCAACCAGCTGTCTCTCTCGCCGAGCCTCACGCTGAACCCGACGGGCGCGGCCGGCGCGGCCGAGGGGGCGCTGTCGAGCCCGCGCAACGTCGAGATCGGCCCCGACGGGCTGATCTACGTGGCCGATTCGGCCAACCACCGCATCCAGGTGTTCGACCGCGACGGCCAATTCGTGCGCGGCTGGGGCAGCAGCGGCACCGAGCCGGGGCAGTTCAACGAACCGTGGGGGTTGGCGGCCGACGACGAACACCTCTACGTGGCCGACACATGGAACCACCGCATCCAGAAGTTCACCCTCGACGGCGAACTGGTGGCCACCTTCGGCCAGAGCGGCTCGCCGGGGGCCGACGACCCGACGGGCGGGCTGGGGCTCTTCTTCGGCCCGCGCGACGTCGAGCTGGTCGGCGAAGACCAGCTGCTGGTAACCGACACCGGCAACCACCGGCTGCAACTGCTGACCCGCGACGGGCAGTTCGTGCGGGCCATCGGCTCGTTCGGCATCCAGCTGGGGCAGTTCAACGAACCGGTGGGGTTGGCCGCGGGCCCCGACGGGACGATCTACGTGGCCGACACATGGAACGGCCGCATCCAGCGCCTCACGGCCGACCTGATCCCCGCCGGCGAGTGGGACGTCTCGGCCTGGTCGGGGCAGTCGATCAACAACAAGCCGTATCTGGCCACCGACAGCGGCGGCCGCGTCTACGTGACCGACCCCGAGGGGTACCGCGTGCTCGTCTTCAGCGCCATCGGCGGTTACCTGAATCGCTTCGGCCAATTCGGCGGCGAGCCGTCGAGCTTCGGGCTGCCCAACGGCATCGCCGTCGGCCCCGACGACTGGCTGTGGGTGGCCGACGCGGGCAACCACCGCGTCGTCGGCTTCGAGCCGATCTATGATTAAGCGTTGAAACCACAGATTACACAGATTTTGAAGAGGGGATTGGGGATTGGGGATTAGCGATTGCGCCATCCCAATCCCCAATCCCCAATCTCTTTCTGGAAATCTGCCTATTCTGCGGATGAATCCTCTTATAAAACCGTGTAATCTGTGTAATCTGTGGTTAATATCTCCTGTATGACGCAACTACCGGACAAGTTACAAGAGATCGTCGAGGACTTCAGCGTGCTGGAAGGGCAGGAGAAGCTGGAGTACCTCATGGAGCTGGCCGAGCAGCTGCCGCCGCTGCCCGACTGGCTGGCGGCGCGGCGAGACGAAATGGACGTGGTGCACGAGTGCATGACCTCGGTCTTCCTGCACGTGGAGAAGGACGACGACGGCCGCCTGACCTTCTTCGTCGACGTGCCGCCCGAGTCCCCCACCGTGCGCGGCTACGGCACCATCCTCATGGAAGGGCTGAACGGCTCGACCGAGGCAGAAGTCATGGCCGTGCCGACGGAGTTCTACCTGCAGATGGGGCTGCAACAAGTTCTCAGCGGCCAGCGCCTGACGGGCATCGGCGCCATCCTCGCCCACATGAAGCGCCTCGTCAGCGAAACGGAAGAGGGGTAGGCATGCAATCCCTCGTCGCTCGTCACTCGTCGCTCATAACTCGTCGCTCGTAACTCCCATGCTCCCCCTCCCCCTCGCCCAAGAGCTGAAAGCCGCCGGCCTCGTCTGGCGCACCAGCAACTACGACTTCTTCGCCATCCCCGACCGCGATATGGATGACCGGGTGTTCGTGCTGGCCGACATGATGGCCTACACCGAGCTGGTGCGCGGCTGGCCCGTCGTCGCCTTCCACGGCACGGCCGAGTGGGCGCTCGACTACATCCTGACTCGAGAGGTGGTGTGGATGCCCACCGAGGAGCAGCTGCGCCAGGAGCTGGCGGGGGCGCTGGAGCGGGCGGGCGGCCCGGCCGAGATCACCCTCACCTGCGACGGGCAGACCTGCCGCTGCCGCATCCGCCCCGACGGCGAGCCGCTGGAGTTCGTCGCGCCGGGCGCCGATGAGGCGTATGGGTTGGCGTTGTTGTATTTGTTGCGGGATTGGGGGAAAGAAACCACAGACACCAAAGAGTGAGGATAAATTATACGGAACCAATCCAGTCGGCATCCTGCCCGATCAAAAACCGGATTTCCACGAAGAAACCCGGTTTTTGCTTTTTATTGCCCCATCGCCATCCATACTTTATATTATCATAACAACGATCTCGTCATCTCCGTCAGCGTCCGCGCTCCACTCTGCCGGCCAGTCGGCAGAACGCGGCGGCGAGACTCTTTCCGTGCCCGTGCCGGCCTGTCCCGGCCACCCATACCTTGGAGGTATTATGCACCCAACTTCAAACCACACCCCCACCCACGATGACGCCCGCCGCCACTGGTTGGCCGCGCTGTTGCTGCGGCAGCCGGCGGGCCTGGCCGCGCGTCTGGCCACCGGGCTGGCTCGCTTGCGAGCGCTGCCGCGCGGCCGGCGGCGACGGCTGCAGCAGCGGGCGGCCGTCACTCTGGCCGGCGCCGCCCTTATCCTGGGCATGGCCGGCAGCGCGCTGCTGGCCCCGCCCCCCGTCCACGCCGCGACCATCACCGTCGACCAAATAAACTGCACCCTGGCTAACGCCATCCTCTCGGCCAATACCAACGCCGGCGTGGGCGGCTGCGCCGCGGGCAGCCCCGGCCTGGACACCATCGAGCTGCAAATCGACGCAACGTTGTCGAGCTCCGCCGGCTCGTTTTACTTTGCCCAAAGCGCCCTGCCGATGATCACCGAAGACCTCATCATCGAAGGCAACGGCAACGTCATCGAGCGCACGCCGAACGCGATCGTGATGCGCGTCATGACGGTGAATGAGGCCAACGTGACCCTCCGGAATACCACCATCATGGGAGGCAATGACGGCCCCGGCGGCGGCATCTACGTCCGTAACGGTGGCCTGACGCTGGAAAACAGCAACATCGTCGACAACATCATCAGCACCCAGGGCGCGGGCCTCTTCCTGCTCGAATCCGACCTGGTCATGACCGGCTCCACGCTCAGCGGCAACGAGGCGGGGGATGAAGGCGGCGCGCTGTTCTTCTCCAACAGCGTGAACGGGAAGGCCACCATCAGCAACAGCACGTTCACGGATAACCAGGCCGAAGTCGGCGGCGCCGTCTACATCGCAAGCGGAACGGTGGACATCCTCGACTCCGTCATCAGCGGCAACGACGCGTCTGAGGACGGCGGCGGCATCCATCAGCCGTCCGGCACGCTCACGGTCGAACGGACCACGCTGGACGACAATACGGCCCCGGCCTATGGCGGATCGATATCCACCTCCGGCGACCTGAATCTCTCATACTCGACCGTCAGCAACAGCAACGCCTATGCCGGTGGGGGTCTCTTCGTCGGGCGTTCCGGCCAGGCCACCATCAGCAACAGCACCTTCAGCGGCAACCACGCCGAAAACCGCGGCGGCGCGATCTCCTTCGCCGGTGGCAAGGACTTCGGCCAACCAGCCCACGTGATCACGCACAGCACAATCACCGATAACACCACCGATGGCGACGGTGGGGGTATCTTCCAATTTGGCAGCATTTATAACCCGGATATTGAACTCGATTACTCCATCGTAAGCGGCAACAGCGCCGTTGGCGACGGCGATGAGATCCGCGGTGACACCTACTTCATCAACAGCTCCCGCAACGTCCTTTCCGACGGCGGCAAGACGACGGCCGAGGCGTTCTATAACTTCACGCCCGACCCGAGCGACCTCAACGCCAGCAGCGACCAGTCGGGCGGCATTGCCCTCGGCAATATCCTGAACACCACGCCGGCCGCCAACGGCGGGCCGACGAATACCCACGCTCTCGTCTCCGGCAGCCCGGCCATCGACTTCGCGACCGCGTCCGGCACGCCGCTCGACCAGCGCGGCTACGGCCGCCCCGCCGGCGCGGCCCGCGACGCCGGCGCCTTCGAGCTCGGCGCCAGCCCGCCTGTCGTCCCCGCCATCTACATGAGCACCAAGACCAACGGCACAGTCGACGGCACCCAGTTCAACAACTCCGACATCCTCCTATGGGACGGCAACGGGTGGACGAAGATCCTCGACGGCATCGATGCCCATCTCGACCCCGTCAACAAGCCCAAGCACAACATCAGCGCCATGTGGATCGACGACGACGACGACTCCATCATCATGGCTTTCGTCCAAAACGCCCGCAAGGTGGGCAATCTGCCCGCCAAGGTGGAAGGCATGGACCTCGTGCGCTGGGACGGCTCGGCGTGGAGCCTCTGGTTCGATGGCTCGGACGTGGGGCTGACCCAGAAGACGCCGGAAAAGATCGACGCCCTCCACGTGCTGCCGGGCGACACCCGGGCCGACATCTTCGGCAGCGGCACATGCGCCCACTACCTGCTCATCAGCACCCAGGGCAAGGGCGAAGTGACCGGCTTCCCCGGCGGCTCGCTGAAGTTCCGGGGCGAGGACATCCTCGGCTTTTGCATGACCAACCAGGGCGACGCCACGGCCGGCTTCTGGCACATGGTGCTCGACGGCTCCGAGGCGGGGCTGCGGCCGAACAGCCTCGACTCCCTCAGCGCCAACGAGGACGGCACGATCATCTACTTCACGACCAGCAAGACGCTGAGCCTCACCAAGAACGGCAACAACGCCGTGGGTGGCCACTCGTCGATCTACACCTGGGACACCAACACCGGCCTCTTCAGCGGCCCCCACTTCATCGCCGCCGATGAAGGGCTGAAGCCGAAGGTCAACGCCCTGGACGTGAAGGGGCCTTTACCCTAGTCGAATGAAACCGAGTTTGGCGGATTCCTGTCCGCCAAACTCGGTTTCTTCTTCCCTCCCCCGCTCGCGGCACAGGGCGGGGCAACCGGGCGCGCGACACCGGCAACAAACGGCGTCGCGCCTCCGGTTACCCGGCCCGTCTCCGTGCCACGCGGGGCGGCCGACGGCGAGCCAAGGCCGCGGACGGTCCGACGTCGTGTCGCCGTAGCCCGCCCCCTGCGACTGCCCGCCGCCGTGCCACGCGGGGCAGCCAACGGCGAGCCAAGGCCGCGGACGGTCCGACGTCGTGTCGCCGTAGCCTGCCCCCAGCGACTGCCCGCCACCGTGCCACGCGGGGCGGCCAACAGCGAGCCAAGGCCGCGGACAGTCCGACGACGTG
>CAYNOL010000146.1:0-7754 GCA_964398825.1 uncultured Ardenticatenaceae bacterium
TGTCGCTCTCTCGGCCGCGCGCCAGGGCACGCTGACCATCCTCTGTGGCGACCCCACGCCCGGCGATCCCACGCCCCCGCGCACCCACTACTATCTGACCGGCGACGACGGCCGCGCCACCCGACTGCTCATCGAGGATGACACGGCTGAGCTGTTGGCGCTCAACGGCCGCCGCGTCATCGTCGCTGCCCAGCCGGCCGGCGATCCCGCCTCGCCCGACAGCGGCGAGCCCCTGCTGCACGCCACCGCCATTCGCCCGGCCGACGCCGCCGTCGCCCCCGGCGCCGGCTCCTCGGCCGCGCTTGTCGAGGGCAGCCGCCCCTTCATCACGCTGCTATGCGGCTTCAGCGACATGGCCGCGCCGTTCAAGCCGCTGACCTATTACGACGGGATATACGGTAGCGACTATCCCCTGCTCGACCACTACTGGAGCGACGTCTCCTACGGCTGGGTCAATGTGCAGGGCAGCTCCGCCGCCGGGCCGTTCGCGATGCCGAAAGCCCGCGATGCCTACCTCAGCGCCAAGGGGGAGCCGCGCCTCGACCAGCTGGCCGACGATTGCCTGGCCGCGGCCGACGCCGACGTCGATTACCAGGCCTACGACGGCATCAACATGGTCTTCAACGGCGACATCGGCTGTTGCGCCTGGGGCGGCTCTCGCCTCATGACGCTCGACGGGCAGCGGCGCCCCTGGCGAATGACCTGGCTGCCCCCCTGGGCGGCCAACACCCTCAGCGTCTTCGCCCACGAGATGGGCCACGCCTTCGGGCTGCCCCATTCGTCGGGCGACTACGGCGAAACCTACGACAGCCCGTGGGACGTGATGAGCCGCGACCGGTACAACTGCAACGCCAACCGCGACCCCGTCTACAGCTGCATCCCCCAAGGCACGATCAGCTACCACAAAGAGTTGCTGGGCTGGATTCCGGCCGCGCGCCGCTATGCCCATGCCGGCGGCCAACAGACGATCATCCTCGACCCTCTGGGCGACCCGCCGGGCGACAACTACCTCATCGCCCGCATCCCCATCAACGGCTCGTCGACCCATTTTTACACCGTTGAGGCGCGGCGCAAGGCGGGCTACGACGTGAAGCTGCCGGGCGCGGGCATCGTCATCCACGAGGTGATCACCAACCGCGACCGCCCGGCGCGCGTCGTCGACCCCGACCTGGACGGCGACCCGGCCGACGCCGCCGCCCTGTGGACCGTGGGCGAGACGTTCGCCGGGCTCGACCACGTCGTCGTCTCCGTCGACGCCCAACTGGGCAACAGCTATGTCGTCACCATCTCCAACATCGCTCCCTCGCCGTGGACGGGCGCGGCCGTGGGGCCGGGCGCGAGCGGCGACTTCGACGACGACGACGGTATCATCATCATGAGCGCCGCGGCCGGCGACATCTTCGGCGCGGCCGACAGCTTTTTCTATGCCCACCAATCGGCCGCCGGGGCCATGACCCTCACGACGCGCGTCACCGCCTGGGATGCCGCCGGCGCCGGCTCAGCCAAGGCGGGGCTGATGGTGCGCGGTTCGATGAGCGCCGACGCCCCCCACTTCACCGTGCATCTGACCGGCCCCAACAATATCGTGAAGCTGAAGTGGCGCGACGCGGCCGGGCAGACGACGAGCTCGGCCGACGGCGCGGCCGTCTCGCTGCCGGTATGGCTCAAGGTCATCAAGACCGGGCGCGCCTTCGCCGGTTTCTATTCGGCCGACGGTCGCGCCTGGACGCAAATCGCCCCGCCGGTGACGCTGGGCGGCTTCCCCGAGAGCTACCGCTACGGCATGGCGGCCACGTCCAACGACCCGGGCCAGACGGTGACCGTCACCTTCGCCGACACGACGGCCGCGCAGCCGGCCGGGGCGGCCATCGGCCAGGGGGCGGCCGGCTCGGCGACTGAGGCAGGGGAGCTGGTGACACTCTCGGCCACCGGCGGCGACATCCTGAAGAAGAACGACAGTCTGTTTTTCTACTACCTGCCGGCCGACGGGCCCGACCTCGATGTGCGCGTGCGGCTGGCGGGGTGGGACACGAACGGCACGAAGACGGCCAAGGCGGGGCTGATGCTGCGGGCCTCGACGGCGGCCGACGCGCCGGAATTCACCATCCACGTCACCGGGGCGAGCCGGGCCATCAAGCTCAAATACCGCGCCAACGCCGGCGGCACGACGACCAACGTCGGCGGGCCGGATGTTGCGCCGCTGCCCGTCTGGCTGCGCCTGTTGAAGACGGAGGATGTGGTGCAGGCGTTCTACTCGACTGATGGGGTCTACTACGAGGCCGTCGGCGCGCCGCAGGTGATGAAGAACCTGGGCGAGGAGTATCTCTACGGGCTAGCGGCCACGTCGAACGCGCCGGGGGAGTACGTGACGGCCACCTTCCGCGATCTGCACGTGGGGCCGCTGCCCGTGCCGCCGCCCCCCACACCGACGCCGACAGCCACGCAGTCGCCCACGCCCAAGCCATCATCTACCCCCGCCAGCAGCCCGACGCCGACGCGCGAGCTGCCGCCCACGCCCAGCCGGACGCCCTCAGTGGCGCCGTCGCCCACGCCCACCCACACGCTGACCCCGCCGCAGACGCCCACAGCCACCCACACCCGCGGCCCGTCGCCCACCAGCACCCACCAGCCGACGCCCACCGGTACGCGCACTCTGACGATGACCCCGACGACGTCGCCCACGGCCACCCGGCCGGCGCTGCGGCCGTATGAGGCTTATCTGCCGGTGTTGTTCGTGCGGCAGTGAGGCCGCGGCTCGCAAGCCGGCAGTCTGCGCCACATCACCCGGCGATGCTGTAGGCGTACCGGCCCACCACCGGCTCGCCGGCGGCAAAGCGGCCGAGGCGGAACAGCGCCGGGTCGAACAGCGGGTTGGCCGCGCCCATCACCCGGTCGGCCACCATCAGGCCGGTGGCCGGGCCCAGCTTGAAGCCGTGGCCGCTGGAGCCGCAGCAGAGGAAGAAGCCGCTGCCGGGGGCGGACTCGTCGACGATGGGGTGCCAGTCGGGGGTGATGTCATAGAGGGCGGCATAGCCGCCGGCGCTGTCGCTGCGCTCCATGGCCGGGTAGCGCTTGATGAGCCGCTCGCCGGTGTCGAGGATGAAATCGGTGTCGACGCTCTCGTCGTATTTGTCGGGGTTGACGATGGCGTTGGCCTCTTCGGGGTCGACGAGGCCGACGAGGGTCAGGTTGCCCGTCTCGTTGCGGAAGTAGGTGGCGTTGATGAAGTCGACGACGACGGGGTGGACCGCCTCTTCGCCGCTGGGCCGCCGGAAGAACGACACCTGGATGCGGCAGGCGCTGAGGGGGATCTCCAGCCCGGCCATGCGGGCCACGCGCGCCGCCCACGGCCCGGCGCAGTTGACGACGACGGGGGCGGAAAGGTCGCCGGCGGTGGTGCTGACACCCGTCACCTTGCCGCCGCGCTGGTGGATGCCGGTCACGGCCGTGTTGGTCATCAGCCGCGCCCCGGCGCGCTTGGCGGCCGCGGCATAGGCGTTGACGGTCAGGTATGGGTCGGCGTAGCCGCTGTCTTCTTCCCAGGCGGCGGCCACGAGGTCGGCCGTCTCCATGCCGGGCATGATCTCGCGCAGCGCCTCGGCCGACAGCAGCTCGGTGTTGATGCCCACGCCGCGCTGCAGCTCGACATTGGCCGCCAGCCCGTCGCGGTCGCCGGCCGAGGCGATGGCCACGAAACCCGTTTTGCGGAAGCCGCTCTCGCCGCCGACCTGCTGCTCGAAATCCTGGAAGACGCCCAGGCTGTAGTGGGCCATGCGGGCGGTCAATTCGTTGGAGTAGTGCTGGCGGATGATGGCCGACGAGCGGCCGGTGGGGCCGTCGCCGATGTTGTCTTTCTCCACCACAGCCACGCGCACGCCGCGCCGCGCCAGCTGCAGCGCCGTCGAGCAGCCGTTGATGCCCCCGCCGATGATGATGACGTCGAAATTGTCTGACATTGGATTACCCCCACAGTGTTGTTTGGGGAAGTATACTCGAAACCGGGTTTTTTTTCTGAAAACTCGGTTTCTGTGGCCGAGGCGCTATCGAACTTTAAAAACCGTGCTCAACAGATGGAGCTCGTTTTCGGGGCCATGAACGTCTCCCGCAACGCTTCCGGCAATTGCCCCGCCACGAACTCGATCTCGGCCGCCGCCTCGTCGCGCAAGGCAGCGGCCGACACCCCGTCCCCACTCGCCTCGGCCGCGCGCGCGGCGATTAGCAGCGCGCGCCACAGCAAGCCGCGCATGCCGATCTGCCGCACCACTTTGACGCCCTGGACGGCTGCCTGTGTGGCCTCGTCGGCGCGGCCGAGCGCCAGCAGCGCCTCGCTCTGCAGCAGGCGCGCGCCCGCCAGCCACGGCCGCGCCGCCAATGCATCCATCCGCTCCACTGCCTCGCCCGCCATCCGCGCTGCGTCCGTCGGCCGTCCCTGGGCCATCGCCAACTCGATTCCCGCCGCGGCCACATCGAACGCGTTGAATATCTGCCGCTCGTCCTGTCGCAGCAAGGGGTCCTCGTAGGTTGCGGCCGCGGCCTCCAGATCGCCCCGGCGAATCTCGGCCGAGATGATGCAGCCCAGGCACGTCCCCGCGAATTGCGGCACCACGTCGCGCCCCACCTCAAGCCCCGAGCGGGCATAGGCCAATGCCCCGTCGTGGTCGCCCAGCTCGATCAGCACGCGGGCGATATAGGCGCTTGCCAGCAGCTCGCCGCCGACGAAACCGGCCTGGCGACATCGTTCGATGCCCGCCGCCAGGTCGCTCAGGCCCGAACCGATCTCGCCCGTCAGACACAAGATGTGCCCCCGCACGCATTGGCTGTACGCCTGCCCCCAGATGTTGCCGATACGGGTGGTCAGGTCGAACGACTCGTCGACGCGGGCCAGCGCCGCCGGGAGCTCGCCGCTGATCAACAGGTAGATCGCGCTGCTGGTCAGGCCGTTGGCCAGCATGGGCTGGTTGCCCAACGCGCGCCAGTGGAGCTGGGCTTCATCCAGCATCATTATCGAGCGCTCGGTTTGCCCGGCGGCGCCGTAGGCGTCGCCCAGATCGTTGAGAAGAAACGCCAGGTCTTCCTCCAGCCCTAATTCGCGGGCCAGCGCCACGCCCCGCTCGCCGTTGGTGGTGGCTTCGTCGAACCGGCCGTCGAAGCGGCCGATATTGACGAAATTCCAGTGGATGCGTACCTCGGCCGCCCGGTCGTCGAGCTGCTCGGCCAGCGGCCGGGCCCGCTCCATCAGAGCGCGCCCGACCGGTGGGTTGAACAACGGCGTGACGTTGGCGTGCAGCTTGCCCTGCAGCAGCAAAGCCTCCAGCTCCAGCGACGGCTCGCCACGCGCCTGCCCCAGCTGCTCCAGCTCCTCGTAGATCTGTTTGGCCTCGGCGAAGCGCGACTCGAGCTCCAGCGCCCGGCCGCGGTGGGTGTAGATGTCGCGCAGCGTGGCGGGGGGCGCGTCGAGGGTCAGGGCGATCGTCAGCGCGCGCTCATACTGGTCGATGGCCTCCGTGGTGGCGTGGAGCCGCAGCGCGGCCGACGCGGCGGCCAGCAGATGGGGCAGCGCCCGCTCGGGCAGGTCCGCTTCCAGATAGTGCCGGGCCAGCACGGGGGCGGCGTCCGCCTCGCCGCGCGCCTCGATGCTTTCGGCCACGCGCTGGTGCATGGCCCGCCGCTGTCGGAGCAGGATCGTGTGATAGACTGCCTCTTGCGTCAGCGAGTGGTTGAAGGCGTAGCCCGGCTCCGGCAGGCGGACGACCTCGTGGATCAGCTCCATGCGCTGCAACTCGACGAGGTGGCGGTCGAGCATCTGCGGCTCGTCGACGAGGGCGGCCAGCGGGGCGCGGGAGAAGCGGCGGCCGATGACCGACGCGGCCTGCAGCACACGGCGCGGGTCTTCGTCCAGCCGGTCGATGCGCGCCGTCAGCAGGGCCAGCAGCGAGTCGGGCAGGCGCAGCGCGGCGGGGTCGGCCGCCCAGCCGCCGCCGGCTGTGGCGCCGCGCTCGATGAGATGGCGGGCGACCTCTTCCAGGAAGAGCGGGTTGCCCTCGGCCTTCTCCAGCACGTGGGCGGCCAAGGTCTGGGTCAGCGCCGCGCCGCCGGCCGGCCGCGCGGCGCCCAACAGCTCGGTCAGCAGCAGCCGGCTCTCGTCGTCATTGAGCGGGTGCAGGGCTACCTCGATCAGACGGTGGGGCAAGTCGCGCCCGGCCGTTTCCTTCAGCCCCCAGCCGTGGGAGTGGCGTTCGCGGCGCGAAGCGCACAGGAACAGCACCGGCGCGCTCTCGCTCAGGTGGAACAGCGCCGCCAGCCGCGCGGCCGACGACGCGTCGAGCCACTGCAGCTCGTCGAGGGCCAGCACCAGCGGCCCCGCGGCGGCTTGCGCCCGCCAAAAGCGCTCCAGCGTGGCCTCGAGCAGGTGGGCGAACGTCTCGCCGTTGATCTCGTGGGGCCGGCCCGGCGTGGCGTGGGGGTGGGTTGCGCCGAGCAGCGTCTCCAGAATGGGGATGTCGTCGGCCGTTGCGTGGGCGGCGACGCGTTCGCGGACGTGTTCCGCCGGGTCGCCGGCCATCAACCCCAGCGGTTGGCGCATCAGCCGGGCAAGCAGGCCATACGGCTGGTTGGTCTCGTAGGAGACGGCCGCGCCGTCGAACAGCCGCGCCCCGGCCAGCGCCGGCAGCAGCCGCTGGGCCGCCTCGTCGATGAGGCGCGTCTTGCCCAGACCCGCGTCGCCGGTCAGGAACAGGACGCCGCCCCGCCCGGCAGCCAGCCCCTCAAAGCTGCGCTCCAGCGCGTCCCACTCGGCCCGCCGGTTGACCAACGGCGCGCGCAACCCCGGCGCCGCCCGCCGCTGCCCCGCCGCCCGCCGCACGACGCGCCAGGCGCGCACCGGCTCCTGCTTGCCTTTCACGACGATGTCGCCCAGCGGCTCGACGTCGAACTGCCCCTCGACAAGGCGGAAGGTGTCCTCGGCGATCTGCACCGTGCCGGGGGCGGCCGTCTGCTCCATGCGCGCCGCCAGGTTGATGGCATCGCCGATGGCGCTGTACTCCAGCCGCAGGTCGGAGCCGACCGCGCCGACGACTACAAGGCCGGTGTTGATGCCCACGCGCACGTCGAGCGTGCGCGCCGCGGGCAGCGATTCGCGCCAGGCGCGGATGCCGTCGACAATGGCCAGCCCGGCCAGAATAGCCCGGCGCGGGTCGTCCTCGTGGGCCACCGGCGCGCCGAAGAAGGCCAGCAAGCCGTCGCCCATGAGCCGCGCGACAGTGCCCTCATAGCGGTAGATCGGCCGCACCATCTGCTCGAAGGCGGCGTTGACGATCTCCGTCCACTCCTCTGGGTCGAGCTGCTCGGCCAGCGCGGTGGAGCCCTGGATGTCGCAAAAGAGCATGGTTACCACGCGCCGCTCGGACGCCGCGCCGCGTGCGGCCGTCAGCTTGTCGAGGAACTCGCGCGGGATGAAACGGTCGAGTGGGCGGGCGGCGGCGGGTTCGGCCGTTTGGGGTGGGGCAGAGGCGGTGACTGGTTGTGGGGCGGGCGTGGCCGTACTGCTCGTGATCCCGCTCGTGGGCCACGCTCCGGTCCAGGCGCGCGGGCTGAGCGGGTAGCCGCAGGTATCGCAGAAGTTGGCATCGGCCGCGGCCGCGGCGCGACAGCGGGGGCAGGCGGCCAGCAGCAAACGGCCGCAATTGCGGCAAAAGCCGGCCTCATCGCGATTGTTCGCGCCGCAGGTTGGGCAGTTCATGGGATGCGTCCTGTGG
>CAYNOL010000146.1:7764-8261 GCA_964398825.1 uncultured Ardenticatenaceae bacterium
GTATTTTTTTGGAATGAGATTGGAGATTAGAGAGTGGGGATGAAGGATGAGGGATTTCCTTCCCCCTTTTCCTGGCAGCACCCGACCCAATCTCCAATCTCTCATCCCTAATCTCTTCTTCCTTCACCCCTTTCATGCCTTCTCGTGAGAATTTCTCAACTCAATCGCAAATTCGTTTATACTGTAGAAGTAGCAAGGAGCGAGTCATGCGGCCTAACCGGCAACGATTGAGCGAATGGGTCAACGAACACTACACGCTGGGCGAAGAGATTGCCCATAGCCTGACGCACGGCGTCGGGGCGGCGTTGAGCGCGGCCGCTTTAGTCGTCCTTATCGTGCTGGCCGTCACGCGCGGCACTGGCTGGCATATCTTCAGCTACACCGTATACGGTGTCAGTCTTCTGGCGGTCTACCTGGCCTCGACCCTCTATCATGGCGTACAGAAGCCGCGCCTGCGGCCGATCCTGCGCAAGGTCGACCACGCTTGTATCTACCTG
>CAYNOL010000147.1:0-8121 GCA_964398825.1 uncultured Ardenticatenaceae bacterium
TGATCGGCATCTTCCACAGCCACCCCGACCACCCGCCGGTGGCCTCGCCGCGCGACCTGGCCTGGGCCAGTTGGCCGGGCTACTCCTATCTCATCACGCAGGTGGTGGCCGGGCGACCGGGCGTGAGCCGCTCATGGCAGCTGGCGGCCGACCGTTCCGGCTTCATCGAGGAGCCGGTCACGATTGAAGATTGATTTTCCCGCCGGGGCGACAAGGTGAGCGGACGTTCGCGCCCTGGCTTATTTATGAGGAGCGATTTTATGGCAACAATCCGAATTCCCACCCCCCTGCGCCCCTACTCGGGCGGCAACAGCATCGTCACCGTCAACGGCGCGACCGTCGGCGAGGCGCTGCGCGACCTGACGCAGCAGCACCCGCAACTGCAAAGCCACCTGTTCGACGGCGACGAGCTGCGCAGCTTCGTCAACATCTACCTGAATAAAGAGGACGTGCGCGGCCTGCAGGGGACGGGCACGGCGTTAAACGCGAGTGATACGTTGATGATTATTCCGTCGATTGCGGGCGGGGCGCAAGTGGAACAGTAGGCCAGTGGGTCAGTAGAACGGTAAGCAGTCTACAGTGTTCACTGTTCAGCAGGTTTTCAATGCTGTATTAAGGAAGTGATTGATTATGTCTGAGCGTAAAGTGGATCAAAGTGCATTGCGGGTCAATCAGGCGTTCATCATCAGCTTGCTGGTGTTGGCGTTTGTGATTGACGCGCGATGGCTGGTGGCGTTTGTGGCCGGGGTAATGCTGGTCGGCACGGCCGTTCCGGCGCTGTCGCTGTTCAAGCGCATCTACCGGCACGCGCTGCGGCCGTTGGGGCTTGTCAAGCCGCGCGTCCTCGTCGACAATCCCGAGCCCCACCGCTTTGCTCAGGGGTTCGGCGGCGTCGTCCTGCTGGGGGCCGTCGCCGCCCTCTACGGCGGCGCGACGGTGTTGGGCTGGGCGCTGGTGGGGCTGGTCATCGTCCTGGCCGCGCTCAACCTTTTCCTGGGCTTTTGCGCCGGCTGCTTCGTCTACTACCAGCTCAACCGGCTCGGCGTGCCCGGCTTTGTCCACGGCCCGATCGAGCAAGGCGGCTAGGGCCATGATCGAGCGCATCGCCCTTGTGCTGCTGCTGGGCGTGGCGTCGGCCGCCGCCTTCTACGCCCTTCGCGCCGCCCACCTGCGCCGCATGCGCCCGGCCGGCTCGGTCGCCGCAGACCCCGGCACGGCCGCCCCGACGCTGCTATACTTCCGGGGCGACCATTGCGCCGTCTGCCCCACCCAGGAGCGCGCCATCAACCAGGCCGCGGCCGAATGGGCCGGCCGGGTGCGCGTCGAGCGCATCGACGTTGAGAACGACCCGGCCACGGCCGCGCGCTACCGCGTCTTCACCCTGCCGACCACGATCTGGCTCGACCGGCAGGGGCAGGCCCGGCAGGTCAACTACGGCCTGGCCGACGCGCGCAAGTTGGCCCGCCAGGCGGCCGATTTTGCGGAGCAGGCGAACGATGCCCACGCGGGACGACAGATCACGGACGACAGACCACAGGAATTGAACGGGCTGTCGACGGGCGTCGGCGCTCCGATTCATCATACAAGCTAGAGGTAGCATCATGACCACTCATCAACTCATCGACCCGGCCGCGTTGGCCGACGTAACCTTATCGCACGAAGAAGTCCGGCGCTACAGCCGCCACCTGATCATGCCCGAGGTGGGCATGGACGGGCAGAAGAAGCTGAAGGCGGCGAGCGTGCTGCTCATCGGCGCGGGCGGACTCGGCTCGCCGCTGGCCATGTACCTGGCCGCGGCCGGCGTCGGCCGCATCGGGCTGGTGGACTACGACACCGTCGACTATTCCAACCTGCACCGGCAGATCATCCACGGCACGAAGGACGTCGGCCGCCTGAAGCTGGAGAGTGCCAGGGAACGCATCCACGACATCAACCCCCACGTTCAAGTGGATACCTACGAAGTGCCTCTGACGTCGGCCAATGCGCTGGAGCTGTTCGCGCCCTACGACATCGTCATCGACGGCACCGACAACTTTCCCACGCGCTATCTGACCAACGACGCCTGCGTGCTACTGGGCAAGCCCAACGTCTACGGCAGCATCTTCCGCTTCGAGGGGCAGGTTTCTGTCTTCCACGCGAAGGAAGGCCCATGCTACCGCTGCCTCTTCCCCGAGCCGCCGCCGCCCGGCCTCGTGCCCAGCTGCGCCGAGGGGGGCGTGTTTGGCGTGCTGCCGGGCACGATTGGCGCGATCCAGGCCACGGAAGCGATCAAGCTCATCCTCGGCGTGGGCGAGCCGCTCATCGGCCGCCTGCTGCTCTACGACGCGGCGACGATGGGCTTCGACGAGGTGCGGCTGCGCAAGAATCCCGACTGCCCCGTCTGCAGCGAGAATCCGACGCTGACCGAGCTGATCGATTATGAGCAGTTCTGTGGCATGCCGGCCCACGACCACAGCGCTTTCGCCACGCCGGCCAACGGCAGCGTGCCGTCGATCACTCCAATCGAGCTGAAGCACCGCCTCGATGCCGGAGACGATCTGTTCATCCTCGATGTGCGCGATCCCCACGAGTGGCAGATCAGCAACCTGGCCGACCTGGGCGCGGTGCTCATCCCCCGCGGGCAACTGCTGGAGCATCTGGGCGAGCTGGACACGGCGCGGGAGATCGTCGTCCACTGCTCCATGGGCGGCCGCAGCGCCCAGGCCGTCCAGGAGTTGCAAGCCCACGGTTTCCGCAAGCTGTTGAACCTGGAAGGCGGGATTAATCGCTGGGCGCGCGAGGTGGATACGCGGCTGCCGGTTTATTAGTGGCCAGTAAGCAGTGTTCAATTTACAGTGGGCGCCCGGTTGTTCAAGAGCCGGGCGCTTTTTGATTGCCGTCTTGCGTCTTTGGCCCATTGGGTTAACTTCGTTGGCATGGACAACCACGTGACAATTACGCTGGACATCCTGCATGCCGAATTGCGCAACTGCCGGCGCTGTCTGGAAGAGGGGTACTGGATCGTGCCGGGCCCGGTGTTCAGCGGCGGAGCGGACGCAAAGGTGATGCTCATCGGCCAGGCGCCGGGCATCACTGAGGGACAGGTGAAGCGGCCGTTCAACGCCGGCAGCGGCAAACGTCTCTTCCAATGGCTGGCTGAGGCGGGCTGGGACGAGGGCGAGTTCCGCGCCAACGCCTACATGACGGCCGTCACCAAATGCTACCCCGGCCGCAACGACAACGGCAAGGGAGACCGCGTGGCCACGCCGTTCGAGCAGGCTCTGTGCCGGCCGTGGCTGGAGCAGGAGATCCGACTGGTTAATCCCAGGCTGATGCTGCTCGTCGGCGGGCTGGCGATCAAACTGCTCTTTCCGGCCAGCGCCCGCCTGAATGAGCTCGTCGGCACGGCCGCCTACTTCCCGCCCGAGGCGCTGGCGGCCGATCCGCTGAACTTCGATTTGGGACAAGCGGAGCTCGTATCGGCCGTCGACGACCGGCCGCTCGGCCGCTATGTCGTCCCGCTCCCCCACCCCTCGGGGGCCAGCCTGTGGCCCAACCAGCCGGCGAACAAGGTACTCATCAGCCGGGCGATGCAGCTATTGGGCGAGATACGGCAAGCCCACAACCTTTAATCGCTGTCGTTGGCGTCTACAGCCCGCTTCGTGGCGAGCCAGAGTCGATCGGCCTATTTACATTCCCTAAATCAACTTGTTTAATGTTGAAAAGGGGAAAGATCGATGAACGAGGGTCATTCCGTTCAGGGCACAATCCTTCATGGGCCTGCCTTGCGCCTGGCGCAATTGGGCTGGTGGGGCGTGACCTTGCTCATTATCGCCCTGCACCTGATCGGCATGCCGGCGCTGCTGGCACAGCTCTCCACCGTTTGCACGACAGAAGTTAGCATCTGCGAGGAATTGGGGCAGCCCACCGCTGCCCAGGCGGCCGAGCTGGCGGCGTCGGGTGTCTCCTTGCGCGATTTCTCCGCGTTGGTCGTCGGCAGCGAGATGCTGATCCTGGCGGTGTGGATCGGCATCGGCATCGCCATCTTCCTCTTTCGCTCCCACGACTGGATGGCGATGCTCGTCTCACTGATGCTGATCGTCTTCAGCAGCGCCACCTTCATCTCCGGTTCGCTCTCGGCCGCGGCCGTCGCTTATCCCGTCCTCGAAATCCCCGTCGCGGCACTGTCCGTCTTCGGCGACGTGCTCATCACCGCCTTTTTCCTGCTGTTCCCCAACGGCCGCCTCGTCCCCCGCGGGCTGTGGTGGCTCATCCCGGCCAGGGCAGTGACAGCCACTCTGGACTACGTTCCGGCCTACAGCGCTTCGCCATTGGGTCAGAATATCTCCATCGCGCTGCTGCTGTCGGCCATCATCTTGATGGTGGGCGTGCAAGTCTATCGCTATCGAAATCTCTCCCCGCCACGCGAGCGATACCAGACGCGCTGGGTGATCTTCGGCGTGATCGTCGGACTGGGCGCGTTCGTCATCACGGCCATTCTCGCGGTGCTCACCGGCTTCTGGCAATCCGTCTGGGCCATCCTGGCCTGGACGGTGATGAACGCCATCGCCACTCTGATTCCCATCACCTTCGCCATCGCCATTCTGCGCGCCAATCTGTGGGACATCGACGTCGTGATTCGCCGGACGACGGTCTACGCCATCCTGACGGCGCTACTGGCGGCCGTCTACTTCAGCAGCGTCGTCGCTCTGCAATATCTGTTGGCCCCACTGACGAGCGAATCGACACCGGCCATTGCCCTGTCCACTCTGCTCATCGCGGCGCTGTTCATGCCCTTGCGGCGCCAAGTGCAGAACGTCATTGACCGGCGCTTCTTCCGCAAGAAGTATGACGCCGAGAAGGTATTGGAGCGCTTCTCCGCCACCGTCCGCGACGAGACCGATCTCGACGCGCTGACGGCCGAGCTCGCCGAAGTCATTCAGGAGACGGTGCAGCCGGAGTTCGTGGCGGTATGGCTAAGGACGGACGACAAGCCACAAATAGCAGCAAAAAGCTGACCCATTACTCCACAGGAGGCGGGAATAGCGAAGCATCCAACGGCGTCTGCTCCGGCGGCCGAGGCGCGGTGAAGTAGGTATCCAGACTGAGAGCCAGCATGTTGTCGATGAGGTCTTGCGCCTGCGTGTTCAGCGGCAGCAGCGTGTCGCCCAGCTTGCCCAGGTTCCAGATGCCCGCGCCCAGCACCTGCGGGTAGGCGCCATACAGCCGGGCGGCCCAGGTGATGTCTTCCATGGCCGCGGGCTCGGGGGGGATGTTGTTGTAGGTCCAGCCCCACTCGGTGATGATCACCGTCGGCCGCGGAATGCCGTGCTTGTCGGCCACGGCGAACAGATCGAGGAAGCGGCCGACTTTGTGCGGGTATTCGTGGCCGATGTCGCCGGCCAGATAGCTGTACTCGTGCAGGGCGATGGCCAGCCGGTCGGGATAATCACCGATGAGGCGCAGTAGCTCCAGCATGGCCGGCGACTCCCAGTCGTCCGGCTCCGGCTCGCCCGACGCCCAGCCGAAGCCCGCCCACTTGTAGCCGTCGCGCAGCGCCAGCTCGGCTGTGCGCAATGCGTACTCGGCCAGCCACTCCGAGCGGTTCTTGTCCAGTTCGTTCATCGTCTCGAACCAGATTAGCGAGGGATCCAGCTCCGGCGGCCAGATCGCTTTTTCCAGCTCCCAGTTCGTCTCGGCCGCCAGAATGGGATCCATGTCGTAGTCGGGCACGTCGTAGAGCGTGGAGCGGTAGACGAGGACATGGGGCACGCCGCTGGCCTTCATCAGCTCCTGCGCCTTGTAGATCGGCTCGGCGTTGTCGACACTCTTCAGGAAGAACGGCACGCCCTCGCTGTCCAGCCGCTGCATATAGCCGTCCAGCTCGTCGGCCTCCTCCAGGAAGGTGACATGGAAGCCGATCTTGTTGTAGACCAGCTGTTGCCCCTGGGCCAGCAGGTCGGCGCGGACGGCGTCGAAGTCGACGACGCTGATCGGCGTGGGCTGGGCCAGGGTGACCGGCTCGGCCGTCGGGCTGGGGGACGGCGTCGCGGTTGGCGTGGCGGTGGCCGGCGGCGCGGCTGTCACGGTGGGCGCGGCTGGGTCTTCGTTGCCGATGACGGGGAAGTAAACCTCGTCGGTGGCCTCGGCCAAGACCACGGGCGCAGGACTCTCGCCGGGGGCGGGGTACGGGCCGGGCGGAGGCTGCGGCGTGCCGGGGGGCGGGTAAGAGGTGTCCGACGAAGCCTGCGCCGGGGCGTCATCCGGCGGCGGATAGGCCTCCGGCGAGAGCACAGGCGCGTCCGTCGAGGCGGCCGCCTCCGCCGGCGCAAGCTCGGGCGGCGGCGGCATCGACGTCGAAGCGGTAGGCGCCGTCGTCTGGCAAGCGGCCAACATGGCCATGACCAGCAAGGCAACGATCATTCGTCTTATCGGTGTTATTGTGTAATTAATCAAATATCTCTTCATCCGTCGCTAGGCGTCTACTCTTCCAGACGCTCGGAGCATCATAACGGTTCCCGAGTCCCAATGGGCCAGCCTTCATAGACGATTCATCTGACCCAAAGAAAATCCGTCCAATCCGTCCCATCCGTGTTTAATTTCTTCCCTTCCTATTCCTCGCCTAAAAGAAACGCCAGTGGAATATGCACCCGCTCCTGCCAATCCCGCTCGAAGTGGGCCGCGCCGGGGAATTCGTGGGTCATCCAGTTCAGGCCGGTGGTGTAGCCGGCCGCGGCCACGAGCCCGTCCACTTCCCGCTGCCCCGGCTTGTACAGCGCGTCGAGAGTCGCCGTGCCGTAGTCGAAGTACAACCGGTGCGTCGCCGGATCGGGCAGGAAGTCGCGCAGATAGGGCGCGATGACACCCTCAACCGCCGGCCAGTGGGACGAAAGGCAGCCCGCGCCGCCGAACACCTCGGGGTATTCGCACAGCGCGTAGAGAGAGATGAGCCCGCCCATGCTCGCGCCCATGATCGACGTCATCTCGCGGCCGGGCAGCGTGCGGTACTGCCCGTCGATGAACGGCTTCAGCTCGCGCACGAGGAAGTTCAGGTAGGCGTCGGACAGCGGCTCGCCGCCCAGCCCGGCCAGCACCCGGCCGCGCGCAGCCTCGGACAGATAGGCGAACGGCCGCGCCGGGCGATACTCCCGAAAGCGGCGCGGGGCCACGTTCCAGACGCCGACGATGATCGCCGGCGGGGCCGCGCCGGTGGCGATCAGCCGCGCCAGCGCATAGTGCACTTCCCAGGCCACGCCATAGGATGCGTCGCCGGGCTCGAAACAGTTCTGGCCGTCGTGCATATAGAGGACGGGATAGCGCCGCTCGGGCTGCTCGTCGTAGCCCGGCGGCAGCCAGACGTCCACGTGCCGGGGGATGATGAATTCCGAAGGAAAGTACTCATATCTGTCCATAAAACAACGGGCGCGAGTGCGCTCCGCCTCCATTTGAGGGATAATTGTAACTGAATAGTCTCCTTTGCCTTTTATAATACGTTCACCAATACGCCCCGCGTCGCCGTCGCTGTTCCATTCACCTATGCCACCGACGGGACGCGGCGCGCACCGTTTCGGCCCACTCTGGTCATGCAGACCAGTTACGCGAGAGGAGTAGTCAATGAAAAAATTAAACCGAGGCGTCGCCATCGTCGGCACGGGCATGAGCCGGTTCGGCTCCTTCCCCGAGAAGACGACGCGCGACTTGTTCGTTGAAGCCTATCAGGACATGGGCGCCGCGGTAGACAAGGGGTTTGACCCCAACGACATCGAGGCGGTCTACATCGGCAACTACAGCAGCGATCTGTTCGAGGGGCAGGGCCACACCGCGCCGATCATGGCCGACTGGGTGGGGCTGGCCCCGCGCGCGGCCACGCGCATCGAGGACGCCTGCGCCAGCAGCGGCGTCGCCCTGCGCCAGGGCATCCTGGCCATCGCCTCCGGCGCGTATGACATGGTGCTCGTCGGCGGCATCGAGAAGATGAGCAATCTGCCCATCTCCGGCGTGACCGATGCGCTGGCGACGGCCGGCGACGTGCTGTTCGAGATCCCGGCCGGGTTCACCTTCCCCGGTTTCTATGCGGCCATGGCCACGGCCTATATGCACCGCTACGGCGCGTCGGCCGACGCCCTGCTACGCGTGGGCATC
>CAYNOL010000148.1:0-3915 GCA_964398825.1 uncultured Ardenticatenaceae bacterium
CGTCGCCCGCCGGTTGAAGGATCGCTAGTCCGTCTGCCATGACCACAACCCGGTACGAAATCCGGCCTGGCGCCTACTACGACTCGGTCACGCTGATGCAACTGCAGAAGGCGCTGGCCGGGCTGCCGGGCGTCGACGATGCCGGAGTGATGATGGCCACCCCGGCCAATTGCGAGCTGCTGGCCGAGTCGGGCTTCGACCTGGCCGGCATCGAGGCGCGACCCGACGATCTGCTCATCATGGTGCGGGCAGAGAGCGAGACGGCCGCCGCCGACGCGCTGACCCAGGTGGACGGCCTGATGGCCCAGCGGCAGAAGAGCAGCGGCGTCACCGGCTTCCGGCCGCGCAGCTTGCGCGGAGCCGTCGCGCAGCTGCCCGCGGCCGAGTGGGTGCTCGTCTCCGTGCCGGGGCGCTACGCCGCCGGGGTGGCCGGTGAGGCGCTGCAGCGCGGCCGTCATGTCTTCCTCTATAGCGACAACGTGCCGACGGCCGACGAAGCGCGGCTGAAGCGCCTGGCAAGGGAGAGGGGGCTGCTGCTGATGGGGCCGGATTGCGGCACGGCGATGATCAACGGCGTCGGCCTCGGCTTCGCCAACCGCGCCCGGCGAGGTGGCATTGGCTTCGTGGCCGCGTCGGGCACAGGCTTGCAGGCGGCTATCGCCGAAGTGGATCAGCTTGGCGGTGGCGTCTCGCAGGCGTTCGGCACCGGCGGCCGCGACCTGAGCGCCGAGGTGGGCGGCATCACGGCGCTGCAGGCACTGGCGTGGCTGGGGCAGGACGAAGCGACCCAGGTCATCGTCCTCATCTCCAAGCCGCCGGCGGCCGAGGTGGCCGCGAGGCTGCTGCGGGCCGCGCTGGGCTGCGGCAAGCCGGTCGTCGTCCACTTCATCGGCTTCCCGCCCCCTGCCCGCCGCGTCGCCAATCTCCACTTCGCCGCCGACCTGACCGACGCCGCCCACTTGGCCGTCCAATCTCTCAACTTCCCGGTCTCGCAGTCTCCCGATCTCCAATCCCCAATCTCCGGCTTTATCCGCGCCCTCTTCTCCGGCGGCACCCTGGCCTACGAGCTGCTGCTCGGCCTGGAACCCGTCCTGTCGCCGTTGCACAGCAATCTGCGCGGCGGCGCGGCCGACGGCCGGGGGCACGCAGTCATCGACCTGGGCGGCGACGAGTTCACGCAAGGGCGGCTGCACCCGATGATGGACAACGATTTGCGGCTACGGCGGCTGCGGCAGGACGCGGCCGACCCCGATGTGGGCCTTGTCCTGCTGGACGTGGTGCTGGGCGAGGGGGCGCACCCCGACCCGGCCGGCGAGCTGGCTCCGGCGGTGGCCGAGGCCGTGGCCGCGGGCAAGCGCGTCGTGGCCGTCGTCGTCGGCACCGAGGGAGACCCGCAGGGCGTGGCCGGGCAGATCGACCAGCTGGCCGCGGCCGGTGCGGTCATCACCCGCAACGTGCGGGAGGCGCTGGATTATGTCTACCGGCGATTGCCCCCCGTCGACGACGACGCGCCGCTCATCTCGTTCGACACGACCGCGCTAGAGGCCGTCAACGCCGGGCTGGAGTCGTTCCATGACAGCCTGCTCGCCCAGGGCGCGACGGCCGTGCAGATGGATTGGCGGCCGCCGGCGGGTGGGAATGAGGGGTTGATGGAGCTTTTGGAGAGGCTGAAGAGACAAAGAGATTGAGAGACTGAGAGACTTGGAGACTGGTGAAAGGGAGAAAGGAGAGTGCGTGGTCTCCCAGTCTCTCAGTCTCCTGATCTCCAGTCTCATTCTTGATGCATATGATAAACATAGACCAAGCCAACCAAACCGCCGTCGAGCGCATGATGGCCGCTCGGCCGATTTTGAAGAGCGTGGCGCGGGCGCGGGATGTGGTTCCGGGCATGCGCGACAACTTGCTGCTGCACGCCGGGCCGCCCATCCGGTGGGAGCGGGCGTCGGGGCCGATGCGCGGGGCCATCGTCGGGGCGCTCATCTATGAGGGGTTGGCGGCCGATTGGGACGAGGCCGAGCGGCTGGTGCTGTCGGGCGCGGTCGACCTGGAACCGTGCCACGAGCACAGCGCCGTCGGGCCGATGGCCGGCGTCACCTCGGCCTCGATGATGGTCTATGTCGTCGAGAACGTCACCCACGACAATTTCGCCTTCTCCAACCTCAACGAGGGGTACGGCAAGGTGTTGCGCTATGGCGCGTACGGCGAGGACGTGCTGCGTAAGCTGCGTTGGATGAACGAGGAGATGGGGCCGGTGTTGGCCGCGGCGCTGGCCGACCTCGACGGGCTGGACGTGCGCGCCCTGGTGGCCGAGTCGCTCCACATGGGGGACGAGGGGCACAACCGCAACAAGGCCGGCTCGCTGCTGTACACCGTGCGGCTGGCCCCGGCCATCCTCCGCGCGGCGGGGGATTCAGCCCTGGCTGCGGCCGTGCTCAGCTTCCTGGGCGACAACGCGCTCAGCGTGCTGAACCCGGTGATGGCCGCCTGCAAGGCGATGGCCGACGCGGGACACGGCATCGAAGGCAGCACCATCATGAGCACGATGGCCCGCAACGGCACCGAGCTGGGCATCCGCGTCAGCGGCCTGGGCGACCGCTGGTTTACCGGCCCCGTGGGCCGTCCCGACGGCCTCTACTTCCCCGGCTTCTCGGCCGCCGACGCCAGCGGCGACATCGGCGACAGCACCATCACCGAGACGGCCGGCATCGGCGCGTTCGCCATGGCCACCGCCCCGGCCATCGTGACTTTCATCAGCGGCACGCCGGAGATGGCGCTCAACACGACGCTGGCGATGTACGAGATCACCGTGGCCGAGCACACGGCATTCACCATCCCCGCCCTCGGCTTCCGCGGCACGCCGACGGGCGTGGATATTCGGAAGGTGGTGGAGTTGGGCGTGCGGCCGCAGATTAATACGGGCATTGCCCATAGAGATGCGGGGGTAGGCCAAGTGGGCGCGGGGCTGGTGCTGCCGCCGATGAATGTATTCGAAGAGGCGCTAGTCGCTTTTGCGGAGAAATATTTATCATGAAATTTATTGACCTAACCATTCCCCTCGGCATCGGCACACCGCCGTGGCCCACCTACGAACCTCTAGAAGTAAAATACTTCAAGCGCCTCGCGCCCAACGGCGCCAACGGCCAGGTCGTCACCCACAGCAACCACGTCGGCACCCATCTCGACGGCGAGATCCACTTCTACACGCCGGGCAAGGACATCGCCTCGCTCGACTTCGGCTTCCTGTGCGGCGACGCGGCCATCGTCGACCTGAGTGACGCCTGCGGCGATTTCGACGTCTACACGCCGGAGATGATCGAGGAGCGCGTCGAGGTGCGGCAGGGGGACATCCTCATCATCCACACCGGCTACCACCATTTCGGCTGGGACCAGCCCTACGGCAACGAGATGCGCTACATGGTCATGCACCCCGGCCCCGACGCCCGCTTCGCCCAGTGGTGCATCGACAAGCAGATCCGCTGGATCGGCGTCGATTGCGGCAGCGCCGACCACCCAATGAACACCAAGATCCGCGACTGGATGCCGGCCCAGGCCGAGGACGCCGACGCCCACTTTCGCCGGAAGTACGGCAAGTCGCTGGCCGACTACTTCACCAAGGACATGTACCAGATGATGCATCTGTGGATGTTCGACAAGGGGATCATCCATGCCGAATGTCTGGGCGGCGACATCGACCTGCTGGTGAACCGGCGCGTGCAGGTCGGCTGCTTCCCGTGGCGCTTCGTCGACGGCGAGGCATCGATCGCCCGCATCGTGGCCATGGTCGACGACGACGAGTACGACGAACTGATGGCGAAGAAAGAGACCCTGCCCAAGACGCGATTTGGCGACTGCTACGACCCGGCGCATGTGGAGCGGCTGGGGGGACGTGGGCGGGTTTATTAAGAGACTGGGAGA
>CAYNOL010000148.1:4015-5760 GCA_964398825.1 uncultured Ardenticatenaceae bacterium
AGAGACTGGGAGACTAAGAGATTGACCAGTCTCCCAGTCTCTTAGTCCCCTTTCTATGGGAGCGAGCGAATGAACCAAGCAATCGATTTATTGAGCAGCGCCACCTGGTACGATCTGACCCAACGGCTGAGCCTCTTCACGCCGCCGTGGCCGGGGGAGATGCCGCTGCAAGTCCACTTCTTCAAGCGGCTGACCGGCGCGTGGGGCGGCGGGCAGGGGGCCAACGGCGAGATCATCGAGTGGAGCAACAACACCGGCACCCACCTCGTCGGGCCGCGGGCGTTCCACTCCGGCGCGCGGGCCATCGCCGACATCCCGCTGACCGATCTGTGCGGCGAGGGGGTCGTGGTGGACATCTCCGATGCCGTCTCCGACTACGGCTTCTACACGCCGGAGATGATCACCGCGCGGGCCGAGGTGCGGCCGGGCGACATCCTGCTCATCAACACCGGCTACCACAAATACGGCTGGGACCAGCCGGATGTGTTCAACGACGCGGCCCAGGGGGGCATCGAGAACAAGGAGTTCGGCTACTACTTGCGCCATCCGGGGCCGTCGCCGGAGTTCTTCCAGTGGGCGCTCGACATGCGGCTGAAGCTGATCGGCGTCGATTGCGGCTGCGCCGAGCACCCGATGAACACCGGCCTGCGGACGATGCACCCGCGCGAATTCGAGAAGGCCGAGGCCCGGCTGCGGGAGACCCACGGCCGCTCGTGGGATGACCTCTTCCCGCCCGACGCCTACTACGAGCTGACCCATATCACCATGCCCAAGGCGGGGCTGCTGCTGGCCGAGTCGCTGGGCGGGCAGATCGGCGAGCTGGGCAGCGGCCGGGCGTGGATCATGGTGCAGCCCGTGCCGTTCGTCGAGGTCGAGTCGGCCTGGGCGCGGGTGGTGGCGCTGCGGCCGCCGGCGGAGATGAGCGAGGCGGCGTTCTTCGAGGCGATGGGCGGGCTGCGCATGGTGGACATGTCGCTGCCGTTCAGCGTGCAGACACCGCAATGGGCCAACTACGAGCCGCTGAGCCTGAAGTACACCAAGCGCGTCGGCGGCCAGCAGTTCGGCTTGGGGCGCAACAACGCCCACTGCCGCGCCAGCTTCCACCTGGCCACCCACATGGACGGCGAGAAGCATTTCCACGCCGCCGGCCGGGCCATCGGCGAGATGCCGTTCGACCACTGGTTCGGCCCCGGCGTCATCGCCGACATCTCGGCCCTGGTCAGCGACGCCGGCGTCTATACCCCGGAGATGATCGAGAGCATGGCCGACGTGCGGCCGGGCGACATCCTGATCGTCAAAACGGGCTGGCACCGCTACGGCTGGAACAGCCCCGACGCCGACGAGTTCCGCTACATGATCAAGCACCCGGGGCCGTCGCCCGACTTCGCCGACTGGTGCGTCGAGAAGCGCATCAAGTGGCTGGGCGTCGACTGCGTGGCCATGGAACACCCGATGAACACCATCCAGCGCAACTGGCATCCCAAGACCTTCGCCGAGGCCAACTGCAAGCTCATCGAGAAGTACGGCAAGGAATGGGACGAGATGTACCCGCTGGATCACTACTATCAGGACATGCACCTGAACCTGTTCCCCAAGGGGATCATCCACGCCGAAAATCTGGGCCACGAACTGGCCGACGCCCCCAGCGGCCGCTACTTCATCGCCTGCTTTGTGCAGCAAGGGATTGAGTTGACGAGTTGTTGGGGGAGGTTTGTTGCCTTTCAAGAAGATGAGACTGGGAGACT
>CAYNOL010000148.1:5860-8120 GCA_964398825.1 uncultured Ardenticatenaceae bacterium
ACGGCCGCGACCGAGCTGCCCGGCGTCATCGCCGTCTACACGGCCGAGTCGATGGGCCCGCACTGGCAGACCGGCCCGCTGCTCGTCTCGCCGCCGCCCATCAACGGCATCATCTTCAACCAGCGCACGCAGGTGCCGCTGGCCAAGGACAAGGTGCGCTACGCCGGTGAGCCGGTGGTCATGGTGGTGGCCGACAGCCGCTACATCGCCGAGGACGCCGTCGATCTCATCTGGGTGGAGTACGAGCCGCTGGAAGCCGTCGTCGATATGGAGCGGGCGCTGCGGCCCGACGCGCCGCGCGTCCACGACGACCTCGATGTGGGCCCCGCGGGGGCCAACGTCAACGCCCATGTAGTGCAGATCAAGGGGGACGGCGCCCATTTCGACGCCATCGCCCGCAACGCCGCCCACGTGGTGCGTCGCCGCTTCTACTACGACCACGGCACGGCCGCGGCCATGGAGAACCGGGGCATCGTGGCCGAGTGGGACCACCGCGCCGCCCGCCTGACCATTTGGGACACCACCCAGGCCCCCATCGCCATTCGCAACATGATGGCCGGCTATCTGGGCCTGTCGGAGAACCAGGTGCGCGTCATCGCCCCGTTCATCGGCGGCGGCTTCGGCCCCAAGATCATGATGTTCTATCCCGAAGAGGCCACGGTCTGCTGGGCGGCCATGCAACTGGGGCGGCCGATCAAGTGGATCGAAGACCGCACCGAGAACTTCGTGGCCACCACCCACGAGCGCGACCAGATCCACTGGGCGGAGATGGCGCTCGACGCCGACGGCCGCATCCTGGCCGTGCGCGACCGCTTTATCCACGACGCCGGCGCCTACGCCCCCTACGGGCTGACCGTGCCGCTGAACAGCCAGTGCACGTTGCTGGGCAGCTACGACATCCCCGCCTACTACAGCGAATTCACCAGCGTCTTCACCAACAAGACGCTCGTCACCCCGTTCCGCGGCGCGGGGCGACAGCACGGCGTCTTCGTCATGGAACGGCTGCTCGACATCGCCGCCCGCGAGCTCGGCATCGACCGCACCGACATCCGCCGCCGCAACTTCATCCAGCCCGACCAGTTCCCCTACGACAACGAGATCATCTTCCAGGACTTCGCCCCGCTGACATACGACAGCGGCGACTACGAGCCGGGGCTGGATCTGGCCATGGAGCTCATCGGCTACCGGGAGTTCTTCGAGACGATCAAGCCGCAGGCCCGGCAAGAGGGGCGCTGTCTGGGGCTGGGGCTGGTGTGCTATGTCGAGGGGACGGGCATCGGGCCGTATGAGGGGGCGCGGGTGCAGGTGCAGAGCAACGGCCGCGTCAGCGTCGCCTCGGGCATCGGCACGCAGGGGCAGGGGCACTTCACGTCCTTCGCGCAGATCGTGGCCGACCAGCTGGGCGTCGAAGTGACCGACGTCGACATCGTCACCGGCGACACCGATCAGTTCCACTGGGGCGCGGGCACGTTCGCCAGCCGGGGGGCGGTCGTGGCCGGCAATGCGATCAACGCCGCCTCGGCCGACGTGCGCCGCAAGATCCTGAAAATGGCCAGCGCCGAGCTGGACAACGTGGCTGAGGAGCATCTGGAGCTCGTCGGCGGCCACGTGCAGATCAAGAACACGCCGGAGAGCGCCATTCCGCTCGGCCGTCTGGCGACGAAGGCCAACCCGATGCGCGGCGCGGTGGAGCCGGGCACGGAACCGGGGCTGGAGTCGAGCAACTACTTCGGCCCGCGCTATGGGGCTACGGCCAGCGGCGTCCACGCGATGATCATCGAGCTCGACCCGGAGATCATGGCGGTCAACATCCTGCGCTACGTCATCGTCCACGATTGCGGCCACGTCATCAACCCGCTCATCCTCGACGGCCAGATCCACGGCGGCACGGCCCAGGGCATCGGCAACGCCTTCTACGAGAAGCTGAGCTACAGCCCCGACGGCCAACTGCTCAGCGGCTCGTTCATGGACTACCTTATCCCCACGTCGATGGAGATCCCCCGCATGGAAGTGGGCCACATCGTCACCCCGTCGCCGCTCAACCCGCTGGGCACGAAGGGGGCGGGCGAGGCGGGGGCGATCCCGGTGGGGCCGTTGTTTGCACAGGCGGTGGAAGATGCGATTGAGGGGATTGGGGATTGGGGATTGGGCCGAGGCGAGACTGGGAGATTGAGAGACCTGGAGAGCGGGAGAGTGGAGATTTTGGAGATTCCGTTGAGTCCCGGCCGGTTGTGGGAGATGGTGGAAGAGGCGCGGGGGA
>CAYNOL010000149.1:0-2298 GCA_964398825.1 uncultured Ardenticatenaceae bacterium
CCACCAGCGACGTGGCCCGGCTGGCGGTGGTCATGCCCGCCTGCGTCTTCATGGCCGTGTCGACACGCACGCGGACGAGCGTCGGGTCGATGCCCGTCTCCTGCCCCAGCGTCTGCACGGCGATGGTGTGGACGCCCTGCCCCATCTCCGTCCAGCCGTGGTCGATGGTGACGCAGTCGGCCGAGTCGATGGTGATGCGCACGTGGGACGAGTCGGCCATGCCGTTGCCCACGCCGGTGTTCTTGATGCCGCAGGCGATGCCGGCGTACTTGGCGGCGTAGAACTCGTCGCGCACGGCCAGCAGCGTCTCGCGCACGCCCGCGCCCCCTTCGATGATCTGCCCCGTCGAGGTCACGTCGCCGTTCTGCAGCGCGTTGTCATAGCGGAACTGCCAGCGGTCGAACCCCCCCTGCTCGCACAGGTCGTCGAGGCAGCTCTCCAGCCCGAACGCGGCCTGGTTGACGCCGAAGCCGCGCATGGCCCCGCACGGGATGTTGTTGGTATAGGCGGCGATCGCTTCCACATCGGCCGCGGGCACGTGGTAGGCCCCCGTCGCGTGGCCGGCCGAGCGCTCCAGCACCTTCATGCCCACCGAGGCGTAGGCCCCGCTGTCGCCGACGAACTTGACCTTCACATAGGTCAGCTTGCCGTCGGCGTCGCAGCCCACGGTGTAGTCCATCCAAATGGGGTGGCGCTTGGGGTGCATGGCGATCGACTCGTCGCGCGTCAGCGTCACCTTCACCGGCCGCCCGGTCAGATAGGCCATCAGCGCCGCGTGCCCCTGCACCGACAGGTCTTCCTTGCCGCCGAAGCCGCCGCCGTTGGGCACCAACGTCACGCGCACGGCGTCGAGCTCCAGCCCCAGGATCTGGGCGATCTGGATCTGGTCGTCATAGACGCCCTGGCTCTGTGAGTGCACGTGGATCACCTCGCCGGTCAGCGACGGGCCGCGGCCGTTGGCGGCGTCGTCCGTCTGCCCCTCGCCGAACACCTGCTCCAGCTCGGCGCGGGTGGGCTCCTCGCCGTCGCGCTCCGACGGCTGTGGCAGGCGCACCGGCTCGGCGATGGCGCACTCCGGCTCCATGTAGCCGTGCTCAATGCGCTGGGTCTGGAAGGTGCCGGTGGCGGTGTAGGCGGTGCGGGCGCGAGCGGCGTCCAGGTCGCCGCGGGTGAAGGCGGTGCGCGACAGCGTGTTGCCGTCGGGGTTCTTGTGGTTCACGTGGGGCGCGTCGGGCTCCAGCGCCTTGTGCATGTCGGTCACCGGCTCCAGCACTTCGTAGTCGACGTGGATGAGCGTGGCCGCGGCGCGGGCGATGGCTTCCGTCTCGGCCACGACGCCGGCCAGCACGTCGCCGACGTAGCAAGTCGTCTCCCCCTCGGCGATCATCAGCGGCCAATCCTTGCGAATGAGGCCGATGAAACGGTCGCCGGGCACGTCGGCGGCCGTCAGCACGCGGATGACGCCGGGCAGCGCCTCGGCCGCGCCGGTGTCGATGCGCCGCACGCGGGCGCGCGGGTGGTCGCTGAAGCGCAGCGCGCCGTGGACCATGCCCGGCAGGGTGATGTCGGCCACGTAGTTGTGGCGGCCGAGCACGAGGTCGGCGGCGTGGTATTTGGGGTGGCGGGCGCCCACACGGCCGTCGGGCACGGGCGGCGGCACTTCTTCTTCCTTGCGAATCGCTTCCGCGGCGCACTCGACCGCGTCGATGATCTTCTTGTATCCGGTGCAGCGGCACAGGTTGGGCGTCAGCGCCTTGGCGATGTCGTCGCGCGTGGGGTCGTTGTTTTTGTTGATGAGGGCGTTGGCCTGGATGACCATGCCGGGGATGCAGAAGCCGCACTGCACGCCGCCTTTGCTGACAAAGGCGTTGGCGTAGACGTTCTGCCGGTAGTCGCCCAACCCTTCGATGGTCGTGACGCGGCCGCCGGCGGCCTTTTTCATCGACGTGACGCACGCCAGCACCGCTTTGCCGTTCAGGTCGACGGCACAGCAGCCGCAAGCCGCCTGGGGGGCGCAGCCGTCCTTGGGCGAGGTGATGCCTTCCTGCAGGCGCAGATAGGTCAACAACGGCAGCTCCGGGTCGCCGTCATACTGTTTCATTTCGCCGTTTAACCAAAATTCCATTGCCGACTCCTTGGGGAACTAACCACAGATTTCACAGATCAACAGATTAAGAAGAAGAAAATTTATCCGCAGATTTGGCAGATTTCGATGCGATTTCGGAACCGGGTTTTTTCCTTGCGGTCTTCTGTCCGCGCGGACTCCCGTCAGCCAACTCCTGTCCGCCAACTCCTGTT
>CAYNOL010000149.1:2398-8092 GCA_964398825.1 uncultured Ardenticatenaceae bacterium
GTTCGCCAACTCCCGTTCGCCAACTCCCGTTTGCCAAACTCGGTTCCTTTCTTGTCCCACGGCGGGTTAAAACCCGCCGCTAGCGCGGGAAGTGCGTTAAAACGCACTGGAAGAGCGTTGCGCCTCATCTTTAGTGCGTTTGTTTATGGGATACTACGGCAACCGGAGGGCGGGTGCTGCTGCGGTTGCGATAGTTGCCACATTCTTTTGTAATACTGCATCATCCCACCGCGCAACGGCACTCATACCCCATACCCTTTCACCCTTTCACCCTTTCTCCCCTGCACTCTTCACTGCCCCACTAACCCACTGACCCACTGCTAACTGTCCACTGAATACTGCCCACTGGACACTGAATATTTCAACGCAAACAGCGTCATCAACAAAAACATCACCCCCACGGAGAGCGCCAGCAGCTCGCTGGGCAGGCCGCGGCGCAGGAAGGCGAGGACGGCCAGCAGCGCCGGCAGGTGGGCGGCCAGCCAGATGCCGCGCCAGACGCCCGGCCGCTCGCGAAAGTACGACGCGATGAGCACAAAATAGACCGCCAGCCCGCCCCACTTCAGCCACGTGTAGACGTGGAGCCGCTCCAGCGTGGCCGCCAGGCTGCCCCCTTCCATCTGCATCCGCATCGTGAGACCTAACAGCTGGACGTTCTCCAGCGCGTCGGCCACGAGGATGAGCGGGGCCAGCGCCGCGGCGATGTAGAGCGCCGGCCGGTCGGCCTGTCGCGCGGCCGCCAGCGCGAAGGTGAACAGGAAGAGGCTGTAGATCGCCATGAACAGGAAGTCCCAGCGGTTGAGGCGATCCATGGCCGCGGCCGAGCCGTCGGGCTCAAACAGGCGATATACCTCGGCCTCGCTCTCGGCGAACTCGAAGGCGATGACGGGCGTCAGGAAGCCGGGGGGCAGCGGGCCGGTCTGGCGGGGGCCGACGACGTTCAGCAGCAAGGTGAACGCCAGCGTCAGGACGCCGAGGATGCCGCTGATTAGAAAAAGTCGATCGCGCATGTGCTACCCGCCGAGGGAAATATAGCGCGTTTGTTTGGATTAAGAAAGGGAAACCACAGATTACACAGCTGACACAGACTGAATAGTTGAAGATTTATCCACAGATTGGGCAGATTTTGTAGCGCAGGCTGTTAGCCTGCGGCCGTGGCGCAAACCTCAGAGCTCTCAGAAGACCTCTGAGTTCTCATATAACCATACACTGAAAACTCCCAATACTACCCCCTTGACAATACTGTGCCGCGCATGGTATATTCTTGCTGTGTGACACACAGTACAAAGAGGTACACAGCAATATGACAGAAGTAGACGAACAATTTGACAACCTACGCATGGAGTTGCGGCGGGGGGTGGTGGTGCTGGCTGTGCTCAGCCAGATGGACACCGCCCGCTACGGATACGACCTGATCCGGCAACTGGGCGAGCGCGGGCTGGACGTCGAGGAAGGCACGCTCTACCCGCTGCTGCGGCGGCTGGAGAAGCAGGGCCTGCTCGAAAGCGAGTGGGACGTCACCGAATCCCGGCCGCGCAAGTACTACCGGATCAGCGAACTGGGACGCAAGGTGCTGGCCGTCCTCATCGAGGAGTGGAACCGCACCGTCGAGGTAATGCACAAACTGATTTATGGAGAGAAAAATGTCTAACTTGATCGAACGGTATGTCCACGAGGTTGGACGCTACGTGCCCAAGGGGGAGCGCGCCGAGATTCAGGCGGAGTTGCGCTCGCAGATTCAGGACCAGCTGGAAGACCGCTTCGGCGGCAAGGCAACGGCCGACGAGACGGCCGAAGTGCTGCGCGAGCTGGGCGACCCACGCCGCATCGCCGCGTCCTACGGCGGCGAGCAGTACCTCGTCGGCCCCGACCTGTACCCGACGATGATGCAGGTGTTGCGCTACGGCTGGACGCTGGTGCCGCTCATCGTCGTGCTGGTCAACGTCGTCATCATCTTCCTCGGCAGCGAGCCGATTACGGTGGGCAACGCGGCGGCGCGACTGGTGCTGAACGTGTTGAACGCGCTGTGGATCTTCTCGGCCGTCGTCGTGGCCCTGTTCGCCGTGCTGCAACACTCCGGCGAGAACCTGGACGAGATCACCGGCAAGGGGCGGGTGTTCAACCCCCACGACCTGCCGGAGGTGGACGACCCGGCCGGCATCGACCGCATGGAAGCGACGTTCGGCGTCGCCTTCGGGCTGTTCGGCATCCTCGTGCTGCTCTACTTCATCCGCGCGGGCGGGCTGACGGTGTGGTTCAACCTGGGCGACGAAGCGACGCGGACCATCATCCCCGCGCCGCTGGGCTGGATGATCGCCCTGCTGCTGGCCGTCGTCGGCATGACAGTGATGAACCTGTTGGCGCTGCGGCGCAACCGCTGGACGGTGGGCGCGCACCTGGTCGAGGCGGGGTTCGAGGCGCTGGGCGCGTTCGGCATGTACTACGCCGTGCTGCGGCCGCTGTTCAGCGTGCTGGTCGAGACATGGCCGGGCGTCGTCGATGTGCCCTTCCTCGGCCGCGCGCCGGAGATCTTCCTGGCCGTGTCGCTGGTCATGCTGGTGATCAGCACCGGGCGGAAGGTGTTCAGGTTGTGGCGGTATGGGCGGGGGTAAGAAGTAAGCAGTGTTCAGTAAGCAGTGTTCAGCAAACTGAATACTGAATACTGAACACTGCACACTGAACACTGCACACTGAATACTGAAAGGAGAAACCCATGATGCAAGCAATCACCTACACCCAATACGGCCCGCCCGACGTGCTGCGACTGGCCGAGATCGAACGGCCGACTCCCGCGGCCGGCGAACTGCTGGTCAAAGTCCACGCCGCGTCGATCAACAGGGCCGACCGCTATCTGATGAGCGGCAAGCCGATCATCGCCCGGCTGATGACCGGCGGGCTGCTGCGCCCCAAGTCGGGGCGCATCGGGGCCGACATCGCCGGCGAGGTGGTGGCCGTGGGGCCGGGGGCGAGCGCCTTCCGGCCCGGCGACGCCGTCTTCGCCGACCTGGCCGGCGCCGGCTTCGGCGGCTTCAGCGAATACGCGGCCGTGCCGGAGAAGTACCTGGCCCACAAACCGGCCAATCTGACCTATGAGGAAGCGGCGGCCGTGCCGATGGCCGCCGTCACCGCCCTGCAGGCCATTCGCGCGGCGGGCGGCATCACGCCGGGGCGGCGCGTGCTGGTCTATGGCGCGTCGGGCGGCGTGGGCACCTTCGCCGTCCAGATGGCGCGGGCGATGGGGGCCGAGGTGACGGCCGTCGTCAGCACGCGCAACGTGGCGACAGCCCACGCCCTCGGCGCGTCCCGTGTCATCGACTACACACGCGAGGCGTTCACCGGCGTCTACGACATCATCCTGGCCGCCAACGGCAACCGCTCGCTGGGCGACTACCGGCAGGTGCTGGTGCCCGGCGGCGCGCTGGTGGTCATCGGCGGGACGATGAGCCAGATCTTCCGCGCCATGCTGCTGGGGCGGGTGGTGATGAACGAAGGGCGCAAGGCGACGGCGCTGACGGCCGAACCCAACGGCGAAGACCTGGCCGCCGTCGGCCGGATGATCGAGGCCGGGCAGCTGCGGCCGGTCATCGACGCCACCTACCCGATGAGCGAGATTGTGGCCGCGATGCGCTATCTGGAGCAGGAGCGGCCGCGGGGGAAGGTGGTTTTAACGGTGAATGGGGTGGGGGGTTAGTGTACCGCAACCTTCAGGTTGCCTCCGCCCGCAGGCTGTAGCATAGGCTATTAGCCTGTGGGAAGAGGCAAGCTAAAGCTTGCGGTACAGTAGGCTGTTAGCCTGTGGGAAGAGGCAAGCTAAAGCTTGCGGTACATTCTCAATCAAACAACCCTCTCTGCTCCGCCCCGTCGTCCTTCACCCGCGCGGCCGTCTTGAACGTCGTGCGCTCGGTGGGCGGCATGTCGACGCGGGCCCGTCCCGCCAGCAGGTCGCCGACGGTCAACAGCTGCACGCGCGGGTGGGTCGTCCCCCAGCCGGGCGACTCGTAGAACCCGGCCGACACTGCCTCGCGCGTCATTTCCGATGTGGGCGGCTCCAGCGTCAGGAAGACGCCGATGGCCGCCCCTTCGCGCTTCACCGTGCCCACCAGGTCGCGGATGTCGCCGCTCTTCACCTTGCCGCTCTTCACCTGCACGATCACCCGCTTGGCTTTGCCGCTGTTGTCGTCGATGAAGGTGATGAGGCCGTCGATGCCCCGGTCGGCCCCCTTCTTGCCCTGCTTGCCGCCCGCCTCGCCGCCATAGGGCCGGGCGCGGATGAGCGACAGCGCCCACCACTGGAACTGGTAGCGGTCGTCGCGGGCCAGTTGTTGCGCCCCCTGCTCCGTCGTCGGCTCGCCGATGACTTCGAATGTGGCGTCGGGGAACATCTCGCGCAGGCGGTACTTCATCAGGGCGATGGACAGGTGGGTGATGTCGATGCCGATCCAGCGGCGGCCGAGCTTCTGGGCGACGGCGATGGTCGTGCCGCAGCCGCAGAACGGGTCGAGCACCACGTCGCCGGGGTTGCTGCTGGCGTTGATGATGCGCTCCAGCAGGGCGATGGGCTTTTGGGTGGGGTAGCCTAGGCGTTCGGCCGCTTTTGCGCTAATTGGTGGGATGTCAGCCCATATGTCCTGTAATGAAATGCCCGGCATCTCATCTAGATATTGTTTTAATCGCGGAAGACCTGTTGACGAGTAATACAAAAGACCCTCATCTTCAAACTTCTGCATATTTTCTATTGAGTATGCCCAATACCGCCCTTCAGTAGGCCTTCTGCCTTTCCATTCGTATGAGGTATTACCCCCCGGCTTAGCGGCAGTAAGATCAGTCGATTTGAACCGGCGTCCAGTTTCTTCTTCAATGTGTCGGTAGTTGGAAGCTACATAGTCTGGATCGTATTCTGTATAAACCGGGTTCCAAGTCCATTCTTTGGTCTTGCTATAAAAAAATATTACATCATGAATTCGTCCGGGCTGCTTTGCCCCTTGTTTCGCATCGCTATGGGCTGCTGAACGTTTCCAAATAATTTCGGAACGCATATTCTGCACGCCAAAAATTGTATCCAACACAATCTTCAAATAATGACTCGCCGTCGGGTCACAATGCAGATACAGGCTGCCGGTCGGCTTCAGCACGCGGTGGAGCTCCACCAGCCGCGCGGCCATCATCACCAGATAGGCCATCATCTGGTTCTCGCCGATGAAGCCGCGCAGGGCGCCGATCATATCGGCCACGTGGGGCGGCGCGTTCTGGATGAGCTCGTAGTAGGTCTGCTCGGCCGCGCGGTTCCAGTGCCACGTGTCCTCGAAGGCGGCGATCTGCGCCTCGCTCTCCGCGCCGCTCTCCTGCCGGAACAGCACGTTGTAGGTCCGGTTGCTGTTGAACGGCGGGTCCAGATAGACGAGGTCGACGCTGGCGTCGGCCACATACTCGCGCAAAATCGGCAGATTGTCGCCGTAGAACAAAGTGTTTTTGTCAATTGGGACGGGCATGGGGGGATTATAAATGAGGAATGACGAATGACGAATGGAGAGGGGAGAGGGGATTGGGGATCGCGCAATCCCTAATCCCTAATCTCCTCTTCCCTGATCCCCTCTTCCTGGAAATCTGCCCAATCTGCGGATAAATCTTCTTAAATCTTCTCCAGCACCCGCCCAATCTCCACCGGCAGTTTGTGCCGGGCGGCGGGGTTGGGCA
>CAYNOL010000150.1:0-3772 GCA_964398825.1 uncultured Ardenticatenaceae bacterium
TCACCCTGCCCGACTTTCTCCACATCTACTGGACGGTGCTGACCGTCGGCATCCCCGTCGACGTGGCCCAGTTCAACCGGCTGACCGTCCCGGCAGCGGGGGTGTTCGCGGTGGCGGTGGGAGCCGTGATTGCGGCCGCCGTTCGACGGCCGCCGAACCGCCCCACGCGCTCCCCCTCTCGCTCTTTCTCCGTTTCCCCCCTTCGGGATTTAACGCTTCTACTGGCCGTTCTGATCATCCCCATCCTGATCGTCTACATCGTCTCGCTGCCGAAGCAGAACTTCTACAATCCGCCGTTCAACCCGCGTTATCTGGTGATCTTCACGCCGTTCTACAGCATTTTGCTGGCGTGGGGGTTGGTGGCGGCCGGTGCGTGGATTGGGAAAGAGAGAAAGGGGGAAGGGAAGAAAGGGGGAAGGGAATGGGCGGTCATTGGGGGATTGGCGGTTGTTTTGGCGGCCGGGTTTATGATCGCCGTGGCGTTGGTGGGGCTGCGACCCTATCATCCCGGCCGGGTGCTGGTCGATGATTACCCGTCGCTGGTCAGCACCATCGACGCCCACCGGCAGCCGAACGACGCCGTGGTGCTCTACACCGACACCGATTGGCCCATCTTCGCCTACCACCATCCGCGGCCGTGGATCGGCGTGCCCCATCTGTGGTCTTTTTCGGCCGAGACGCCGGGCGATTTCCTCGGCCCCATCTGGCAAGACCACGACGCCGTCTGGCTGGTGACGACGCCCTACAGCGCCGCCGCCGACCCGCAGCGCCTGCTGGCCGCCTGGCTGGGCGAGCGGGCGGCGGCCACGCGCGACTTCGTCTACAAAGACATAGGGCTGACCCTCTTCGCGCGGACAGCCGGGCGGGCGGCGCAGATCGACGCGCTGACCGAGCCGGAGCCGCCGAGCGCGCTGGACGTGGCGCTGGCGGGCGGCGGCCGTCTGGAAGGGTTCTCGCAAGCCGCCCGCGACTTCAAGAGCGGCGACGTCATTCATCTCTTCCTCTACTGGACAGGCGCGTCCGACAGTCACACCGAAGTGGGGCTGATCGACACCGGTGGCGCCCTCTACCAGGCCACCCCACTGACGCTGGGGGCCACGGACGGCCGTGCCCGGCGGCAGGTAGACCTCGTCGTGCCACCGGAGGCCCCCGCGGGTCGGTACACCTTCTACGCCCTGGACGCCGGCGGCCGCCCGGCCCGCTTCGGCGCGTTGACCATTCAGCAGAAGCAAGCCACGTTGCTGACGCCCGCCGACGTGGCCGTCCCCCGCCCCGTCGACGCGCCGTTTGGCGAGAGCATCCGGCTGCTGGGCTACGATCTGACCGCGCCGGCGGCCCGGCCGGGCGAGAGTATCGGCTTGACGCTTTACTGGACGTCCGACGGGGGCATCGACCAACGATACAAGGTATTCACCCACCTGTTGGGGGATGTGTTCAACGCGGGCAGCGGCAACTTCCTGTGGGGGCAGGCGGACAACGAACCGGCGGCCGGCACGCGGCCGACGACGACCTGGCGCGCGGGCGAGGTGATCGTCGACGAGTACGCCATACCCATCGCGGCCGACGCCCCGCCGGGCGAGTACCGGCTGGAGATCGGCCTCTACGACCCGATCACCGGCGCGCGGCTACCGGTGTTGGACGAGGGCGGCGCGGTGGTGGGGGACCATTTGATCCTGACTTCTATCTCAGTGGAATAGCGCGGTCCGGGCCTGACACGTCTGCCCGCGGCCGTCCGGTAGGGCCAGCTTGCTTGTACCGCATGCTTTAGCTCGCATCCCCACCGCTTGACCTGCCAGGAGGGCGCCAGCCTTCCCCCTCGCCTAAACCCCCGCTAAGCGTGACATGCACCCCCCGCCTCTATCAGCTATCCTACTCCGTCATGCGTAATCTCTTGTGGATCGCTTTGCTAGGCTTGCTGCTGGCCGGATGTACGACGCCCGCCACGCCAAGGGGCACCTTGCCCGCCGCGCCGACGGTCGGCGAGCCGTTGTCCCCCGCCGAGCCAACGTCCCCCGGCGACCTGTCATCACCCTACCCCGAACCGGCCACGGCCGCCGCGCCGGACGAAACCGCACCCCCGGCCGCTTATCCCGGCGCGACGGTGGCGGTGTTCGTGCCGCTGGCCCCCGGCGGCAGCGCAGCGACGACTACGCCGACCACGGAGCCGCCCGCGCCGCCGGCCGAGCCGACAGCGGCCGAGCCAACGGCCGTCCCACCCACCGTTGGGCCCACCACCACGCCCTACATCAGCTACATCCCCGACTACACCCCTCGCCCCGAGCTGGGGCCAAGCAAGCTGGGCATCCACGTGGCACGCCCCAACAGCCCGCCGATCATGGAGTTCGTGCGCGCCGCCCAGCCGGCCGTGGTCAAGGGCGTCGACGACCTCGGCTTTCTGGAAGAGGTGAAGGCCGTGTCGCCGCAGACGGTGACCGTCGGCCGCTTCTCCGTCGACCCGCAGGATTACGTGGGCGAGCCCGAGGCGGCCGCCGCCGCGCTGGTGGCCCGCCAACTGCCCCGCCTGCGGCTGCACCCGTTCGTCGACTACTGGGAAGGGTGGAACGAGCCCGACCCCAACCTCGACCGCATGGATTGGTACGCCCGCTTCGAGGCGGAGCGTGTGCGCCAACTGGCCGCCCACGGCTTGCGGGCGGCCGTCGGCGGCTTCTCCACCGGCGTGCCCGAACTGGACGAGTTCGCGCTGTTCGTGCCGGCCATCGAAGCGGCCAAGGCCCACGGCGGCATCCTGACCCTGCACGAGTACGCCGCGCCCGACATCACCTTCCTCTATGGCGACCCGCTACCCGGCTACCCGGCCTACCCCGACCGCGGGCCGCTTATGTTCCGCTATCGCTGGTTCTACCGCGAGGTGCTGGAGCCGCGTGGCCTGGTCATCCCGCTGGTCATCAGCGAGGCGGGCCTCGACGGCATTCTGGGCAACCGGCCGGGGCCGGGCGGGCTGGGCTGGCAGGATTTCCAGAGCTTTTGGGTGGAGCAGGGGTGGGGGCCTGACGGCCAGACCGCTTTTCTGAACCAGTTGCAATGGCTGGACAACGAGGCGCGGCAAGACCCCTACGTCATCGGCTACACCCTCTTCACCGCCGGCGGCGGCAACGCCTGGCGCAGCTATGAGCTGGCCCCGTTCCTGCCCCGCCTGGCCGAATACGTCAACAGTCAGAAAAACTGACTTTGCGCGATTTAGGCTACAATAGCGGCCCGGAAGAGGCGGCCGACCCGACCCGGCCGCCCATGACGACGCCATGCCCACGTCCAACCCTTTCTCCCTGACCAAACCGCGCTTCCTGCCGGCCGCGTCGGCCGTTCTGCTGCTGGCGCTGGCGCTGCGGCTGCGCGGCCTGGACACGACGGGGCTGTGGGGCGACCAGTCGTTCACACTGAACACGGCCATGCGCTGGGTCAACGGCGGGGCGATGCCGCTGGCGGCCAACAAGTCGTCGGTCGGCTTCGTCAACCCGCCGATGATCGAGTACCTCTACGCCGCGGCGTTGGCCGTCTGGCCCGACGTATTGAGCGTCTCGCTGCTGACACTGTTGGGCGGGCTGGCGGCCGTGGCCGTCACCGGGGCGGTGACGGCGCGGCTGTTCGGCCGTCGCGCCGGGCTGTGGGCCATGCTGGCCCTTGCCGTCGCGCCGTGGGCCGTCTTCTGGAGTCAGCTCATCTGGAACCAGACCATGGTGCCCCCGTTTGCCGCGCTGGCGCTGGGCGGGCTGCTGCTCTATCTGGCCCACCATCAACGGGGCCCCCGTCCGCG
>CAYNOL010000150.1:3872-8083 GCA_964398825.1 uncultured Ardenticatenaceae bacterium
CGGGGCCCCCGTCCGCGCCCCCTCTATCTCATCGGCGCGTTCGCCGCCGCCGCGGCCATGACCCAGGTGCACCCCGGTTCAGCCGTCCAGGTGGGGACGATGGGGCTGGCGCTGCTGCTGTTTCGGCGGCGGGTCAATTGGGGCCATGTCGCCGCCGCCGCGGCCGTCTTCGTCGCTCTCTACATCCCCTACATCGTCTACCAGTTCGGCGTCGGCTGGTCCGACTTTCGCGCTATGGGCGGCGTGGCCGGGCAGGAGTCGTCGTTCAGCGTCGCCGCCATGCTGCTCAGCCTCGATCTCATCCGCTCGCAAGGGCTGTACCGCGCCGTGCCCGGCGTCGTGCGTTGGGATTATCTGGCGGTGGGCTTGTTCGTCGCGTCGCTGGCCCTGACGGTCTGGCGCTGGTGGCGACCGGCTACCGCCGACGAACCGCCAACCGCCGCCGAAGTGGCGACGCGCCGCTCTTTCGCATCTCGTATCTCGACTCTCTTATCTCCTGCGGTGATCAGCGACCAGCCGCCCGAGCGCGTCGCCCTCACCGTCCTGCTGCTGTGGTTTCTGATGCCGCTGTTGTTCTACCTGCGCTCGTCGGTCTACCTGCAGAACTACTACCTCGTCGGCCAATGGCCGGCCCACTTCATGATTTTGGGCATCGGGCTGGACACAGTCTGGCGGGTTGCCACTCGGCGGGCCGGGCAGGCGGCCGCCCCATCTGCGCGCCGGCTATGGACGCCCGCGGCGTGGACGCCTGCGGCGTGGACGGCTGCGGCGTGGGCGCTGCCGCTGCTGTTCCTCGCCTCGGCCGCCTTCCAGATCCATTTCACGTTGCGCTACCAGGACGCGCGCGCCGCCGGCGACGGCCCCGGCATGCAGGTGCGCCACGCGCGGGCGATGATCGCCACCTCGCGCGAGCTGCTGGCGGCCGACCTTGAGTCGCGTCTCGTCGGCGTTGGCCGCGGCCAACGGGTGGAGAACTCCGATCTGGCCCTGTTGGTGGAGTTTGTCGATCCGGCGCGGGTAATGCTGGCCGACGGCGATCTGGCGCTGCCCCGCCCGGCGACGAGCGCCTACTATCTGGACACCCGCCCCGGCTCGGCCGCGGCGGAGACGCTGGCCGCCCGCGCCACGCCGCTGCCCGACGCCGCCATTCCGGTGAAGGAGCAAGTGTGGCGCTTCTACCACTGGCCGCCGGAGACGGGCGCGACGGGTGAGCCGGTGGCGACCTGGGCGATGGGGCTGGCGCTGGCCGGCCACACACGAGAGGCGCTGGTTCCGGGGCAGCCGCTTTGGGTCGAGATGACGTGGCGTGTGGCCGAGCGGCCGCCCAACGCCCTCTACCACTTCGGCGTCTACCTGCTGGATGAACAGGACGGGGTCGTGGCCCAACACGACGGCCCCGGCTTCGACAGCATCCAGTGGCGCGGCGGCGACGGCTTCATCACCTACCACCTGCTGCCCATTCCGGCCGAGCTGCCCGCGGGGCGCTACCGGCTGGCGGCCGCGCTGTACACGTGGCCGGATCTGGGGCGGGCGGAACTTTTGGGGGGTGGGAATACGTCTTATATAGAAGAGATAAACATCGCTGGAGAAGAATAAGGCCCGGAATCGGGTTTCCAGGAAGAAACTCGGGTTTGATCCCAACCCACGCCGCTATCCTGTAAGACTATGAGGCGTCTGGCATGGCAGTAGGCGATGGGCTATAGTACGATGTTGCCGTTCGCCAACGAGCGGCCGAACTCCGACTTTTTGGGGATTTGATGCCTGATGAACGCAGACGACGAACTGTTGCTGACGCCAACTGAATCCAACCGAGCCTGGCGCTTTGACCTGGTGCTGCCCGTTCTCATCCGGCCGCGGGCCACGCTGGCTCGCATCGTCGCCAACCCGCACCCCACGTGGCGGACGCCGCTGCTGCTGGTCATCCTGGGCGCGATCCTCGCCGCCGTCGTCGCCGGCTCCATCAAGGCCGCCGCGGCCGCCGCGGGCCAGATCACTCTGCCGCCCAACTTCGAGTTCTACACGCCGGAGCAGCAGGCGCAGTTTCAGCAAGCGGCCACGGCCACCAACACACCCACCTTCAATTACTTGCTGCCCGCCCTCGGCGCGGCGCTGGGCGTAATCGTCGTCTGGTTCCTGATCGGCTGGTCGGCCCATCTGTTGCAGACGCTGCTGGGTGGGCGCGGCACCAGCCGCGCGGCGCTCAATATCGCCGCCTGGTCGGCGCTGCCCGCGGTGGTGCGCTATCTGGTGCAGAGCGCTTTCATGCTGACGTCAGACCGACTGGTCAGCGGCGCGGGGCTGTCCGGCTTTGCGCCCGCCGGCGAGGGGTTCGTCAACGCGCTGCTGGCCGGGGTATTGACCAACATCGACATCTATCTCGTGTGGCAGATCATCCTGCTCTACTTCGGCATCCGCCTCAGCAGCGAATTGCCGCGGGCCAAATCGTGGTTCGTGACGCTGTTCACGATTCTGCTGGTGCTGGTGCTGCGGGCGCTGCCGTCGGCAATTCTGGCCCAGTTTGGCGGCATGACCGTCATCCAACCGTTCCTGTAGGCCCCGGCCCTCGCGCCGCGCCATCATTCTCTGCCGACCATGAACACCACCAGCCCACCCGCCACCAACGGGAACGCCAACGGAACCCCAAACGGGACTGTGCCGTTCATCGTCACCAGCGGTCTGCGCAAGTCGTTCCAGATGGGCAACACCATGGTCCACGCGCTGGCCGGCGTCGATCTGGAGATCGAGGCGGGGTCGTTCCAGGCCATCATGGGCCCGTCGGGTTCGGGCAAAAGCACGTTGCTCTACCTGTTGGGCGGGCTGGATCGGCCGACGGCCGGGCGCATCATCGTCGGCGGCCACGAGGTCAACAAGCTGGACGAAAACGCCCTGGCCGAATACCGTCGCCGTTTCGTCGGCTTTATCTTCCAATCCTTCAACCTGATCCCTAGCCTCAGCGCCTGGGAGAACGTCGCCTTTCCGATGCGCTTCGCCGGCATTTCGCGACGCGAGCGGCAGAAGCGCGCCTACGCGTTGCTGGAGCGCGTGGGGCTGGCCGACCGGCGCGACCACAAGCCGACGGAACTGTCGGGCGGGCAGCAGCAACGCGTGGCCATCGCCCGTTCGCTGGTCAACGAGCCGCGGCTGGTGCTGGCCGACGAGCCGACGGGCAACCTGGACACGACGAGCGGGCAGAGCATCATGGATCTGCTGGCCGAATTGCACCACGACGGCCGCACCGTGCTCGTCGTCACCCACGACCCGCGCATGGCTGCCTACGCTACGCACCGCGTCTTCCTGCTCGACGGCCGCATTGTGAGCGAAGAAGAGTACCGGGCCGTAGCCGTTATCTAGGCGTATCGATGCGACCGCCGCTCTGAGAATTGTTATGGTAAATCGCACATCTTCCTTTTGGAAATCAGTCATACTCCTGCTGTGGACAACGCTCGTCCTGGGCTTGTTCAGCTTGCCGGCCGCGACCACGCGGGCGCAGAACGAGACGCCCACCGCCACCAGCGGAGCGCCCACCGCAACGACCGAGGCCCCCCCGCCCGGCGACCTGACCATCACCGACGTCCAGCCGGACACGCTCGTCAATGACGTGGCCGTGGAGATCATCATCACCGGCACCGGCTTCGTCAACGGCTCAGTGGTGGTGCTCAACAACTTCGGCGGGCTGGAGACGTTCTTCGTCAGCAACAGCGTGTTGCGGGCGGCCGTGCCGCCGGGCATGCAGCCGGGCAGTTACAGCGTTCGGGTGGTGAACCCCAACGCGGCCACGGCCGAGCTGAACGACGCCATCGTCATCGTGCCGCCGGCCGGCCCCACTCGCACGCCCGAACCGAGCGCCACGCCGGAGCCGACGGCCTTCATCCGGCCGCTGCTGGTGGTCAGCTCCTATGGGGCCAGCGCGCCGCAGATCACCCCCGGCCAGAACCTCGATTTCGAGATGACCATCGTCAACGCGGGGCAGGCCACGGCCACCAACGTGCTGGCCACCTTCCCCAGCGGCGAATTCGTGGCCCGCGACACCGGCGGCGTGCGGGCCATCGGCTCGCTGGCTCCGGGCGAATCGGCCCGCTTCTGGCAGCCGCTCTTCGCCACGGCCGACCTGCGCGGCAAGTCGACGGGCGTGCTGCGCGTCGTCACGACCTACACCGACATCAACGGCACGAGCTACGAATCGGCTTTCGAGCTGACCTTCCCCATCGTGC
>CAYNOL010000151.1:0-8038 GCA_964398825.1 uncultured Ardenticatenaceae bacterium
TCTCGGCGCAGGCGGTGCCGGGGTCCGTTGGGCCGTCCACCTGGGCTGTCGTCTGGCCGTCGACGAAGTTGCGCACGATGAGGTTGGACGGCAACTCATTGCCCATTTTCGCCGCATAGCCGCTGAAACCGCCGTCGATGATGGCGATCTTGACTCCCGTGCCGCGCCAGCCGGCGTTGTGCCAGGCGGTGGCGTTGGCCGCCGCGCGCCCCTCGGTCAGCGCCGCCAGCGCCTCCTCGTCGGCCAACTCAATCGTCTCCGGCGTCTGAACGAAGGCGACGGCCGGATCAGCGGCCAGCGTCGGCAGCGCGTCGGGCGCTACCCAACCCTGCAGGACGCCATCGAACGCCCCGGTGACCTCGCCGCCCGCCGCCTCGACGGCCGCCCGCGCGGCCGCTTCGTCCCCCGTGGCGACGGCCTGCACCTGGACGCGACCGCCTTCGAGGCGCGCCCCGGCGCGCTCGGCCACGGCCGTCCGCTCGCGCGGCGGCGCGGCGATGAGTTGGGCCAGCGTGGCGTCGAGTTTGGGGTTGCCGGCCGCTCGCGGGGTTTCGAGGGCGTCGAACGCGACGTTGTCGAGCGAAAGCTCCAGCGATGCCGGCAGCGGCGCTTCCGCCCACGGCGCGGGCGGTTCGTCGGTCTGGCTCGCCGTGGCTCCGGCCCCCGACGCCAACAACACGACCAGCGCGATGACAGCGATGAATGACCTAATCATAGGGTGAGTATCGTTCGGAACGGCTCGCCGCGCCGCTATCCCTAAGCCTGCGTTCAGATGCCCAGCAGCCGGTCATAGACGGCCGCCGTCTCCCGCGAGGCGCGCTCCCAACTGAACTGCGCCGCCTGCGCCAGCCCCAGCGCCCGGCGGTGGGCGTACTCGTCCCGGTCGGTCAGCAGGCGGCCGATGACCGCGGCCATCTCCTCGACGTCGGTCGGGTCGAAATAGGCCGCCGCCTCGCCGCCGACTTCCGGCAGGCTGCTGCTGTTGCTGGCGGCCACCACCTGCCCGCTGGCCATATGCTCCAGAATGGGCAGGCCGAACCCCTCATAGAGGCTGGGCTGGACGGCCAGCGCCGCGGCGGCGATGACCGCCGGCAGGTCTTCGTCCGGCACCCACCCCAGCGGCCGGACGACGTCCTGCAGCCCCTCGGCCTCGATGCGGGCGAAGAAGTCGTCGAACAACCAGCCGCGTCCCCCGGCCAGGAGGAGGTGCAAATCTGGATAGGAACGGCGGAGAATCTGGAAGGCGTCGAGCAGGCGCATGAGGTTTTTGCGCGGCTCGATGGTGCTCAGGTGCAGGAGGAAGCGATCAGGCAAGTGGTAGGAACTGCGGACAGCGTCGATCCTGGCCGGGGACGGAGGTGTGAAGTGGTTCGCGGCTGCCTCATGCACAACCGTCACTTTAGCGGGATCGACGCCGTAGAACTTGACGAGATCGCGCTTGGTTGCCTCCGACACGGCGATGATGGCCGACGCTCGTTCGACGAACAGGGGCATGGCCCGGTTCAGATACCAGTAGTTTAGCCGCTTGTGATATTCGGGGAACAGCTTGAAGATGAGATCGTGGACGGTCAGCACGGTGGGCACGCCGCGCAACGGCAGCAGCAGATGCTCGGTGCTGTGGAACAGCTCGGCGTCGGGCACGAGCCGGTTGAACGGCAGGCGGCCGAGATGCCCCAGCAGCACGGCCATGCGCCACGGCTTGTACCCCCAGTTGACGGAGCGGCGGCGCGCGTCGGCCGGCAGCGACGCGGGGAAGCGGCCGTCGCCGCCCCGATTGTAGAACAGCCCGTAGTGCCCCGGATCGCGGGCCAGTAATCCCCCGGCCAGCCGCTCGCTGTAGCGGCCCAGGCCGGCCTTGCTGTGCACCGCGGCCGAGACGTCGATGTAGATCACGAGTGGATCACGAGTGGATCACGGTCTGTCGGGCATGGGCGGCGCTAGAGGGCGGCCAGCACGCGCCGGGTCAGCACCGCGCCCATTTCCGCCCGGTAGGCGGCCGAGCCGCGGAAGTCGCCCGGGTGGGTGGCCGCGCCGGCCACGGCCTCGGCCGCGGCGGCGACGGCTTGCTCGTCCAGCGGGCCGCTCAGGCGGGACTCGGCCTCGGTCAGCCGGAACGGCCGCGGCCCCAGGCCCGTCGCCGCCAGCCGGATGCCGCCGCCCGACGGATGCCAGCCGACGACGGAGACGATCGGGTTGTCGGCCGGGGTGCGGGCCACGCGCTCGGCCGCGCCCTTGCCGCTCGGCCAGTAGATGAGCACCTCGGTGACCAATCCCGGCAGCGGCTCCTCTTCGGCCAGATAGGAGGCCAGGCTCAACGTCTCCGGCGCGGGCAGGCGCAGGCTGACGTTGGCGTTGAGGGCCAGCAGCGCCGCCAGCAGCTCGCTGTCGGGCAGGCGGGAGGCGACCACGCCGCCGACAGTGGCCGCGTTGCGGTAGGTGTTCGGCCCGGCGCGGCGCAACGTCTGGCACAGCAGCCCGGCCGCGCCCTGCAGCCGCTCCAGCGGCGCCAGCATCTCTTCCAGCGCCCCCAGCCGCACCATGGCCCCCACGCGCAGCAGGGCGCCGTCGTCGGCCCAGCTCAGGTGGTCGAGGCCGGCGTTTTGCAGATCGACGACGGCCGAGGAGATCCCCTCTTCCGTCGCCAGCAGCGCTGTGCCGCCGGCCAGCGGCACGGTATTGGGTTGGCGCAAATATCGCAGAGCTTCGTCCAGGTTTGTCGGACGGTAATAGGCAGTTGGTTTTTGTGGCATGGTGAAAGTTCCCCGAATTGAAAAGGCGATAGGCCGTCATGTTATCGCGGGATAGTGAGGTAGGCAAGGTTGGGGAATCTTTCAACACGGATTTACGCGGATATGAAGACACGGATTTACGCGGATTAGAAAACGGATTTTGAGGACGGTGTATTTTTCCCTGAAATCCGTCCTAATCCGCGAAAATCCGTGTTGAAAGATTTATGTCTCTATATGTTACAATGTTGCCGCCTGACACGGCGCTTTCAATCATCCGGCAACCCAGGCGGCCAATCGTCGTAAAGATTGGCAGGCGGCGCAGCATCATACGCGGCCGACCAGGGTTATAATCAGACAGAAGTCGTCCCGGCCGCCTTGTGCGGGGGCGACGGGAGAAGGAATTATTCATGATTGAAGCGATTAGTGGCCTGAGCGCGGCGTTTGGCCTGTCGGGCAGCGCCGGGCTGAACGCCTACATACCGTTGTTGCTCGTGGCGCTGGCGGCCAGGTTTCCCACGGCCGATCCGCTGCTCAAGCTCCAGGCCCCTTTCGACCTGATGGGAAGCTGGTGGGCCATCGGTTTGTTGGCCGTCTTGTTGGTCATTGAAGTCGTTGCCGATAAAATCCCCGCCGTCGACACCGCCAACGACGCCATACAGACGTTCATTCGGCCCGCGGCAGGGGCGATCCTGTTCGCCGGCAGCACCAACGTCGTCACCGAGATTCACCCCGTTCTGGCGTTACTGGCGGGCCTGCTCGTAGCGGGTGGCGTCCACGCGACGAAAACGGCCGCGCGCCCCGTCGTCACGCTCTCCACGGCCGGCGTGGGCAATCCGGTGGTCAGCGTGCTCGAGGACTTCGTGGCTTTCATCGTCTCATTGTTGGCGATCATCCTGCCTATCATCGCCGCGATCTTGATGATCGTCTTTCTGGTCTTCATCGTGGCGCTGGTGCGTCGCTGGCGGAGGCGAAGGATGGTGGTTTAATCCCTTGAGCAAGGAGGTGATCCGCGATAAGAGAGTGAGGATAACCGCCCCGTAATCACCGCGGGACGGTCACTTTATCAGGCAGTTATCTATCGGAGGTAAATATGTTGCAGCGAATTCTTGGTGTTTTCAAATTGGACAAGGCGACTTTCGCGGAGATCGAGAACGATCGGACGGCCACGACGCAGGCGGCGATAGTCGTCATCCTGGTTGCCCTCGTCGCCGGCATCGGCGCGGCCATCGGCGCCTCCATGTTCAACGAGGCGGCGCCCGCCATGATGGAAGGGCTCAGCGAGTCGCTCGGCGAGACGATCGACCTGGGTATGACCCCGCGACTGAGCCCCGTCGGCGCGTTCATCAATGCGGTTCTGGGGGCTCTCCTGTCGTGGTTGGTGTGGTCGGCGCTGACCTACTTCATCGGCACCAGACTGTTTGGGGCACAGGCCGACATGGGCGAGATGTTGCGCGTCATCGGCTTTGCCCAGGCGCCGCGCCTGCTGTCCGGTCTCGGCTTCATCCCCTGCATCGGCCCTGTTCTCAGCCTCGTGGGGCTCATCTGGTCTCTGGCCGCCTCATTTGTGGGCATTCGCGAGGGGCTCGATCTGGACAGCGGAAAGACGTTACTGACGATCGTCCTGTCTTTCATCGCCGCATTTGCCATCAGCTTCCTGATCGGGTTAATCCTGGCTCCGATCTTTACGTTGGCCGCCTAGACAGATTTCACTAGCGATTGCATCAATTACCGTTTCAACATCGGGTCCGTTATCGTTTTGGGTAATCTGGAGGCTTTAAAAGATGGACAATAAAAATCTGCTCGTTTCCAGTCTGGTCGGCGCGGTGGTTATGATCATCCTGTCGAATGTGCCGATCATCAGCCTGATCAACTGCCTGCTCTGCGCCGGCGTTTGGTTGGGCGGCATGGCGGCCGTGTGGTTCTATCGCCGCCAGACGGGCCACATCCTGACCCCCGGCCAGGGCGCGATTGTGGGTGCGGTTGCCGGTCTTATCGCAGGCATCGTTAGCGCTGTCATCAGTTCCATCGTCGGCGCCAGCACAATAGAAGGCATGATCGCCGCCGATCCCAGCGGCGAAATGGCCGACGTGTTGGGCCCGCTGGTGGGGGGCAGCGCGACGCTCATCATCGCCTTGCTTGTCAACATCGTGACGTTCCCCCTGTTCGGCGCGATCGGCGGCGCGATCTACGCCAGCTTGACGCGGCCGAAGGCGCCGCCCGCAATCTAATCTGTTCTCGCACTACTGCGGCCGGCTCCGCGCGACGATTCCGGCAGGAATTCAGCGCGGCAGCCGGCCGCTTTTTGCTTCGGCCAGCAGCGTTGCCAGCGCTCGCTCGGCCGCGCAGCGCTCCTCGTCGTCAATCGGCAGGGCGTCGAAATCGTCCTGGTCGAGAACCAGCGTCTCCCCCTCGGTCGAAACCCACACATCAAGCGCCAGATCGTCGCAGCTCACGGCCGTCTGGCTGATGACCGCCGGGCGGCAGATGTTGCAGTACCACCCTTTCAGCCCGCCGCCGTCGGGGTCGTAGATGGCGAAGACGTTGTACCAGCGGTCGGTGTAGAACGTCTCGATGAAGCGGTCGCCGCGCCGGAAGACGACGTAGCCGGCGTCCACGTCGTCGCGGTCGAACGGCGCTTCGAGCCGGATGTGGCGCGGGCCGCGCTCCAGCACGCGGCCGTGGTAGCGCAACGTCTCGCGGCCGTCGTGGTCGAGCTTGAGGACGGTGACAGGTTCGTTGGGCATGGGGCAGGTACCGGCGAGGCTATTCCACCTGCCGGATCAGATCGGCGAGGCGGGCCGACAGCGCCTGGTAGGTCGCCTGCTGGCTGGTCAGCCGCTCGTTCTCGGCGCGCACGAAGCGGTCGAACGGGGCGACGGTGTCCTCGACGCGCTGGCTGCTGCGGCGCATCTCGCGGTCGAACTGCTGCTCCAGATTGCCCACCAGCCGCTTGCGCAAATCGGTCAGCTTTTCGGTGAACTCCGACTTGGCCTTGCGCTTGCGGGCGGGCAGGATGAGCAGCCCCAGCGCCGCCGCGGCCACGCCGGCGATGATGCCGGTGAAGTCGAGGAAGGCGGTGTGGGCGACGATGGCGACGATAACGCCGATGCTGGCCCCCACGCCGGCCAGGCCCGCGTTGACCACCGCCTGCCGTGCTGAGGCCGAAAGCTCGGCCGCCTCGCGCGTCTGGTCATAGCTCTCGACGGCCTGGCGCGTGGTGCGGCCGATGGAGTCAATGAGCCGCTGACGGTCCCAGGCCAGCGTGCCCTCGCGCGGCGTGTCGCCGACGATGCGCCCCTCATAGGCGTCGCGCTGCCGGCTCAGGTGGTCGGCCACGGCCGTCCATTGGCGCAAATCCTGCTGCACCATCCAGTCTACCAGCTCGTTGACGCGCTCCTCGATCTGGCGAGGCGTGTCGCCCACCACGTCATCCTGGAAGTCCTGCTCCAGCTGCTTGGAGCGCAGCAGGTCGGGAATGCGGCCGAGGCGCAGCCGGTCGTCGAAGAAGGTGTTGCCGCGCTTCTCCATGTTCAGCAGCAGGCCGTCGATCTCGCTGATGCGCGCCTTGAAGTTGCGCTGCATATCTTCGTCGTAGTAGACGGTCTGGCTGCGGATGTCTTCCAGCAGCTTGCGGTCGTGGGCCAGCGTCTCCAGGTCGCTCTTCAGGGCGTCCAGTTGCTCGCGAGCCAGCCGCTTGCCGACGCCGAGCGGGTTGAGCAGCTTCAGCCGGAAGCGGCCGTCGTCGTCGAGCGTGTCGCGGATGTAGCTCTCCAGGGGGCCGAACCGGCTGGCTTCCCACTTGTCGGGCTCGCCGCTCTTGGCCTGCTGGGCCAGCCGCGCGGAGACGGGGAAGACGGCGGCCACGTCGCCGATGAGCGCTTCGGCCGACTGGGTGACGAACTCGACGACCTTGCTCCGATCGGCCTCGTCTCCCAGGATGTCGATTTTGTTGATGATGAGGACGATCTTCTTGCCCCAGTTGCGGATCTGCTCCAGAAAGGCGCGTTCGCTCTCGGTGAAGGGGCGATCGGCCGAGGTGACGAACAGCACCAGGTCGCTGCGCGGGATGAACTCAGACGTCAGCGCCTCGTGCTCGCGGACGATGGCGTTGGTGCCCGGCGTGTCGACGACGGTCAGCTTGCTGAGTAGCTCCACCGGCGCGGTCTGAATCCAGACGCCGTTGTCGCCGGGCGTGCGGCTCTCCGTCTCGCCGTAGCGCAGCAGGTAGATCTGGTCGGTGGTGGGGGTGACGCCCTCGGGCTGGAGCTTGCGGCCGAGCAGGGCGTTGATGAAGGCGGATTTGCCGGAGTTGAACTCCCCCGCGATGACCAGCAGGAACAGCTCGTCGAGCTGGCGGATGGAGTCCACCAGGGCGGCGCGGTCGGCAGGAGTGGCCGAGCCGGCCATCAGCGCGTCGCGCAGCCGCCCCAGCGCGTCGCGGGTCTCTTTCAGCAAAGCCTCCTGGGCCTGGGTCAAAATCGCATCCATAAGCATCTTCCGCGGGGGGATTATACCCCATATTTAGCCATGGATTTACACGGATGAGACAGATTTGGACGGATTTTGACATGTTACGTGGATTTGACGGCCGGATCACAACGAAAAATCCGTTTTATCCGTCAAAATCCGTAGCCAACTCTTCTACCCTGCTCGTTCAAGTACGAACACGGCTGTCCGGGCCAGCAGGTTCGGCGCGGCGCGGACGGGATGCTCGCCGTCGAGGTAGATCGCCTGGCGGATGTCGAGGGCGTGGCCGCGGCAGAAGGCGACGAAGTCGGCCGCGCTGAGCGCCTGGCGGCGGGGGGAATCGTACCACGCCTGCGGGTAGTCGGGGGCGGGGGGCACGCGGCCGCCCACCAGCAGCTGCAGCCGGCAGCGCCAGAACCCCCAGTTGGGCACGCTGACGACGGCCAGGCGGCCGACGCGCACCATCTCACCCAGGATCATCAGCGGGTCGTTGAGGTATTGCAGCGTCTGGCTCAGGATGACGGCGTCGAAGCTGTTGTCGGGGTAGTCGGCCAGCCCCTCTTGCAGGTTGCCCTGCCGCACGCTGAGGCCGCGCCGCACGCAGGCCAGCACCCCCGCCTCACTGCGCTCGATGCCGCGCCCCTGCACCCCCTTGGCCAGCTTCAGGTGCTCCAGCAGCGTCCCGTCGCCGCAGCCCAGATCGAGCACGCGCGCGCCGGCGGGAACGAGCTCGGCCACGACGTGCAGGTCGGGGCGCAAGCCGTCAGCGGCCATTCGGCAACCCCACGCCCTCTTCGGCCGACAGCCGGTCGAGAAAGCTCTCGATCAACCGCGTCATCGTG
>CAYNOL010000152.1:0-7950 GCA_964398825.1 uncultured Ardenticatenaceae bacterium
GCCCTGCCGTTCCCCGACGACACCTTCGACGCCGTCACGTCCGGCTTCCTGATGCGCAACGTCATCGACGTGGCCGGCGCCTTTCGCGAGCAGGTGCGTGTGACGCGCCCCGGCGGCCGTGTCGTCGTCCTCGAATCCAGCCCGCCCAAGGACAACATCCTCAAGCCGTTCATCAAGATCCACCTCAACTACGTTATTCCCACCCTCGGCCGCATCGTGGCCGGGGAGAGCGACGCCTACCGCTATCTGCCCGACAGCACCCAGGCCTTCCAGGGGCCGGAGCAGCTGGCCGACGCCATGCGCGGCGCCGGCCTGATCAACGTCAGCTACAAGCTGTTCATGTTCGGGACGATCGGCATCCACGTGGGCACGAAGCCAGGCTAAGTAGCAGCTCAGATGGCGTTCGGCAGCGTCGTGTGCATTGCCAGCCACTCCTTGCGCGTGGCCACGACGGGCAGCAGGAAGCCCAGCGCGATGTAGACGAGGATGAGCGCGCCGCCGGTCGCCAGGGCCAGCAGGATGAAGATCGTCCGCACCCAATCGACGTCGATGTTGGAATAGGCCGACAGCCCCGTGCAGACGCCGAAGATATCCTGTCCTTCCTGGATGCGGTAGAGGCGGCGACGGCCGCGCGGGATATCCGGCACAGGTGGCTCGACCGCGTCGGTCTCCACCGGCCCTATCGCCGCCAGAACCGACTCCACCTCGGCCAGAGTGACCACACTTTGTTCCGAACGTACGCGGGCGGCGAGCTTTTCGCCGATCGCCTGCTCCAGATCGTTCATCACTTCTTCAGCGTCGTGCTCGTCGCGCAACCGCTCGTCGGCGCTCTCCAGATAGCGCCGCAGCGCGTCGTAGGCATCCATTTCCAGGCGAAACACGGCCGGTTGACCGCTGAGACTGATTTGTACCACTTGCTGCATTGTTACTCTCCTAATTCGTCGATGAGTTTGGTCAGGGATTGCCAGTAGCTCCGGAAACCGGCCAGCTCGGTGTGCCCTGCCTCGGTTAGTTTGTAATACTTGCGCGGCGGGCCCAGCTCCGACTCCTGCCACTCGTAGTCCAGCAGCCCGTCGCGCCGCATCCGGCTTAGGAGCGGGTAGAGTGTGCCTTCCTGCGTGGCGAAATCCGTCTCGCTCAATCGCAGCAGGATGTCGGCCGCATACACCTTGTCGGCCGACACGATGCTGAGGATCAAGTATTCGAGCAATCCCTTCCGCAGGCTTACGTACTTATCAGGACTTGTATTCACCATACTACCTTTGTGCAGAAAGGTACTATAAAAGTCCGATCTTGTCAATAACCTAACAACACCTTTTCTTCAATCTGTGAAATCTGTGGTTCGCTTTCTAAATTCCCCCCAAATCCCATCAAACTATGGTTCCGATTCGCGACTACCGGTATCATGGCCGCATGGCATTAATCGACCTCTCCGGCAAAGTCGCGATCGTCACCGGCGCGGGCCACGGCGCGGGCCGCGCGATCGCCCAAGCATTGACCGAGGCAGGCGCGCGCGTGGCCGTTAACGACATCAACCCCGACCGCGCCTACCGCACGGCCGCCGAATTGCGCGACGCGGGCGGCGCGGCCGTGGGCATCATGGCCGACGTCAGCAACCGCTTCCAGTGTGTCCACCTCATCGAAACCACTCGCGCCGAGTTCGGCCGGCTCGATATCCTCATCAACCACGCCTCGATCTCCCCCACCGCAACGGTGCTGCGCATGGACGAGTGGGAGCTGATGCGCGTGCTCGACGTGAACGTGAAGGGGGTGTTCTTCATGACCCAGCTCGTCGGCCGCGTCATGGCCGACCAGCGGCGCGCCGACCCCGCCTTCACCGGCCTCATCCTCAACCTCGTGGGGCCCGAGCCTGACCGGGACGGCCGCGCCGCCTACGCCGCCACCCAGGCCGCCCTGCCCGCCCTGACCCGCGCCTGTGCCCGCGAATTGGGCCCCCAGGGCATCCGTATGGAGATGGTGGAGCTCAGCGACGACCCAGGTAAGACGGCGACGAGCGTGATGGCACGTGTGCAGACGGTCAGTGAGTCAGCAGGTCAGTAGATACCGGGTTTTCTCGGTGAACACCCGTTCGCCAAACTCGGTTGCTCAGCGACCCAAACCGGAGAAATAAAAAAACCGAGTTCCCAGGAAGAAACTCGGTTTTGGGGCTGCCAATCTTTGACCCTCTTCTTTATTCCAGCTCCACCACCAACGGCGCGGCCACCAGCCCCTTGATGCCGTAATGGTCGTCAAAGGCGGCAGTGATGAGGTTGATGCCGCCCTGGGGCAGGGATTTCCTCAGCGTAACATCTACGTCAACTGTGCCCGACAGGCCGACGACGGCCGTGTACTCACGGGTGTTCAGCGCGGTGTTGGCCTCGAACGGATCGATGTCCGTCCCGCCGCCGGGCACGCCGTCGAGGAACAGTCCGCCCTCGATGACCAGCACGACCACCGGCCGGCCGACGGGACCACTGACCCGCACCGTGTGGGCTGCCTCGCTGACGGCCGCCGGCGTGGCCACGCCCACCACTTCAATCGCCGGCCTCTGGGGCAATCCGGGACGTAGCACAGCCACCGCCCCACTGTGGTCTCCCTGACCGGCCATGCGCCACACCTGATTGGTGATGCTCTCGCCGTTGTCGAAGGTGGCGGTGACCGTCGCGCCCACCAGCTCCAGGCCGCCGACGCTGCCGGTCTGGTACGGTCCCGGCGCGCCGACGCCGGTGATGCTGGTCGGATCCACGTCGACCGAGAAGGCGAAACGGTCGCCTCGGTCGAAGTTGCGAAAGCGGAGCGTCAGCTGGTCGTAGCCGCCGCCGTGGGGGGCGTCATAGCTGTGGCCGTCGAAGCTCAATCCCTCGCGCAGGTCGACGACGACGTCCTTGGCCACGGTGTCGCCCGCCGTGCCGTGGGGGTCGAAGACCATGTCGGGGAAGACGGCCGTGCTCAGGTCGATGCGCAGCTCCATCAGCCGCTCGCCGTTGAGTGAATCGTTACTGACGACGAAGGAGCCGGAGTCATAAGTGCTGGCGAGGATGTCGCCGTTGGGGGTGATGAGCAGCGAGGCGGCGGCGCTGTAGGGGGTGGGCGGTGGTGTTGGCGGCGGCGTGGGCGCGGTGTCGGAATGGACGGCCGGCAAGTGGACGGTGCCCGACAGCGCGGCCATCAGCGACGCGCCGCCTCGCGCCGGCCGCGCCGCCAGCCCGACGGCCGCGACGACGACAACGACCAGCGCGGCAATAAAAATTAACCGAACGTGTTTCAAGTTCATGACCTCTCTCCTCTTCGCTCGTAGTCGGGCGCCTTGGCGCCGTTCCTTCTACAGCGAACAAGACCTGACAGGTGGACGCCCACAGGGTGCGGCAGTGCTAATGGTAGCCCGCGCCCACCTGTCAGGTCTGGATGCTACAACACATCTAATCCGGCGGCCGCGCTGCCACCACAATATCGACCACGCGCACCGCATCATCAACATAGCGGACGCCATCAGCCCCAACAGCGGGCAAACGCGCGCCATTCGCCGGGTCATACAGCCCGACCAGCAGCGTATACCGACCGGCCGTCAGCTCGGCCGGCAACGCCACCGCCCGCGTGTCGATGATCTGCTCTCCCGTGTTCCAGATCGACGTGGGGTAGGTGCCGCCGCGCGGTGGGCCGTCGCTCTGGGCCACGAGCTGCCCGGCCGCGTCCACCAGATGGACGAATACTGTGTAATCCCGGCCGTCGGGCGCAAGCGCTTCCCAGTACAACGTAATGTCCATCGTCTCTCCAGCCTGGGGTGTTGCCGGGGCGTCATAGCCCTGCAGGTGGAAGCGGCCGCCCAGTGTCGCGCCGGTAGCTTTCGGCGGAGTGACCGGCGCGACCGCCGGCGGTGCGAGCCTGATTGCGCCGATGCGCGCTTCGCGGCCGAGCGGCGCGTCGGCGCCGTCGCTGACGACCAGCGGCGCGTCCGGCTCCCCGCGCGGATAGAGGATGACCAGCAACGTCCCCAGCCCGGGCTGCGCCATTTCGGACACCGGCGGCAGCGTGTAACTATCGCGAAACGACTCGCCCGGCGACCAGACGGCCGTCGAGTAGCGACCCCCCGCGGGCAGTGTATCGAGGCCGGTGGCCGGCTGTCCTGTGGGATCGAGGACGCGCAGGGCGACAACGTAGCTCTCCGCAATGGGCTGGGCCGCTTCCCAATAGAGGCTGACCGCCACCGGCTCGCCCGGCGCAACGACCGCCGGTAGCTCATAGCCGCGCAACCGAATCGCATCACCGAAGTGAATGTCAACCCGGTTCGGAATAGACATGATTTCGACCGGCGAGGGCTGGGCATAGGCAGGCAGGATGATCAGCAGCGGCAGTGCCGCCGCCCAGCAGCCGAGGACGGCCGCCACTGCCTTCGAGACGAGCATCCGTCGCCCCTCGAGCGCGGCCAGCCCGGCCGCGCCCAACACGCCCAGCGCGGCGATGGCCGGGAACAGCAGCCGCCCCTGGTTGGTCATGTCGATGAGCCGGATCCAGCGCAGCAGGAAGGCCAGCACCGTGGCGAACCAGACGGCCAACAAGAGCAGCGCGACGCGCTCAGGCCCGATTGCTCCGCGCCGGCGCAGCAGCCGCAACGCCCACCCGACGGCGGCGAGAAGCATGACGGCCGTGCTCATCCCGTAAAAGCTGTCGGGCGCGAGGACGCCGTAGCCGAAACTGGCCCAATAGGTCTGCCGCAGGAAGGTGGCGTACTGCAGCGTCGCCGGCCAGCCGAGCAGCGACGGCCGCACCAGGCTGCCGGTGACGGCCAGCATCTCGTCCCAGGCCAACGGATCGCCGTAGAGTTGCCAATTTCGCCAAAACCACCAGCCGCACACCAGCACCAGCCCCCCGCCCGTCAGCAGACCGCCGACGACAAATGGCCGGAGGGAACGTCGTCGCGCGGCTATATAGAGCAGCGCCAGCCCGATGACCAGCCCCAGCGTCAGCCCGGTCAGCTTGGCCAGCGCCGCCGTGCCCCAGACGACGCCCAGCGCTGCGTACCAGCCCCAGCCCAGCCGCGAGGAGGCGTCTGTCTCGCCGGTCACCAATTTCACCACCAGCCACAGGGCGACGCTGCTGAGGGCGATAACGAGGTTGTCGTTGTTGACGGCCGCGCTCATGAAGATGAATTGCGGGTTGAGGGCTACCAGCGCGGCGGCCAGCAGCGCGTGACGAGGCAGCAGTCCGCGGCCGATGGCGTAAGTAACCAGCACTGTGATCGCTCCCAACACCGTTGAGACGGCGCGCGCCACGTGGACGGCCAGAGCCGGCCCACGCCAGGGGAACGATTCGGAGGCTGTGTGGTAGTGGGCCACGCGGCTCAACCCGGCCAGCCAGTCGCCGCTGAGCGGCGCGATGGCGTCCAGCCCGGCGCGGTCGAATGGGGCGATGACGGCCGCCATTAGTGCGTAGTAGAGCGGTGGCTGCCATATCTCCCCCACCGCGTCCCGATCCGAGACCAGGTGCGGCAAACCGTTGCCGTTAGCCAACCAGTGAGCGTAATTGACGTGGTCATACTCGTCGGGAGCCTCGAACAGCGGAACGGCCGCGTTGTAGGCCAGGCATAACCCTGCGAACAGGATAAGCAAGGCGGCTAGACGGGGATTAAAGAAGGGACGCATACGGTACAGATTTCAGGCTCGCGCTGAAGTTGCCTCTGTTATAACCCGCGGGGCCGATTTTGACACCGTCGCGTAGCCCCAGCCGCTGACAAAACCATCCCATGACGGTACAATAACCCCATGTCCTTCCGCCAGATGCTACCGTTCTTGCTGCTCAATGTCGTCGTGTCTGCCGTGGTGGTGCTGTCGATCCTCTTCTGGTGGGACAACCGGGGGGAGGGCGGCACGGCCGAGGCGAACGAGGCGGCGGCGCTGCCCGAAGGCGTGCTGCCCACGCCCAATATCGCCTTGCCGCCGTCGGGCACCATCGCTCCCGAGCCGACCGACCCGGCCGACGCCCCCCAGCCGGTGACCCATGTGGTGCAGTCGGGCGAGACGCTCAACATCATCAGCCAGCGCTACGACGTCAGCATCGACGACATCATGGCCGCCAACAATATGGACAACCCCGACTTCATCGGCGTGGGCCAGGCGCTGGTCATCCCCGTCGGCGGGCTGGCCGAGCCGGAGCCGACGGCCGCGCCGACCGACGACCCGGCCGCCATCCCCAGCCCCATCGCCACCGAGCCGGCCGCGTCCGGCGGCACGGGCGCCATCACCATCACGTCGGTGCTCGACCCCGGCGTGCTGGAAAGTGAGGCGGTGCAGTTGGTCAACAACGGCACGCAAGAGCTGTCGATCCGCGGCTGGAAGGTGCGCGACGAAGACAGCAACGTCTACACCTTTGGCGACGTGAGTATCTTCGGCGAGGGAGCGGGCGTGATGCTGCACACGCGGGCGGGCACGGACACGTTCAGCGACCTGTACTGGGGGTTGGCGGAGCCGGCCTGGCGCAGCGGCGAGCAACTGACCTTGTTCGACGCGGCCGAGCAGGTCATGGCCACATTCGCCGTCCCCTGATCAATCATCCGGGCTCGACGGGCCACTTGCCTCACCGACCGGCGCCGTCGGGTCCGGCTAGAGGAGATGACCATGCGCGGTTTGATTAGCCCCAAAGGAGAGCAATTCGGCTATCTGATCGGCCACAACCTGTTCACCATGGACGACGAGCCTAGTGGCCGGCTGGAAGGCCATTACATCGTCGACCTGGCCGGCAATCCCGTCTGGCGCATCGTCGGCGACGGCGTCTACTCGCTTGACGGCATGGAGACGATCGGCTACCTGTCGGCGGAGCGGCGGGATGAGGCGGAATATTAGGGATTAGGGATTAGGGATTAGGAGACTGGGAGACTGGGAGATTGGCCCACCAGACTACTGGCCACTGCATAGTGGCCACTGCATAGTGGCCACTGCATAGTGGCCACTGACCAATCAAAGGAACCCACATGAGACTAGGCGCACACATCAGCACGGCCGGCGGCGCGTTCAAGGCCTTTGGGCGGGCGCGCGACGAGACGTGCGATTCATTCCTCATCTTCACCAAGAGCAACCGCCAATGGGCGGCCAAGCCGCTGACCGACGACGACATCACCAACTACAAGAACGCGGTACTCGAATACGCCGACCTGTGTCCAGTGTCGGTCCACGCCGCCTACTTGATCAACGTCGCCTCGCCTGACCCCGAGCTGTGGGAGAAGTCGTACCAGGCGTTGAAAGACGAGCTGGAGCGGGCCGCGGCGCTGGGAGCCGACTACCTGACTTTCCACCCCGGCTCCTATATGAACAGCAGCGAGCAGGAAGGGCTGGACGCCATCGTCCGCGCCCTGCGACGGCTGCTGGATGAGACGGCCGATACCGCCCCCGACACGATCATCTGCCTGGAGACAATGGCCGGGCAGGGGACGAACCTGGGCGGCAAGTTCGAGCACCTGGCCTATATCCTGGAGCAAGCGGGGCCGAGCGACCGGCTGGGCGTCTGCTTTGACACCTGCCACGTCTTTGCCGCCGGCTACGACATCCGCACCCCCGAGGCGTATGAGGCGACAATGGCCGAGTTCGACCGCGTCGTCGGGCTGGACAAGATCTGCTGCTTCCACTTCAACGACAGCAAGCACGAGCTGGGCACGCGCAAAGACCGCCACGCCCACATCGGCCAGGGCCACATCGGCCTGGAGGGCTTCGCCAACTTCATCAACGATCCCCGCTGGGCCAACCACTGCGCCCACCTGGAGACGGAGCCGACGATGGACGGCGAGGACGGCGAGACGCTCAACATGAACCACGCCAATCTGGCGGCGCTGCGGGCGTTGCGGACACTGGAAGAGATGGGAGATTGAGAGACTGCGCGACTGACCTACTGAACACTGACCTACTGACCACTGACCTACTGAACACTGACCTACTGAACACTGACCTACTGAACACTGACCTA
>CAYNOL010000153.1:0-7902 GCA_964398825.1 uncultured Ardenticatenaceae bacterium
GTCCTCTTTCTCTTCCAGGTTCATGCCCGCCATCGGCTCGGCGAGCAGCAGCAGGTCGGGCTCCATGGCCAGGGCGCGGCCGAGCTCGACGCGCTTGCGCAAGCCATAGGGCAACGCCCCCACGACGGCCTTGCGGATGTGGGCGATCTCCAGAAAGTCGATGATCTCCTCGACGACTTCGCGGTGGCGCACTTCCTCGCGGCGGGCCGGCCCCCAGTAGAGCGCGCTCTGCAGGGCGCTCTGCTTCATATGGATGTGGCGGGCGGCCATCAGATTGTCCAGCGTGCTCAGCCCGGTGTAGAGGGCGATGTTCTGGAAGGTGCGCGCCAGCCCCAGCCGGGCGATGCGGTCGGTGGGGGTCTTGGTCAGGTCGGTTGTGCCCTTCAACATGATGCGGCCGCTCTGGGGGCGATAGAAGCCGCTGATGCAATTGAGGATGGACGTCTTGCCCGCGCCGTTGGGCCCGATGATGGCGCGAATCTCTCCCCGCAGCACATCGAAGCTGACCTCGGAGAGCGCTTTGTTGCCTCCAAAAGAGAGAGAGACGTTATCGACAGTGAGAATTGGTGTTAATTGGCTCATCGGCGTGTCGCAGGATCCACGTCGGGGGGAAAGGTATCATATGTGGGAGAGTGGGTCAAATTAGATGTGGAACGGATGTTGCACGTGGCGCTTGGGAATGGGAGAAAGGGTTGCAGGAAACTCCCCCTGCTCCCTCTCACGCAGGTAGGGAAATCCCCGACTGACAATCCTCGCCGATGTTGCTAAAGTCATGGGAAATCCACTTCCTAAATAGAAAGGAGCGAATGAATATGACCGACAACAAGACGAACACCCGCGAAGAGAGCATCCCCGAAAGCCATCTGGACCTGCTTACCGGGCCGGTGTATGCCATCCTGACGACGGTGGCCGACGACGGCCAACCGGAGAACACCGTCGTCTGGTGCTCGTGGGACGGCGAGTGCGTGCTGGTCAACACCGTCGAGGGACGCCGCAAGCACGACAACATCCGCCGGAACCCGTTGGTAGCGCTGACGGCCATCGACACCGACAACCCCTACCGCTGGATTGACGTGCGCGGCTATGTCGAGTCCGTCGTGCCCGACGAAGGCAACGCCAACATCAACTACCATGCCAAGCTCTATGAAGGCGTCGATGCCTACTACGGCGACGTGGCCCCGGCCGAAAAAGCCGCCACCGACAAGCGGGTCATCATCCGCATCAAGCCGACGAACGTGGTGACGTATCCGCACACATGAGAAAGACCTGACGAACTGAAAGACCTGACAGGTCTGGTCCCAATTCGTCATTCGTCATTCGTCATTTATAATCCCCCCATGACCACGCCGCCGCCCGACGCCGAACTGGCGCGCAACATCATCGCCGCCGAGTACGGCTACATCGCCCAGACCGCATTCCAGGCCAACGAAGACCGGGCGCGGGCGTGGCAATACTTCTTCGTCACCTTCGCCACCCTCATCGCCTCGCTGCTGTCGGCCCAGGTCGAATCGGCCATCCGGCAGCAGCTCTACATCACCTTCGCCGTCATCTTCGTCCTGCTGTCGGCGCTGGGGATGATCACCATCGGCCAGCTCGTGCGGCTGCGCCAGGCGTGGCTGGAGAGCGTGCGCGCCATGAACCAGATCAAAGAGCGCCTCATCGCCGACGATCCGGCGCTGGCGGCCTACTTCCGCTGGCGCAACGACACCGTGCCGCCCGCGTTCAAGTGGCGCAGCTTCGGCTTTCTGCAGGCGGTGGCGGTGGCGCTGCTGAGCGGGCTGGCGCTGGGGGCGGCGGTGGCCTTCGGCGCGCTGGCCGGTGGGGCGGCCGTCGTGCCGTGGGGGCCCAGTCTACTGGCCGCCGGGCTGGCCGCGGGCGGAATCGTCTGGTTTGGCTACGCGCGACCGCTGCAGAAAGTGGCCCCATAAGCAAGTTGTGATAACTTATCGGTAATCTGATCCGGGGGCCATTGCCGGTAGCCGCCGGGGCTTGTCATTGCAGTAATTGAGGAGGGGGGTTATGCGCGCCCTGATCGTTGCGGTTATTATGGCCCTATTTACACTCACCGCCTGCGGCAGCCCGCCCGGCGACGATGTGGCCGCACCGCCCACCGAGACCCGCGCGGCCGAACCGACCGCGCCCCCCAGCCGGACGCCGGCCGCCTCCCGCACCCCCGCCCCCACAGCCACCGCGACACCGGAGGCAACGCCCACCCCCGTCCCGCTCACGCCGGCGGATATATTCGACTCTCTCTCGCCGGCCGTGGTGCGCATCGAATCAGGCAGCAGGTTCGGCACGGGCGTGCTGGTCGAAGGCAACTACGTTCTGTCCAACGCCCACGTCGTTTAGCCGGCGAAAGAGGTCACCATCCGCTTTCCGGATGGCGAAGAGAGGGCCGCGCCGGTGGCCGGCATCGACCTGCTGGCCGATCTGGCACTGGTGGGGCTGGTCGAAACCGGCGTCGCTCCGTTGGCGCTGGTCGATGGGGAGCACCTCGACATCGGCAGCCCGCTGCTGCTCATCGGCTACCCCGGCGATTCCACCCGCCAGCCGCGCCCGGCGCTGACCCAAGCCCTCGTCTCGCGGCTGCGCGAACAAGAGTCGTTCGGCATAACCTATCTGCAAGTAGACACGCCCATGGCCGGCGGCCAAAGCGGCGGAATCGCCGTGACGATGGAAGGCGACGTGATCGGGCTGACCGGCTACCGGGTGACGGACGTGAGGCTGGGGCTCATCGCGTCGGCGGCGGATATAGCCCCGCGCCTCGATGCGATGCTGGCCGCGCCGGTGGGCGAATTCCGCGGTGGCGAGCCGGCACGCGGAGACACGCAGCACACATTCGAGATGTCGAACAACTGGATCCACCAGGCGTTCATCGTCCACGCACCCGTCGGCACGTTGATCACGGCCGAGGTCGACGGCCAGGGGGACGCCGTGCTCATCATCCAGGACACCCTCAATATCGACTCCTTTGTGGCCGACGAGACGGCCGAGGGCACAGAGGCCGCGCAACTGACCACGACGACGGCCGGGCCGCACTTCGTCATCGTGCGCCAGCGCAACCCGTTGCCGATCACCTATACCCTGCAAAGCAATCAGACCCTGATCCCGTACGTCGACCCCGATGACGGCCGCACTCTGGACACGGGAGACGTGTACCAGGGCATGAGCGACTACCCCGTCGATATCGACGTCTACACCCTTCTGCTGACCAAAGACGAAGAAGCCAACATCAACCTCAGTTCACTGCTGATCGACCCGTTCCTGATTGTAGAGTCTGTGGCTTTGGGCATCGATTCCCTTGTCCGGGATGACGACAGCGGCGAGGGGGTGCTTGGGTGGGATGCCGAGCTGACGTATCGCGCCGCCAACACGGGCAGCTTCCGCGTTCTGGCCACCGACGTGCTCGGCCGCCGGTCGGGCGGCTATCAGATCAGGGTTCGAGAGCCATACGCCGCCGCGCCGACCCCGATGGGGCCGCCGGCCACCACGACCCCCGCGCCCAGCCCCATCGGCCGCGTGGCCCGCTACGAAAGCCGCTTCTACCCGTTCGCCATCAGCTACCCGGCCGGCTATGACGCCGAGCCGGAGATTGAGTTGTGCCGGGTCTATGCGCGCTGCTTTGCCGCGCCGAGCGGGCAAGTCATTATCGGCATCGATGAGTTTGAATTGACGGAGTTCAACGGCCGCCCCGTGACGCTGGAAGACATACGCCAGGAATTGGAAACACGCTCGCTCAACGCGGGGCTGCAACTGGTCAGCCACGAAGAGATCACCAGTGACGCCAACACTCCGGCCGTCGTCTCCATCTTTGAGGAACCCGACAGGGGACTCCGTTACAAGGTCTTCAACTACATCCTGGAGCCTAACTTCCTCTTCAGGGTCGTGTACCACTATCTGGAGTCAGATTACAATGAGGAGATGACGGATTACCTGATCAGTACATTTGAGGTGACGCGGTGAGGGCGAAGACCTGACAGGTCTCTCCGTTCGCGGCGCCGCCCACCTGACAGATCTTCATTCGTAATTCGTAATTCGTAATTCCGCTATAATCTCCGCCATGCTCGCCAAAGTACTCAGTGCCGCCATTGTGGGGTTGGATGCCGAACTCGTCGACGTAGAGGTCGACATCGTCAAGGGTGCGCCCTATTTCGCGCTCGTCGGCTTGCCCGACGCGGCCGTGCGCGAAAGCCGCGACCGGGTCTATGCCGCCGTCAAGAACAGCGGTCTCACCTTCCCGCTCCACCGCATCACCGTCAACCTGGCCCCGGCCGACCTGCGCAAGGAAGGCCCCGCCTATGACCTGCCCATCGCCGTCGGCGTGCTGGCGGCCACGTCACAGGTGTGGCATGACCGGCTCGATGACTCGCTGTTCTTCGGCGAGCTGTCGCTGGACGGCACCACGCGCCACACCAAGGGGGTGCTGCCGCTGGCGGCCATGGCCCGCGAGCGGGGCATCCGGCGGCTGTTTGTGCCCGCCGACGACGCGGCCGAGGCGGCCCTGATGCCCGACCTGGAGGTCTACCCGGTGCGCACGCTGGCCGAGCTGGTGGGCCATCTGACCGGGATGGCCCCGCTGGAGCCGACCGTCGTCGACCTGGAAGCCGCGTTCGACGGCGACCCGCCCTACGCCACCGACTTCGCCGACATCATGGGCCAGGAGCACGTGAAGCGGGCCATGGAGGTCAGCGCCGCCGGGGCCCACAACGCGCTGATGACCGGCCCGCCGGGCAGCGGCAAGACGCTCATCGCTCGCGCGTTGCCGGGCATCCTGCCGCGCATGGGGCTGGACGAGGCGCTGGAGGTGACCAAAATCTACAGCGTGGCCGGGATGCTGCCGGCCGAGACGCCGCTGGTGCGGGCGCGGCCGTTTCGCTCCCCCCACCACACTATCAGCTACGCCGGGCTGGTGGGCGGCGGGCAATGGCCCCGGCCGGGGGAGATCTCGCTGGCCCACCGGGGCGTGCTCTTCCTCGACGAACTGCCGGAGTTCGGCGAGCGGCTCATCGAAGTGCTGCGCCAGCCGCTGGAAGGCTCCCCGCGCGAGGTGTCGATCAGCCGGGCCACGGGCAGCGTCACCTACCCGGCCAACTTCATGCTCATCGCCGCGCAAAACCCGTGCCCCTGCGGCTACTTCGGCGACCCGACCCACGCCTGCTCCTGCAGCCAGTCGATGATCACCCGCTACCAGAAGCGGGTCAGCGGGCCGCTGATGGATCGCATCGACCTGCACGTCGACGTGCCGCGCGTGGAGTATGAGAAGCTGTCGTCGACCCGGCGGGGCGAGGCGTCGGCCGAGGTGCGCCGCCGTGTGGAAGCGGCCCGCCGGCGGCAGGCGGAGCGCTTCGCCGGCACAAGCCTCTATGCCAACGCCGATATGGGGCCGGGCGAGGTGCGCCAGTTTTGCGCCCTCGACGACACCGGCCGCCGGCTGATGAAGAGCGCCATGACGCAGATGGGGCTCAGCGCGCGCGGCTTCCACCGGGTGCTGAAGGTGGCCCGCACCGTGGCCGACCTGGCCGCCTGCGACGACATCGGCCCGGCGCATCTGGCCGAGGCGTTGCAGTATCGGGCGCGGGGACAGAATTAGAAACCGGGTTTTTTCCTTGCGAACTCTTGTTCGCCAAACTCGGATTATGCAGGTCAGTGGGGCAGTTTTCAGTATCCAGTGGCCAGTATTCAGTAGGCGGCGGTCGGCTGTCGTCTCTCTAAGGAGTTATTATCATGACCGAAATTCGCGGTAGCCTCTTTTGGACGTTCTTGAATGAGTGTCCCATTCCCGACGATGTCAACAACCTGCTCGTCGACGGCGAGACGGCCGTGGCCGCCTATAAGACCGCTCGCGACAGCGCCGTCTTCACCACCAAGCGCCTCATCGTGCGCGACGTGCAAGGGTTGCGCGGCAAGAAGGTGGAGATCTACTCGCTGCCCTATTCGTCCATCCTGATGTGGTCATCGGAGAACGCCGGCGGCCTGTTGGACTTCAACGCCGAGATCGAGATGTGGACGAAGGCGGGGACCATCAAGGTGAATCTGGCCAAGGGGATCGACGTGCGCCGCTTCGACAAGCTGATCGCGCAGGCAGTGCTGTAACGAATGGGCAGTACGCCACTCGTCACTCGTCACTCGTCGCTCGTCGCTCGCCGCTCGTCGCTCCCATGGCCCACCGGCCCATGCCCCGCGCCCAGGCGCCAGGCCGCGCCGCGGCGGATGGCGGCATGGGTGTAGGCTTGGGCGCGGCGGATGGCGTCGAGCCAATCGTGGCCCGCGGCGCGATAGGCGCACACGGCCGCCGACAGTGTGTCGCCGCTGCCGTGGGTATTGATAGTGTCGACGCGCGGCTGGGGGAGCTGCGCGGCCGTCTCCCCGTCCAGCAATATATCTACCAGCCCGTCCCCCTGCCGCAAGCCCTTCAGCAGCAGCCGGGGGGCGAGAGCGGAAAGGTTAATAAGAGATTGGGGATCAGGCATGGGGTGCTTGGAGCGCTCGCCCACTCCCCAATCGCTAATCCCCAGTAACAGCTTCGCCTCGGCCGCGTTCGGCGTCACCAAATCAGCCAGCGGGAAGAGCAACACGCGGTAGGCCGCGGCCACTTCGGGGCCGTACATCGATTCGCCGCGGTGGTTGACCAGGACGGGATCGATGACGATGACCGGCGGCCCAGACCTCAGAGGTTTGCCGAAAACCCCTGAGGTCTTGTAATGGGCCAGCCGCTCCGCCACGGCCTCGATGATGTCGACGCGGCCGAGGAAACCGGTCTTGATGGCCGCCGCGCCGTAGTCGCTCAGCACGGCGTCGATCTGCGCGGCCACGAAGTCGGGCGGAAGGTAGTGGACGGCGGCCACGCGCGCGCTGTTCTGGGCCGTCACGGCCGTGATGGCGCTCATGCCGTAGACGGGCACGCCCTCTGCGGCGAGGCTCGCCCACGTCTTCAGGTCGGCCTGCAAGCCGGCCGCGCCGCCGGAGTCGGAGCCGGCGATGGTCAGGAGGGGGAGGGGGGCGGTCAGGGTGACTCAGTCGATGCGACAGGCAACTCCGCCAGACGCATCACGAGACGCAAGGCCTCATAGACGGCTTGCTCGGTTGGAAATGGGCGGGCCACATCGGGAGCCAGCAGAATAAGGTTCGTACCCCGGGCAAATGCGTCGTCATACTTCCCGCGAACACCACCCTTCAGAAGCGCGGCGAGATCGTACTCGCTGCGTAATTCGTCGTTCGGATCAGAAGTTTCCATATTCATATACTTCTCGTTCGGATGCAGTTAATTTGCGGGCACTGATGAGCCGGACAGCAGAGCCACGTTCGGCGTGGGCCACGATGAGCAAGTCAGTTCGAAAGGGTGTTCCAATCGTTGCGGCTCGCTTTGACAGGCGCGTTCGTATGCTTCGTCTTCGGAGACGAGTCGTTCCAGTTCGCCGGCAAGCATTCTGGATAAAGAGGTGCCGCGCCGCACGGCGAGGAGTTTGGCCTTCAGCAGGGTGTCTTCAGGCAGGGAGAGGGTGATGTTTTGTGTGCTCATCTCGTTCCTCACGTATCGTAGTGTAGCACGCGGATACGTGGATTTCAGCCCATAAATAAAGACCTCTGAGGTTTGCGGCAAACCTCAGAGATCTTTCAATGCTCAAGAACAAGCTGAAAGCTTGCGGTGCAGCCTACATATTCTCAACAATCGCCCGCGCGAAGCCGGAGCTGCTGACCTTCGTCGCCCCTTCGATCTGGCGGTGCAGGTCATAAGTCACGACCTTCTGCTGGATGGTCTTGGCCATGGCCTGCTCCACCAGGTCGGCCGCTTCCTGCCAGCCCATATACTCCAGCATCATGACGCCGCTGAGGATGAGACTGCCAGGGTTGACCATGTCCTTGCCGGCGTACTTGGGCGCCGTGCCGTGGGTGGCCTCAAAC
>CAYNOL010000154.1:0-7864 GCA_964398825.1 uncultured Ardenticatenaceae bacterium
ACCCATGACCTCATTCTTACCAAGAATGCGCTCTGCCGACTGAGCTACGTGGGCGTCTCTCGACGATCAATCAAAACCTGACAGGACGGCGGCCGACGCCGCCGTTGGTTGGCATCTCGCGCTGACCTGTCAGGTCTGTTCTGCAGTGGGCCAGGTAGGACTCGAACCTACGAAGGCGTCTGCCAGCGGATTTACAGTCCGCCCCCTTTGCCGCTCGGGACACTGACCCATGATTTATCGAATGTTACCGGCTCGACCCGCGCCGCATGCCGGAGCCGACACGCAGAGCCGACGATGGGAGTTGAACCCATAACCGATGCTTTACAAGAGCATTGCTCTGCCTATTGAGCTACGTCGGCAGGATGATCGTGTTCGCCGCGTTCAGGCTATAAATGTTCGTTCGGCTTTAAGGCAAGCCAACCTATGCGCTCATTGCGAGCACTATCGCATAAGTATAGCAATATCCTGTAATCCGTCAACAGTTTTAAGGAGGGAATCTTCTGGAACGCGGATGAACGCGGATTATAACGCAGATGGACACGGACATGAAACCGGGCGGTGAATATCGGTGAAAATCGGCGTCATCAACCCTATTTTCCCCCACCCAAATTAGGCAACGGCCGCGTCCAACATAGGGGGCGCCCCCGATGCGGACGCGGCGGGGCGGCCGCTATGCTGACTGTAGCGCAGGCTTTCAGCCTGCATCTGCGCCGCATGCTTCAGTTTGCACGAGAGGCAACCGGCAAGGTTGCGTCACGAAGGAGACGAACCCATGAACCCTGACAGAATTATAGCACGGGCGGTGTTGCTTTTGGCGGCGGTGGCGGCCTTGCTGCCGGCGGCCGTCTGGGCGGCGCGAACCGACAGCACCCCGGCCGATCGCCGCGCGGCCGACGAGCAGCAGATCATCGAACCGGCCGAGGGCCTGCTCGCCGGCGGCTTCGGCGGGGCAATAGCCCTCGACGGCGACACACTGGCCGTGGGCGCGAAGTATTACGACCTCGGCGACCTGGGCGGCCAGGGGGCCGTCTACCTGTTCGAGCGCGACGCGGCCGCCCCGACCGGCTGGGCCGAGGTGGGCACGCTCCACGACGACCCGCCGGTGGAGCTGGCCTTCTTCGGCCAGGCGGTGGCCCTCGACGGCGACACCCTCGTCGTCGGCTCGCCCTCCGAGAATGGCAACATCGGCTTCGCCCAGGGCGGCGCTTATGTCTACGAGCGGGACGAGGGCGGCCCCGGCAACTGGGGGCGGGCGGCGGCGCTGGCCGACGAGAAAGAGGCCATCACCCGCTTCTTCGGCGGGGCGGTGGCCGTCAGCGGCGACCTCATCGCCGTCGGCGCGTGGGGGGCCGAGGGCAACCGGGGGCGCGTCTACCTCTATGATCGCGCCGCCGGCTGGGCGCGGGTCAAGAGCTTCTCCGACCCCAACGGCCAACCGTTCGACCACTTCGGCGCGGTCGTGGCCCTCGAAGGGGACACGCTCGTCGTCGGCGCCAACCAAGCCGACCACGACCCCACCACGCCCGACACGGGTGTCGTCTTCGTCTACCGGCGCGACCACGGCGGCGCGGGCAATTGGGGGCTGGTGCGGCGGCTGACGGCCGGCACACCGCAGGAGCATGCCGCCTTCGGCCTGGTGTTGGCGCTCGACGACGACCGGCTGCTCGTCGGCGCGCCAAACGAAGACCGCGATGACGGCGGCAACGTGACCGTCAATGCGGGCGCGGCCTACCTGTATAAACGCGACGAGGGCGGCCCCGAGGCGTGGGGGCTGGAGGCGGCGCTGCGTCCGGCCGGCGGCGGCGTGTTCGACATGTTCGGCGGCAGCGTGGCCCTGGCCGGCGACCGGCTGTGGATCGCCGCGCCTAATTCTCCCCTCGGTGGATTCGAGCAGCAGGGGATCGTCCACCCCTTCGAGCGGGTGGGCGGCGCGTGGGAGGAGCGGCCGGTCATCGAAGCGGCCGACGGCAGCGACCGGGCCCACTTCGGCGGCAGTCTGGCCGTCTGGGGCGAAGAGCTGGCCATCGGCGCGCCCGACCGGCAGCCCAACGGCGCGGTCTACCTCGTCGACGCGGCCGCCGCCCCGCCCCGGGCCACGGCCGCCTATCTGCCGGTGGTGGTGCGCGACGGCCCGCCCCCCACCGGAACGCTGCAGGACGGCGGTTCGTTGCACTCCCCCAGCGGGGCGATCATCGGCGCGCTGCCCGGCTCGCTGGGTGGGCCTGTGGACGCGACCATCGCCCCCACCTCGCCGCCGGCGGTGGGCGTGCCGCCCGGCCTCGTCACGCGCGGCGACTACTACCAGCTGAGCGCGCGCACGCTGACCATCATGCCCCACGACAAGCCGTTGCTGGTGGGGCTGCCCGTGCCCGCGGGGGCCGACCCGGCGCGGCTGGCGGCGGCCGTGCTGCTGCCGAGCGAGTCGCTGACCGACCAGACGGAGCCGGCCGGCCACGCGCGCAGTTGGGCCACCGCCCCCGGCCGCTACGACGCGCCCAACGGCCTGTTCGTCTTCACCGTGGGGGCGATGCTGCCCGAGGGGGTCACGCTGGTGCTGTTCGAGCACACGGCCAACGAGCCGCTGCCCGAGCCGGCGGCCCGCGCCGCGCAGGCGGCGCTCTACAGTGTGCGCTGTGACCCGACGCGCCCCCACGCCAACATCTGTGACCAGGCCAATCGGACGCGCGTGGCCGCCGAGCTCGAAGCCGCCCACCGGGAGTACGTCGACGACCTCGGCTTCCGCCAGCCGCGGCTGGTGCGGCTGGCGGGGCGCTTCGTCGGCGCGCAGCTGGTGCCGGTGGCCGGCGTGGTCACCTACCACGGCGCGGTCATCGCCCAGGACACCTGCGCCGACAGCAACGGCAAGCCGATGTCGGGGCAGTACAGCTTTGCGGCGCTGGAGCTGCTGGTCTGCTTCAACTCGGGCACGTCGCCGGCCGACATCCGGCGCACGGTGCGCCACGAGCTGTTCCACGCTATCCAGGCGTCGTATACGCAACTGACCCTCGACCGGGACGCGGCCGGGCTGGAGCAGACGGATTGGCTTGTGGAGGGCACGGCGACGGCGGCCGAAGAGTCGGGCGTCGGCTTCATGGCCCGCTCGCCGCTGACGGGCTTGCGCCGGGCCAGCGACCCGCTGCTCGACCGCGCCGAGGGGCGCGCCTACGCGGCGCAGGATTTCTGGGTCTACGTGGGCCTGCAGGGGCTGCAGGGGGACAACGGCCTGGGCTATCTGCGCCCCATTTTGGAGCAAGGGGCCACGCCGGAGCACGCCGACAACGCGATGAACGTGGGCGACGCTTACTGGGCGTGGGCCAAGAACCAGATCTTCGAGCATTACCAGACGATGGGCGGCGCGTTCAGCGTGGGCGAATGCGAGTTCGACACCGCTACCTACGACGGCCAGGCCGTGAAGCTGATCAATTACCCGACAAAGGTCACGGCCAGCGGCACGCTGCCGCCTCTGACGTCGGCCATCGTGCAGATCACCACCACAATGGCGCGCGATACCATGCCCGTGGGGGCGAACACCACCGGCGACCGGCAAAACCTGCGCTTCAAGGTGTACCGCATCGGCGAGCCGGCGTGCTGGGACAAACCCGACGGCCCGCGCGTGCTGAATGACCTGCCGGAAGGGGCGCTACGCTATGTCATCGTGTCGAATGTGAGTCTGACCGATGATTTGGATTATACGGTGTGGGTGGATTAGTGGGAGCGTGAAGACCTGACAGGGGGCGCAGCGAGGCGCCCACCTGTCAGGTCTGGGGCGGCAACCACTAGTTCAGCGGCGCGCGAATGGTCAACACCAGTTCGTCGCCCACCACGCCGGCCTCGGCCACCCCACCGCTGTCGCCGTCGGCCGCGGTGTCGAGAAAGGCTTCGGCCAGGTCATCGTTGGCGGCCTCGATGCGCGGATCGTCGATGCTGACGCCGGGGATGTCGACGGCGACGACCTCGAACTTCAGCGCCTCGCTTTCGGCGGCCACGGCCAGGTCATAGCTGCCCGACGCCCCCTCGGCCGTCGTGCCGAACACGCGGATGATGTCGGGCTCGATGAGATCGACGCTCTCCAGCCGGTCGAACAGGAATTCGTTGTTGACGTCGTTGGTGAAGACCCCTGAGATGACGCTGTTGACCTGGTTCTCGCTAAGCCGGACGGTGACGGTCAGCACGCCGTCGTCGGTGTCGATGGACAACGCGCCGCAGGCGACCAGGGCCAGCGAAAGGACCATGATCAGAACCGCGGCCAACCCATGTAGCTTTTTCATGATGTTTACAACCTCTTTTTGAATGTACTGTTGCTGGGCTCTCGTGTTCGTAGCGCGCCACTTGAGCGGCGCTTCCGGAAAGAGGCTATAGCGCCCGCTACGAACAGGCACAGTGAACGGCGGGTCGCGTTTGTCGGGCGGCGGCAGACGCGGGGCTCCCCGTGTTTCGGTGCGCTATGGATATTATACAACGGGGAAAGGCGGCCAGTGCGCCCTACTTTACAAGTCGCTTGTTGCGATCTAACACCCAGCAGCGGGGGTTGTTGTCGAAACCGACGTGGCCGTAATAGTCGGCCGCCGCCGGCGCGGCCAGCAGGATGATCTTGCAGCGCGGCCCCAACTCGGCCTGCGTGCGGCTCATCAGCTCCACGCCGATGCCCTGCCGCTGGTAGGCCACGTCGACGGCCAGATCGGAGAGATAGCAGCAGTAGGCGAAATCGGTGACGGAGCGGGCCACGCCGACGAGCGTGTCGCCGTCCCAGGCGGTGACGGTCAAGTCGGCATTGGCCACCATGCCGGCGATCGTCTCGGGGTCATCGATCGGCCGCCGCTCCCCCAACGTGGAACGGCGCAGCAAGTCGACGAATTGGGCGGGGGTGATTGGGTGGGTTTTGTAGGTGATCACTGGGCGGATTGGGGGAGTGGGGATTGGGGATTGGGAGAGTGGGAGAGTACGCAATTCTCCTGGTCTCACACTCTCACAATCTCGTCTTCATTAATTAAAAAACCCGACCACCCAATTCGCGCCGGACAGCACGCCGATGGCCAGGACGCTGAAGTAGATGACCGTGGCCAGCAGGAAGAGGTAGCCCAGCAGGATGAGCAGGCCGTCGCGCTGGAGCAGCCCGGCGGCCAGCAGCAGGATGCCCCAGGCGGGCAGCGTGTTGCTGAACGGCACCAGCCCCAAGGGGAAGATGAGCAATATGGAGCCGAGCAGCAGCCCCAGCCCGGCCATGCGGTTCATGGCCGCGTTCTCGATGAGGCGGGTCAGGCGCGGGTGGCTGATGCGGTCGACGCGGCCGAAGCGGTCGGCGCCGTTCTCGATGGCCCGCGCCAGCTTGATGGCGTCGAGCGGCCGGTCGAGCAGCCGGTCGGGCAGCCACGGCACGCGGTTGAAGGTGATGCCCAGCGAGATCAGGATGGCCACCAGCCCGAAGACGGTGCTGACGCCGGGGATGGAGATGGGCAGCAGGAACGGCAAGGTCAGGAACATGATGGCCAGCAGCAAGCCCTGCTCGCCCACCATGCTCAACAGCTCGCGCACGGTCACCGTCTCGCCGGTGATGGAGCGAGCCAGGCCGCGCAGCGTCTCGCCCAGCGGGGCGGTGTTGTCACGGAATTCTACTACGGTGGAGTCGTCGTTCATCTAATCTTCCCAATTTTCGCCCCCGACGGGCACGCGGCCGGCCGAGGGCGTTTTATTTGCGCCGCTTCTCGGGGCGGCGCACTCCCTATTTTACCGCCCCAGGTTACGAACAACCTTGAGGCGACCATTGGCTAGTGTACCAGCCTCGGGGCGCGGCGGCCATTCGCGCGGCCGACGAAGCGCCGACGAACGGCCGCCGCCCGGCGCAAGGGGCTATCGCTGTGCCGGTCGGGGGAAGGAATCAATCATCACCGTCGTCGCCGTCGTCGCCGTCGTCGTCGCCGTCGTCATCGTCGCCGTCATCGCCGTCGTCGCCGTCATCGTCGTCGTCGCCGTCATCGTCGTCGCCGCCGTCGTCGCCGCCGCCGTCGTCGTCATCGTCGTCGTCATCGTCGTCATCGTCGTCGTCGTCCGGCGTGGCTGTCGGCGGGGGTGGGGGTTGGGTGTGCGTCGGTTCGGCCGACGGCGCGGCGAGGGTGGGGGTGGGCGTCGCCGGCACGATGGGCCGGCCGCCGGGCGCGCTCTGCGGTGGGGCGTCGTCGTCGTCGGGCGTTCCCGGCGGGGTAATCGTCGGCGACGGGGTGACATCAGGCGACGGCGCGGGCTGCGGCGTGGCGTCGGGCTGCGGCGCGGCCGACTGCAGCACCGCCACCCGCCCGGCCACCACCACCCCGGCGGCCGTCGTCCCCTCGACGCGCACCGTGGCCCCCAAGGCCGCCGGCCCGTCGATGGTCGCCCCGGCCACGTCGACCCCCACCCCGGCCACCCGCCAGCGCGGACCGTCGATGGCTTCGATCGGCCCCTCAAACGCCACCTCGGCCGCGCGGCCGCCGGCCAGCAGCGTCTCGATCTCCCGCACGCGCTCCCGGCGGAACTGTTCGTGCAGCGCGGCGGCGCGCTCGGCGTCGGCCGCCAGCGACAGCCGCGCCGTCTCCACCAGCCGTTTCGTGCCGTACAGCGCGTCGCCGGGCACAGCCGAGCCGGACGCGCCCACCAGCCCCGCCCCGCCCAGCAAGAAGACGAGCAGCACGGCCGCCAGCGGCAGCGCCAGCCGTCGCCACCACCCCCCGGCGGCCCCCGCGCGGCGGGCGGGCGCGGCGGCGCGGCGCTCCGCCTCGGCCAAAAAGCCGGCCCGCGAGCGGCGCTGGGCGGCCACCGACGGCTGCGGCGCCAGCGCCGGCAACGCCTCGGCCGTCATCAGGAACGGGCGCAACTCGGCCGCGTGGGTGGGGAAGCGCTCGACGATCTCGTCGACGCTCAGCCCCTGCTCCAGCAGGTCCAGCGCTTCCATCAGGATTCGTTCCATCTCGTCCATCACTCGGCGGCCCCCTGGCCCCTCAGTCGCTTCGTCAGCGCGGCAATGGCTCGCGCCTGCAACATCTTGACCGATCCCTCGCTCTTGTTCACTGTCTCCGCCACGTCCCGAATCGCCATGCCATAGCCGAAGCGCAAGGCCAGCACGTTCTGCTGCTCCGGCGTCAGCTCGGCCACGGCGTCGCGCAGCGCTTCCTTCTCCGCTCGCGCCTCGACCCGCCCCTCGGGCGTCGGGCCCGGGGCGGCCACCGACTCATCCAGCTCGCTCAGCGCCGCCCGCCGCTGCTTGCGGTACTGCTCCCTCAGCACGTTCTGCGCCGCGCCATAGAGCCAGCCGCGGATGGTGTTCGGCGGCGCGTGGCGCTCTTTGATGGCGCTGAGGAATCGGGTGAACACTTCGCTGGTCATGTCTTCGGCCGTTTGCGCGTCGGCGATGCGGAACGCCAGATAGCGATAGATCGACTGGTAGTAGCGATCATGGATAAGGGCCAGCGCCTCTTTGTCAAAGGCGCTGGCTCTTCGCAGCAGGTCAATCTCGTCAACGTCCACAGCGCGATCATACCTGAATCAGGGAGCAAGATCAGCATCCGCGCGGATTGATCTTCGTCCGCTTAGTCATCGTCCCCGTCATCGTCGTCGTCATCGTCGTCGTCATCGTCGTCATCGTCGTCATCGTCGTCATCGTCGTCATCGTCGTCATCGTCGTCGTCGTCGTCGTCGTTATCGTCGTCGAAGTCGTCGTCGAAGTCGTCGTCGTCGAAGTCGTCGAAGTCGTCGTCGTCAAAGTCGTCGTCAAAGTCGTCGTCGTCGAAGTCGTCGTCAAAGTCGTCGTCAAAGTCGTCGTCGTCAAAGTCGTCGTCAAAGTCGTCGTCGTCAAAGTCGTCGTCGTCGAAGATGGAGCCGCGGACGGGGCCGA
>CAYNOL010000155.1:0-7732 GCA_964398825.1 uncultured Ardenticatenaceae bacterium
GAGGACATCTGGGAAGAGATGCGGCGCGTGACGCCCGACTTCTGGGGCATCGACTACGCCCGGCTGGAGCGCGAGGGGGGCGTCCATTGGCCGTGCCCCAGCTTCGACCACCCCGGCACCCCGTTCCTGTTCGCCGACGACTTCCCGCGCGGCAAGGGCAAGTTCTGGCAGGTGCAATACGGCAGCATCTCGGAGCAGCCCGACGCCGACTACCCGTACAATCTCTCCACGGGCCGCGTGCTCTATCACTGGAGCGGCAGCACCATGACCGGCCGCTCGCGGCTGGAGGACGTCTATCCCGAGGCGGTGTGCGAAGTGCATCCCGACGACGCGGCCGCGCTCGACCTCGTCACCGGCGACTGGATCAAGGTGTCGTCGCGGCGCGGGACGATCACGCTGCGGGCGCTAGTCACCGGCCGCTCGCCGCGCGGCACGGTCTTCGTGCCGTTCCACTTCGCCGAGGCCGCGGCCAACACGCTGACGCTCGATCGCATCGACCCGCAGGCCAAAATCCCCGACTACAAAAACACGGCGGTCAAGATCGAGAAGACGGCCGCGCCGGCGGGGCTGGACGAAGGGTACGACGATCATCTGTTTGACCGTGGGGCGATTAAGGATCCGGTGCAGATACACTAAATCTCTATTCGGGCATAATTTTCCTTAAACAGTAACTATATATCAAGGTATGCCATGATTTACCCCAAGGACGCTGAGGCCGGTGAACCGGTATGGGAACTGGCTCACCTTTTCCCATACCAGGGCACATGGACCGAGGAAGACCGCAAGAGGAAGTAGTCGCTGTGCTCCAGCTAGAAGGAGACGAGTACGTCGAGCACGGCCGCTTCACCGCCGGCGACAGAGCGCCTTCCGTTCTGCTACCCGGCTTCAGCGTTCCTGTAGCTGATATTTGGGCGGCGGCGAAATAGCAAGCAGAGAATCTGTGCAAATTGCGATTCCTTCTTCTCTATGAGGCAGCCCCCCGCCGAACCTCCTCCACATCCGCCCCAATCTGCGCCTTCAGCGCCTCCAGTCCGTTGAACTTCAGCTCCGGCCGGATGCGGCGGACGAACTCCAGTCGCACGTTTTCGCCGTAGATGTCGGCGTCGAAGTCGAGCATGTGGGCTTCAACGGTCAGCCTCAGGCCGTCGACCGTCGGCCGCACGCCCACGTTCGTCGCCGCCGGCCAGCGGTCGCCGCGCGCCCAGACGTAGCTCGAATAGACGCCGTTGGCCGGCAGCAGCAGCTCATCCCACACCGCCACGTTGGCCGTCGGGTAGCCGAGCAGCCGGCCGCGCTGGTCCCCCTTCACCACCGGCCCGCGCACGCTGAAGTAGCGGCCGAGGCAGGCGGTGACTTGCTCCATGTCGCCGTCCTCCAGCGCCTGCCGAATGCGGCGGCTGCTGACGATCTCGCCGCCCACCCGCACCGGCTCGTCGATCGTGACCACCTCGAATCCTTTCTGCTCCCCCTGCCGTCGCAGAAACGGCACGTCCCCCTCCCGGTTGTAGCCGAGGGCGAAGTTGCCGCCCCACAAATGCTTCATGTCCAGCGCGTCGATGAGCTGATCGACGAAGTCGGCGGCGCGGATGCGACGCACTTCGTCGTCGAACGGGTGGGTGATGATCAGATCGAGGCCCAGATCGGCCAGGCGCTGCACCCGCTCGTCCAGCGTGGTCAGGTAGAAGCGGGGCGGCAGGGTTTGCAGGACGCGGCGCGGGTGGGGGAAGAAGGTCAGCGCGGCGGTGCGCATGCCGCCGGCCCGCGCCAGATCGACCATGCGCCCCAGCAGCGCCTGATGCCCCAGATGGACGCCGTCGAATGAGCCGATGGCCAAACAGGTGGGCTGCCGATGTTCAACTTCGGACAGGTGGGTTACGCGGATGAAGGAGTGGGTCATAGGATCTTGATGTCGGGGGCGTTGCGTTGCCAGGCCGCCGGCAGGAATTGTATCAAAAGGGAAACGGGGGTGGGAGAGTTGGCCGCGAACCGGGCCGTCTACTCGCTCTCGGCCGCAGCCAGCATCTTCCTCGCCCGCCACGCCCCTTCCTCGGCGGCGACGATGCCCAGAAATCGGCCGCCCGGCCCGAACGCGGCCACGTCTCCCGCCGGCGAGGCGCCGTCGGCGGCCACGCGGCGGCCGAAGCCCAGCTCGCGGGCAGCTTCGGCGTTGAAATCGACGCGCGGCAAGTGGGCCACGGCCGCTTCCGGCGGCCGCAGATGGGTGGGCAGGTTCTCCGGCGTCAGGGCATCGAGCGCCACGGCTTCGGCCAGCGTGAAGCGACCGACGGCCGTGCGCCGCAGCGCGGTGATATGGCCGCCGCAGCCCAACGCCTGCCCCAGGTCATGGGCCAGCGAGCGGATGTAAGTGCCCGACGAGCAGGCCACGCGCAACCTCAGCAGCGGCGGGTCATAGGCCAGCAGATCAAGGGCGTGGATGACTACGTCCCGCTCGGGCAACTCGAACGCCTCGCCGCGGCGGGCGCGCTTGTAGAGAGGCTGGCCGTCCCGCTTGACGGCCGAATAGGGGGGCACGCGCTGTCGAATGGGCCCGCGGAAGAGGGCCAGGACGGCCTCGACGTCGGCGGCGGTGGCCGTCACCGGCCGCTCGGCCGTCACCTCCCCCTCGGCGTCATAGGTGGTTGTGGCCTGTCCCAGCCGGATGGTCGTCTCGTACACCTTGTCCAGCCCCACCAGGTACTCGACGAGCCGCGTGGCCTGCCCCAGACAGACGAGCAGGACGCCGCTTGCCAAGGGGTCGAGTGTTCCGGCGTGGCCGACGCGGCGCTGACCGGCCAGGCGGCGCAGCCGGGCGACGGCGTCGTGGGAAGAGGGGGCGCTTCCGGCGTCGGCCGCGGCGACGGCCGGTTTATCGATGACGACGAGGCCGGAGAGGGTCACGCCACGGGCTGGGGGGCGCTGGAGCGCTGGCGGCCGATGGCTTCGCGGCAGGCGGCGATGAGTCGCTCTTCCGCCAGCTCCAGCGGCCCGTCGAGGGCACAGCCGGCGGCCAGCGCATGGCCGCCGCCGCCGAATTGCATGGCGACTTCGGCCACGTTGTAGGGGGGTTTGGCGCGCATCGTGGCCCGCACTGAGCCGTCGTTCATCTCCGTCAGCACCACGCCGACGTCGGACACGTCGATGTCGGTCAGGAAGTTGACCAGGCCGGAGCTGTTGGGGTTGCCTTCCAGCCCGGCGCGCTGCATGTCGTTGCGGGAGATGCTGGTCCAGATGAGGCCGTCGTCCTGCTTCATCCCCGACAGGCCGATACCCCACATCTTGGCCGTGGCGTACGGCTTCTGGTGCAGTGATTCGAGGGAGATGGTGGCGATGTCGGCTCCGGCGTCGACCAGCTCGGCCGCCGCGCGCAGGGTGGCGGCCGTCACGTTCGTCGTGCGAAAGCCGATGGTGTCGGTGACGATGCCGGTCAGCAAGCTCTCGGCGATGCCGCGCGTCATCTCCACGCCGATCTCGGGCAGGAAGCGGTGCAGCACCTCGGCCGTGGAGCTGGCGTCGGGGTCGATGACGTTGAAGGTGCCGAAGCGGGTGTTGGTGATGTGGTGGTCGATGTTGGCCAGCGTCGGCTTGGGCTCGGGCAGCGCATCCCAGGCCCAGCCCATGCGCCCCTGGTCAGCGCAGTCGACGGCGATGGCCAGATCGTAGGGGATTTCGACGTTGGGCGCGCGCCGCACCTCGTTGGCCATGGGCAGGGCCAGGAAGCGAGCGGGCACGGCGTCGTCGCAGGCCAACGTCACGCGCTTGCCCAATTGCGCCAACCCCTGCCCCACGGCCGTCAGCGAGCCGATGGCGTCGCCGTCGGGATCGACGTGGGCGATAACCAGAACGCGGTTGGCCTTCTCGATTGCGAACTGGATCACGCGCTTACTCGTCGGCGGACTCGGCCGCGCCTTCGTCGTCGGTGGGTGGGGGAATCTCCAGCCCGTCGAGCAGCGCGTTCACCTCGTCGATGTAGCGCAATCGTGGATCCCAATGGAACGTCACCGTCGGCGCGGCGCGCAGATCGAGCCGCTGGGCGACCTGGCTGCGCAGGAAGCCCGACGCGCGTTGCAGCCCGTCCATGACCTCTTTCTGGCGGCCGTCGTCGCCCAGCGCGTTGACGTAGATATTGGCGTGCTGCAACTCGCGGTCGATCAACACTTCGGTAATGGTGACGCCGGCCAGGCGCGGATCGCTGACTTCCTTCAGGAACAGCTCGCTCAGGATGATCTGGATCTGCTCGGCCGTGCGCTCTTGTCTGATCTTGCTCATCGTTATGGCTCAACCCGCCGGGTGACGAAGAACTCGATGATGTCGCCCGGCTCGAAATCGTTCCAGCCATCGATGCTGACGCCGAACTCGAACCCGGCTTTCACCTCGCGGACGTTGTCCTGCAGGTGCTTCAGGCTGCCTACCTGGCCACTGAACAGCAGGTGGCTGTTGCGGATGACGCGGGCTTTGGCGTTGCGGCGCCCTTCGCCGGTGCGCATGTAGCTGCCGGCGATGGCGCCGACGTTGCGGATGCGGAACACCTGGCGCACTTCGGCGCGGCCGATGACCACGTCTTCGTAGGTGGGGGCCAACAGACCCTTCATCGCCTTCTCAACATCTTCGAGCAGCTTGTAGATGATCTGATAGGTGCGAATCTGCACTTCCTCGACGGCGGCCGAGTTGCGGGCGATCGGGTCGGCTTCCACGTTAAAGCCCAAAATGATCGCCCCCGAGGCCGAGGCCAGCATGACGTCGCTCTCAGTGATGGGGCCGGTGGCCGCGCGCAGGATCTCCAGACTTACCTCGCCGCCGTTCAGCCGCTCCAGCGACGTGACGATCGGCTCCAGTGAGCCCTGGACGTCGGCCTTGACGATGAGGTTGAGCGTCTTGGCCTCTCCCTCTTGCAGCCGGGCGAAGAACTCGTCGAGCGTCGTGGACCGGCCGCGTGAGGTGGGGGTGACGCGAGCCGCTTCGCGGGCGTCGTCGATCATCTTGCGGGCCGTCTTTTCGCTCTCGACCACGGTGAACTGCTCGCCGGCGACGGGAATACCGTCCAGGCCGGAGACGGCCACGGGGGTCGAGGGGCCGGCTTCCTTGATGCGGTTGCCGTTGTAGGCGTACATGGCCTTGATGCGGCCGTGGTGCTCGCCCACCAGCAGCGTGTCGCCCAGTCGCAATGTGCCGTTCTGGACCAACACGGTAGTCATGATCCCCTTGCCGCGTTCGATCTTGGCTTCCAGCACCGTGCCCGAGGCGGTCGCCTTGGGGTTGGCTTTGGGGTCGGCTTCCTCGGCCGTCAGCAAAATCGCCTCAAGCAGGTCGTCGATGCCCAGCTTCTCGCGGGCCGAGACGGGGATGACCATGGTGTCGCCGTCCCAGTCGTCGGGCACGAGCCCCATTTCGGACAGCTGCTGCTTCACGCGGTCGGGCCGCGCGGCCTGAACGTCGATCTTGTTGAGGGCGACGATGATGGGCACACCGGCCGCGCGGGCGTGGTCGACAGCCTCGCGCGTTTGGGGCATCACGCCGTCGTCGGCGGCCACCACCAGAATGGCGATGTCGGTCGCCTGAGCCCCGCGGGCGCGCATGGCGGTGAACGCCTCGTGGCCCGGGGTGTCCAGGAAGGTGATGAGACGGCCGTCCTTCTCGGTCTGGTAGGCGCCGATGTGCTGGGTGATGCCGCCGGCCTCGCCTTCGGTGACGTGGGTCTGGCGAATGACGTCGAGCAGCGACGTCTTGCCGTGGTCGACGTGGCCGAGCATGGTGATGATCGGCGGCCGCGGCTTCAGGTCGGCCACGCTCTCGTCGGCCAACACCTTGCGCCAGCCCGTCTTCTCCTCTTCCTCGACGACTTCGGCCGCCGCCTCTTCGTGGGCGACGACGTCGAAGCCCATCTCCTCGGCGACGATCGCGGCCGTCTCAAAGTCGATCTGCTGGTTGATATTGGCCATGATGCCGTTCGCCATCAACTCCTTGATGACGTTAATGGGGCTAACACCCATCAAGGTGGCCAACTCACGCACCGTTAAAAACGCTGGAACTTCAATTAATGTCTTTGTCTCTGCCATACTATCTGCCTTTCCGCGCCTCAATCAACCGCAATAATGAAGGAGAATCCGCGCAATGATATCAATTATTTTCCAATTCCGCCGAGGCCGCCGCAACGGGCCGGCGCGGATCGGCGGCGATCCGCGCCACTTCGGCCTCACTCAGCTGCGCGTTGAGCGCCTGATTTAAAATACCCGGGTGGCGCAATGCCTTGTCCCAACAACCGGCTTGGTCGCACAGGTAAGCGCCGCGGCCGCTCTGCTTGCCCGTCGGGTCAACCACCACGCCACTATCGGGCGTGCGGACGATGCGCGTCAGCCGCCGCTTGTCCAGCTGGCGGCGGCAGACCACGCATGACCGCTGCGGAACGTGCTTCTGGCGCGCCGGTTGCTTGCCGCTCATGCGTCCCGCCTAAATGTCGATGTCTTCGAGATCGAGATCATCGTCGAGCCAGCCGCCGCCCTTCTTGCGCTTGCGCTTCACGACAACCTTGTCGAGTGTCTCGTCATAGACCAGCGGTTGGGCCTTGCGCTTCTTGCGCTTGCTCTCTTCCTCGGCCGCGGCCTCATCGGTCGTGGGGCGAACCACCACGACGCCGGGCTTCTTCTTCGGCTCCGGCTTGGCGGGCTTCTTTTCCTCGACGAAAATCGTCTGCGACAGGTCATCGATGGGCGTCAGCGTCTCTTCGATCTCGGGGTCAATCTCGTCGAAGTGCAGCACGCCGGCGATCTCGCCCTCTTCCGTGGGCTCTTCCTCGTCGGCGCCGAGAACGTCGAATTCCGACTCCTTGAAATTCAGCTCGGGCACGGATGTCTCAAAGTCTTCCACGTCAATGACGCGGGTATCCAGCGGGGCCTCTTCGACGATTTCGACGATTTCTTCTTCCTCGTCGGTCTCGTCCGCTTCCACGGCTTCGGCTTCCGCCTCGCCTTCGAGTTCGGCCTCGCCGCTCTCAGCTTCCAGCACGGCGTCGATCTGCGCCGACTGATAGGCGGCCAGCGTCTCCTTCACCGTCTCCAGCGCCTTCTCGCCCAAGCCGCGCAGCTTCAGGAAGTAGTCATCGCCCATTTCCAGGATGTACATCAGGTCGCCAACGGTGTTGACGTTGGTGTCCAGCAACAGGTTATGGATGCGGCCCGGCAAGTCGAGCACGTCCAGCGGCTGCTGCCACGCCTCTTCGGGCACACGCTTGCGCAACTCGGCGCGCTCCTTGCGAACGACTTCGTACTTCTGGGCGCGCTCGGCGATGATCCGCCCCTCGACGTTGGCCACAAGCCGGTCGAGTGTCAGGTAATCCTCGGCCGTAATCGGGCGGCCCATGGACTTCTTGTCCAGAATGGTGCGCACCTGGTTGATGAGCGTCTCGTCCTTGGCAATGCGCGGATCAACCGACGGGTGATCCAGGTTATCGAGCGCCTCGGACGCGGCCTCGGTCAGGTTCTTGATGTCGATGCGCCAGCCGGTCAGCTTGGCGGCCAGACGGGCGTTCTGTCCCTCGCGGCCGATGGCCAGCGACAGCTGGTCGTCGGGCACGATGACGACGGCCGTCTTGCCCTCTTCCGGATGCTCCTCCAGGAAGACATGGGAGACGCGCGCCGGGCTCAGCGCCTTGGCGATGAAGACGCGCTGGTCGCCGTCCCATTCGATGACGTCGATCTTCTCGTCGTTCAGCTCGCGGACGATGCTTTGGATGCGGACG
>CAYNOL010000156.1:0-7678 GCA_964398825.1 uncultured Ardenticatenaceae bacterium
TGCGGCCGTGGAGCGGCGGCGGCGTCATCGCCGGACGTCTGCTCGACCCCGACGGCCGCGCCTGGGAAGGCGTCGGCGTCACCCTCATCGACCGCAGCGGCGAGAGCGACTTCCTGAATACGTGGACCTACCTGGACGACCCCGACCACCTCATCCGCCCCGACCCGGCGCTGGGCGAGAACTTCGTCTTCGGTCCGATCGCGGCCGGCAGCTACGACGTGTACACAAAAATCCAGGGCGTCGAATATCGGCAAACAGTAGTGGTAGAGGAAGGTGAATTGGCGACTGTCGAGATCGTCACCGAGCCGTATCGGACGCCTACGCCGGGACCGTAACTTTGAAGGGAAACGGAGATGAATACCCTTCAAAGTTACGCCTATCGTGTCCGAAGCCTGTCCCTACTTGATACCTCTGGCTATCTCTAGAACTTGTGATTTAGTGAAATCACCGCCGTAATGTTCACTCGAGATGATGGCCAACGTGATTTCTAATTCTTCAGTTCTCCACGTCAGCCAATGATTGCCGGCATCACTCGATGTGTACTGGCCGGAAAAGCCGTTGATATCGACTTCCTCGCCGTTGACAAGCAGCTCCTCGCCTTGGGAGTTCGTGGCGAACTTTTCCAGCGGGATTTCAACAATCGATAGATGAGCGCTGCCTGGGAGGATGGCATCCCCTCCCGGATAATAGTTCAGTCGCAGCCGACCGCTCTCTGGATCGTAGTCAGCATGGCCGAAGAAGAATTCTTCGGGCAGTATGCTGGGTCGAGAAAGCGTGAAATCTACCAGATCGGCTGCATCCTCCAGGTTTAGATACTCTAGTCGCGGGGTGCCGTCAGACTCCGGCTGATTGACCAGACTTGCGGCTAACTCAATCAACACTTCGCGGGTCAGGTAATCCGTTTGAGGCATGGCCGACAGCTTATTGATCTCATACCAACGCTCCTCGTCCATCCACCTCAAGCGGGCGGCGCAGCACTCATTCCACGTATATTCCAGATCATCGCCCCCAGCCGCCCACATGCCTTCGACATACTCTCCTCGATGCTCGTCTACCCAAACTGACTGGATGGCGCTCTCGGGTACATTGCCTGAATATGGCGGAAACTCATCTCCCAAACCTTGATTCAAGTACAGATACCCTCCACCACCAATGACGATATATTCAATGGAGACGGTGCCAGCGCTGTCTACGGCCACATCCTGGAATGCCAACGCCGGCAGGTCCCTTGAGAACTCCTGAGCATCAAAACCAGCCCTTGCTTCAGCCTTGGCAACTTTACAGCCATATCCGAGCATATTTTGCTCGCAAGGATGTAATGTGGCGTTAGTCGGGGCGTTCGCAGTGACCGGCTCGACAGCCGGAGCTAGTTCGACGGCGAAAGACGGGGCAACTGTCGGTGTCGCAAGATCTTCCGTCGACGGCTTTGGCAGTTGTTCGCTGGTGATCGGATTGAAGAGATTCCGCATCGCATCAGCGAGCAGGTCGCTTTGTGGAGTGAGGGTAAAGATCGCGATGAGGGCCAGTAACGAGAGTGCCACTGCTCCACCGACACGTAGACCGCGCAACCGATTGCTGTGAGGCGAAAATGTGGCAGGAGCTTCTCGCCCCGCAATACTATTTGTGACAATGGCGCGGCTAATGGCCGGCCATAGATCGATCTCATCTTGTGGAATATCTTCCTGGACGGTATTGAACAGGATCGATTTTGGAGTTGTCAATTGCGTTTTCATCTTCATTTTTCCTCTCGCGGCTTGTTGGCTGACGGCCGCACCAATGGGCTAAGTAGCTCCCTTAAACGTCTTCTTCCTTCATACAGCCGCCATTTGACCGTACTTGCCGGCCGCTGCAGGGCGACAACCATTTCCGCTTCATTCATCTCCAGGAAGTAGCGAAGCACGATGGCGGCTCGCTGTTCCACACTGAGTTGTTGTAGCGTTTGCCGCACGGCTGCGCGCAATTCCTCGGTTTCCACCAAATCGTGGGGTGATGGCCGATCGCTTGTTAGCCAATCAATCCATTCATCCCTATTTGCTTCTGTATCTATCTCCAATGTGACCAGACGATTTGAACGCTTGGCTGCGTCTAGCGCTCCGTTCACAACGCTACGCATAAAGTACGGCTCAAATGGACGGTTCGCGTCGAACTGCCCGATCCGTTCATAAATGCGCAGGAAGGCGCTTTGCACAACGTCTTCGGCTGCCTGGCGATCCTGCAGTACCAGATAGGCTGCGTACACGGCCTTGGCCTGATATTTCCTCACCAGAAACTCCAGTCCGCCCAGGTCGCCTCGCTTTATTCGTGTAATAGCTTGTCTCTCTTCCATACTTTGATTACAGACATTCGATGTCAGGGCCCTCTACATATAGTACGATTGAAGGAAGGGATTCGATAGGCGTTCTTGCGGAAGGTGGCCGCGTAAGGCAAGGGATGAGACTGGCTGGCTACGTTCAAGATCGCCTGTTTTTCGGCTGGCTCATTGTCGCAGTCTTCCCCATGGCATGATAGCATATGCCCCATGCTGTTCGTCGATAACAACGGGAACAACGACCCACGCCTGAATCTGGCCCTGGAGGAGTATCTGCTGCGCCATGTGGACACGGCCGAGCCGCTGTTGCTGTTCTACGTCAATGAGCCGTCGGTCATCATCGGCCGTAATCAAAACACGCTGGAAGAGATCGACCCCGACTACGTCAACGAGCGGGGCATCCACGTCGTGCGGCGCCTCTCCGGCGGCGGCGCGGTCTATCACGATCTCGGTAATCTCAACTTCAGCTTCATCACCCCCGGCAAGGGCGATCTGCACAACTTCGCCAAGTTCACCGAGCCGGTCGTCGCCTGTCTGCGCGCGTTGGGTGTGCCGGCCGAGCTGCGCGGCCGCAGCGACATCTTCGTCGGCGAGCGCAAAGTCTCCGGCAACGCCCAATACGCCACCCCGACGCGCATGTTTAGCCACGGCACGCTGCTGTTCGACACCGACCTGGGCGAGATGTTGCGGGCCATCAACCCTCGCCGGGTGGCCATTGAGTCGAAGGCCGTCCAATCGGTGCGCAGCTTCGTGGCCAACATCCGCGAGCTGCTGCCGGACGACATGACCCTGCCGGCGTTCAGGGACGCGCTGCTGCGCAGCATCTTCGGCCCCGGCCCCGCGCCCACACTGCCGCTGTCGGCCGACCAGTGGCGCGCCGTCGAGCAGATCGCCGCCGAGCGGTACAATCTGTGGCGCTGGAACGTCGGCCGCTCGCCCAAGTTCAACGTGCGCAAGGACGCCCGCTTTCCCATCGGCAAGGTCGACGCCCGCATCGACGTGGAAGAGGGGCGCATCCAGAGTATCAAGCTGTACGGCGACTTCAGCGGCCGGGCCGACGTGGCCGAGTTGGAAGCGTTTCTCGTCGGCGTGCCCTATGACCGCGCCCGGCTGTCCGAGGCGTTGGCGGGGGTTGATCTGGATCGCTACTTCGGCCAAATGGACGCGGCGACGTTGATCGACTTGCTCTATTAGACGGCGCGAATGAGAATTATGGGCGGGCGGTGTCGCGCCGCCTGAATGGCGACTTTTGAGGGGCGATCGGCCGCGCGGCCGAGGAGGATATGGTGAAAATCGGTTGGCTGCAGCTGGTGGGTATCGTCGTGGCGGGTTTGCTGCTGGTGGGCGCGGGCTTCGGCCTGGCGACCATGCGCCGGCAGACCCAGCCGGCTCCCATCGAAATCGTCCCCCCGCAGCCGACGGCCACCCAACCCCCGCCCACCGTGCCCGTCGAGCCGACGGCCGGCCCGCTCCACGTCTATGTCAGCGGGGCGGTGGCTCGCCCGGCCGTCTACGAACTGCCGCCGGGCAGCCTCATCGACGACGCCGTGCGCGCCGCCGGGGGGTTCGTCGTGGGGGCCGACGCGGCGGCCGTCAATCTGGCCCAGCACGCGGCCGACGGTATGCAGATCCACGTGCCGCTATTGGCCGAAGCCCTGCCCACGCCGCCACCCATCAGCCGGCCCGCCGGGGCCGACCCCGCCGCCGCCAGCCGCATGGGCGGCATCACCACCGCCGGCCTCATCAACATCAATCTGGCCACCCAGACCGATCTGGAGATGCTGCCCGGCATCGGCCCCAGCACGGCCGCCAACATCATCGCCCACCGCGACGCCAACGGCCCCTTCGCCACGATCGAGGACATCATGGACGTACCCGGCATCGGCGAGGGCAAGTTCGCGGCGATGCGGGATTTGATTACTGTAGGGCCGTAGCTCCGATGCCTATTTCGGCGCGGCGATCACCTCCCCCAACCTCCCCAACACCTCCCCCCAAAACACCTTCCACCGCTCGCTCGCCTCGGCGTCGGGTATCTTGTTGTGCTGCACGGTGACGGCCGTCTTAGCCGCTCCTTTCTCCGTCAGCCGGACTTCGATGTTCGTGCCGTCGTCCAGCGCGAATCGGGCCGTCTTGTTCAGCCGCGACGTGCGCGGCTGGAGGGCGAGCTCCGGCAGCCAGCGGCGGCGCGTGGCTTCGTCGGCCCACGCCTCGAAGACGCGCTCGACCGGCGCAACCAGCGTGCGGCTGCGGCTGATCTGGTAGCCGTCGGGCATCTCATGCGTCTGGCGCAGGCGGCGGCTCTTCTCGTAGGCGACGGCGACCTGCTGCTGCCACCAGAAGGAGACCCCCTCGTGCTGCGACAGGTGGGCGACGAGCTGCCTGTGGTCCATCGAGCGCCCGCCCGCCTCGTCCAGCAAACGCATCCACTCGTCCCACGGCTTGCCCGTCGCCTTTTCCACGGCCTCGCTCGACGTATTGGTCACGACTGCCGGGTCAAGATCATCGCTCATTCTGCCCACCTCCGGTAAGGTTTAATCGAACGGGTCGGGTATAATCTCCGCTCGAATCAGTATAGCACGGACATTCCATGACCCTTTCGGCCGACAACTTCCTGTTCTACTCCATCATCGCCGCCGTCGTCCCCGTCTTGCTCTACGTGGCCCTCATCTACTGGGTTGACCATTACGAAAAGGAGCCGCTGTGGCTGCTGGTGGTCGCCTTCCTGTGGGGGGCCGTGCCGGCGGTGCTGTTGGCGCTCATCGGCAACACGTTGTTCAGCATTCCGTTCTACCTGCTGCTGTCTGAGGGCGCGGCCGACATGGCCTCGGGCGGGGCGATCGCGCCGGTGGTGGAGGAGATCGTCAAGGGGCTGGTGCTCTTCCTCATCCTCGTCGTGCGCCGCCACGAGCTCGACAGCCCGCTGGACGGCATCATCTACGGCGCCATGGTGGGCATGGGCTTCGCCATGGTGGAGAACGTGCTGTACTATTACAGCTACTTCGCCGATGTCGGCGCGTCGGGCTGGAACGAGCTAGTGATCGTGCGCGGCGTCATCTTCGGCCTCAACCACGCCCTCTACTCGTCGCTGACCGGATTGGGCATCGCTCTGGCGCAGATCAGCCGCAACTGGGTGGTGCGCGTCGCCGCGCCGATTTTGGGGCTGTCGGCGGCGATCATGCTCCACTCCATCCACAACGTCGCCATGTACACCGGCTCGTTCGCCGCCTTCCTGACGGGTTTGACGTTCGGCTGGGGCGGGGTGTTGGTGACGGTGGTCATCATCATCTTCGCCCTCTACCAGGAGCGGCGCTGGATGCGCCACTATTTGCGCGAGGAGGTGGAGATGGGCACGCTGACGGCCGAGGAGTACACGCTGGTCAGCTCGGCCGCCCGCCGCAGCCGCCACCGCTTCCGGCTGCTGCTCGGCCACGGCATGGGCCCCTATGTCCGCACCGGCCGCCGCTTCCACAAGCTGAGCGAGCTGGCCTATCGCAAGCGCCACCACGCCCACTTCAACGACGAAACCAGCGCGCAAACGATCGCCAATCTGCGCCAATCGCTGGCTGAACTGGACGGCCGTTCGTAGTGGGCACTTTAGCGCGCTTCACCAGAGGCGCGCTAAAGTTCGCATTACGAACTAAGAACCACTCTGCTTCTGGAAAAGCTCCTCGATCTGCTTCGCGTGCAGTCGATCATGCTGCACGGCCAGATAGACAAGCTCTTGCAGCGACGTGGGCCCGAAGAAGGTGTGTTGCCCCTGCCGGGCCCACAGCTCGGCCCCGAGCGGCGTGAGCAGCGTGATCGTCTCGTCGCGGGCGGCCAGGAAGGTGTCGAGCGCCGCACGGCCGTTCTGCGCGCGATAGTTGCGCGGCCCGGCCCACTCGTCGGCGTCGACGCCCGGCAGAAACGCCCCCTCCTCGGCCAGCAACGCCCGCAGCCGCGCCTGATGCACTTCGCGCTCCACGTCGCGCAGATGGCAGGCGATCTCGGTCAGTGACCACTCGCTTTCCGCCGGCCGGTACTCCCAGTCGCGCCGCTCGTCGGCCAGCACCGAAGCCGCGTATTCACGAAACGCCGCCAGTTCGTCCAGCAGATGGGGCACGGGCGGCGGGTTGATCATCGTTCGGGCCGTTTCCATGGGGTCAGGCTTGGGTCAATTGAGGGAGACGTTCCAACCCGCCCCTCGCGACGAGTTCGGCCAGGTCGTCGAGCGAGCCCTGCCCGTGGACGGTGCCCGGTTCGAGCGGCGCCTGCCCTTCGGGGGCGATCCAGTAGGTGAACAATCCCACCTCGGCCGCCGGAGCGATGTCGTTCTCCCAATCGTCGCCGGCCATGAGCGCCTCGTGCGGTTCGCAGCCGATGACGGAGAGGATCTCCCGGTAATAAGCCGGCTGCGGCTTGGCGGCGTGCATGTTTTCGTAGGAGGTCACGAGGGCGAAGTTGAACGCGTCGACGGGCAGCCCGGCCCATTCCAGCCGGTGCTCAATGGCCACGCGGGGGAACAGCGGGTGGGTGGCCACGACGACGGCCAGCCCGCGCTCCTGGGCTGCCCGCACCAGCTTGACCGCCGCCGGCCGCACCTCGGTGTAGGGCTTCAGATGGGCGAACTCTTCCTCGTAGAAAACCTGGAAGAACGGCTCCATGTCCGCCCGCTTCTCGCCGGTCAGCGCCTCGAACGAGCGCCAAAACACCTGGTCGTTGGTATAGCGGGGGTCGGTGTTGGTGATGACGTCCTGCGTCGCCTGAATCAGGCAGGGCAGGAAGGTCTTCTCATCGAACCGCAGGCTGGCATAGACGTTCAGCCGCTTGAAGTACTGATCCATGAAGACGTCGACGGGGTTGCCCAGCAGCGTGTCGTCGAGGTCCAGCAAAAGGGATTTGATCATATGTCATCGAGGTATCGAAAGGGGCGCTATTCGAGATTGTCGAACAGCTCGCGCAATCCGGGGCGCTCGGCGGCGCACTTGGGGCACCCGACTTCAGGCTTGTCGACGTCGATGAGGTGGCGGCTGCAGAAGGCGTAGACGGAGACGCGGCGGCCGATGCCGAGGATGCCGGTCTTGACCGTGGCCTCCAGCACCAGGTTGGGATTGCTGTTGGCGCGCAGGATGTCGGGGATGGCGCAGGTGGCGCAATCCTTCGGCTGCCACTTGGGCGAGCGGGGGTTGGCCTTGATGAGCCGGCACTCCTGGTCGGAGCGGCCCCGGAAGAAGTCTTGGTAGTAAAAGCGGCACTCTTTGCCGGCGGGCGTGATCATGGCTGCGCTTCCTCAATAAATACAAAAAGCGGCGCCGGTTAGCGCCGCTCTTTCGGAAAGTACGCCCTGAGGGATTCGAACCCCCGGCCTCATGGTTCGTAGCCATGCGCTCT
>CAYNOL010000157.1:0-5267 GCA_964398825.1 uncultured Ardenticatenaceae bacterium
GTGGAGCATCAGTGTGCTCTTGCCCGCGCCGTTGGGCCCCACCAGGGCCACCTTCTCGCCCGGCATGACGCGCAGCGAGACGCCGCGCAGCGCTTCCCGGCCGTCGGGATAGGCGTAGGTCAGCTCGTCGAGGGTGATGACGGGGGCGCGGTCGTCGGCGGGCGGCGGGGCGGGCTGGGGTGACGGGTGGACGACGGGCATGGGCTTATCCGGCGGCGAGCAGATGGGGAACGACGGCGGCCAGCAGGCCAACGGCCAGCGCCCCCCAGTCGCCCGGCCGCATCACATGGGGCGTCAGCGTCAGCAGCTCGCCGCGATAGCCGCGGGCCAGCATCGCCTGGTAGACGCGGTCGCTGCGGTCGAGGCTGCGGATGAGCAGCTGCCCGGCCATGTGGCCCGCCACGCCCGCCCGCCAGCCCAGCGAGCCGCCGCCGCGCGCGCCGGGCAGCCGGGCGCTGCGGGCGGCGCGGGCGCGCATCAGCCGCTCCACTTCGTCGACGAGGACGAAGAGGTAGCGGTACATGAAGGCGATGATGGCCACCAGCACGGCCGGCACGCGCACATGGCGCAGGGCGTGGAGGATGTCGGGGAAGCGGGTGGCGGCCGTCAGCAGCACGGCCGCCTGCAGCGAGATGAGGCTGCGGGCGACGATGGAGGCGAAGCGGGTCAGCCCGGCGTCGGTCACGTCGAGCCCCCACGGGCCGTCCCAGACGACGCGGCCGGGCAGGAACAGCACCGTGACGGCCGCCAGCAGGAACGGCAAGCCGAGCAGCGAGCGGCGAACGACGACCCACGGCGACAGCCGCGCGGCCAACGCCACCAGCAGCACCACCCCCCACGCGGCCGCCATGGGCCCCCACGCGCCGTCGGGCAACAGCGCCACCGACACGATGAACGCCACCACCGCCACCACCTTCACCCGCGGATCCAGCTGGTGGACGGCACTCTCCCGCGCCAGGTAACGATCGAAACCGGGATTCATAAAAGATGGAACCACAGATTACACTCGGCTGAGGACAGCCGAGTGTAATCTGTGGTTTCTATTCTTAAGCCGTTCGCCGTAAAGAGCGCGCGGCGAGAATCACGAGGGCGGCCACGACGAGGACACCGATGACCCCGGCGACGATGGTCGATAGCCCCGTCTCGCCCAGGAAGGGCACGGTGTAGTCGGGCAAAATCGAGTACGGCGCGTCCTGGGCGGTGTCGATGAAGCCGGTGGTTTCGGCCACCCACTCCAGCCCGTCGGGGTGGCCCGAGGCGAACGGCGCGACGAGCACCAGCAGCAGCCCCACGGCCAGCCCGCCGACCACCCAGCCGCCCCACCCCGCGCCCCGGCCGCCGTCGAGCAGCGACGGCCGCGCCGCCCGCACGAACGCCAGCGCGGCCACGGTGATCAGCGCCGCGCCCAGACCGATGAGCGCGTGGACGCCCAGCATGGCCGGCAGCACCACCCCCAGCGCGCTGGCGCCGCTGAAGGCCAGCAGCAGCGCCGTCACCAGCGCCGCGGCCATGACCGACAGCCACGCCGCGAAGCCGGCCGCCGCCAGCCGCGCCCCCCACGCCAGGCCGCGCGCCGCCCGGTAGACGCCGTAGCCGACGAAGCCGGGCACGACGCCCATGACGAGGATGTTGGCCCCCATGGCCAGCAGACCGCCGTCCTGGAACAGCAGCGCCTGCAGGGCCACGACGGCGGCCATGGCCAGCAGCCCCAGCCACGGCCCCAGCACGATGACGGCCAGCGTCGCGCCGACAAAGTGGCCCGACGTGCCCCCCGCCACCGGGAAGTTGAGCATCTGCGCGGCGAAGATGAACGCGGCCGTGATGCCCGCCAGCGGCACCAACCGCTCGTCCAACTCCCGCCGCGTGTTGGCCACCGCCAACGCCAGCACCACCAGCGTGATCACCCAGCAGACGGCCGACACCAAAATATGCAAAAAGCCGTCGGGGATATGGAGCAAAATATTAGCGGGCACGACGAACATGATTCTCTCCTTACTTTTAAGAAAACTAACCACAGATTACACTCGGCTGTCCTGAGCCGCGATTTCACAGATTTTTTTAAGAGGAGACTGGGAGACTAGGAGACTGGGGGATTGACTACTCTCTCAGTCTCTCACTCTCTCAGTCTCTCACTCTCTCACTCTCTTTTTCTTAATCTGTGTAATCTTTGGTTTCCAAACAATCCTTACACAATCCCTGGATCGTCAACTGGTCCACGTCGGCCGCGAAGCCGTGGTCGTTGAGCAGGCGGGCGGCGAAGGCGACGAAGGCGGCGTCGGGGGCGTGGGCGATGTGGCCGCAGTTGCGGCAGACGAGGTGGTGGTGGGGCGCGCCCCGGCCGCCGGGGGCGATCTCGTAACGCGCCATGCCGCCGACATCGGCCGCGCACACCAGCCCCAGCTCGCGGAAGAAGTCCAGCGCCCGGTAGACCGTCGAGCGGTCGATGGCCGGATAGCGCCCGCTGACCCGCTCGTACAGCTCGGCCACGGTCACGTGCCCGCCCATCTCGCACAAGGTGTCGAGGATGATCTGGCGCTGGGGGGTCAGCCGGTGGCCGGCGGCGCGAACGAGCGCGGGAAGGTCTAGGGTGGTGTGGGACATCACGTTGGCTATTGCGAACCGTTCGCAATTACCAACTCATTGTAACGCCCCGCCGGCGGCTCTGTCAATAACCGGGGTAGGCGTGGGGGTCGAGCAATTCGTCGAACGACGGCAGGGCAGCGCCCGACTCGACGCGGGCCAGCAGGTCGTCGGCCGCGGCGTGGCGCTCCATGCGGCCGTGGCGCAGGAAGATGCGGCGCGCTTCCTCGGCCGGGCGCAACGCCTGCTGCGCCCCGCCCTCGACGGCGCGCAGCCACGCCAGCCGCAGGCGCGCCTCGGCGTGCTCCGGCGGCAGCATCAGCAGCTCCGTCCCCGGCGGGGCCAGCACCCCCTCCCACGTGCAGCGCGCGTCATCGACCTTGCCCAACTTGTACTGCACATCCCCCAACTCCAGCCGGTACTCGGCCACGCGGTGGCCCGCGCCGCCGGGGTTCAGCCGGTCGAAGTACCGCTCGGCGGCCAGCCCCGCCGCCTCGGCCGCCGCCGGCTCGCCCCGCCGGAAATGGACGCTCATCACCGCGCTGTGGTACAGCAACCGGGCCAGGTCGAGCTTCTCCACCGGCGGGTTGGTTAGCGGGGCCAGCAGGCGGCCGCACTCGGCCAGCAGCTCGGCCGCTGCGTCGAGCTGCCCCTGCCGCATGGCCAGCGCCGCCCGGTAGCGCCGCAGCCGCGCCTGGGCCAACGCCTGCCCGTCGGCCGCGTCGTGGAGCGCCTGCGACTGCCGGTAGAGCGCGTCGGCCTTGTCCCACGCCCCCGTCTCCATGGACACAAAGCCCAGCTCCGACAGCAGCACCGCTTCCCAATCGGTGTCGCCCGTGGCCCGCGCCCCGTCGAGGCATTGGCGGTCGAACGCCTCGTAGCCGGTATAGTTGCCCGTGTTCCACAGATAGCCCGACAGCGCCGGCCAAATCTCCTTCAGCCGCGGCCAGTCGGCCGACTCGTGGAAGGCGGCCGCCGTCCGCAGCAAATTCGACTCCATGCGGGCCAGCTTGCGGTAATCCCGGTCGGTGTCGTGGGCGGCGTCGGAGACGGCGCGGGCCACGCTGAGGTAATGGCTCTTGAATGCGTCCCACACCTTGTCGTGGCGCGGCCCCGCCCGCAGCCGGTTGCGCGCGTACTCGTGCACCAGCGGGTGCAGCTCCACGCGGCTCTCGTCGGGGTAGTCGATGAGCGAGAAGTCGGCCAGCCCCTCCAGCGCGCCGGGCGTGGCGCGGATGCCGGCCCGGCGGCAGACGCCGTCGAGGTTGACCGTCTGGATGCTGCGCGTGGCGAAGATGCCGCACACCTCGAGCACCGCCCGCGACTCCGGCGGCACGGTCTGCATAAGCTGGTCGAAGAAGCGCCGCAGCCGGCGGCTGTGCAGCCCCGAGCGCAGCAGCCCGGTGCGCTCCATCCAGTCGCGCATCTCCTCGGCCGTCGTCACCGTGCCGCCGGAGACGAGCCCCGACAGCAGCCGGATGGCGATGGGCAGTCGCCCGGCCAGCGCCACCGTCTCGGCCGTCAGCCGGGTGTCGAAGCGGTCGTAGGTCACGTGGTCGTGGGCGACGTGGTCATAGCCGAGGTGGGCCTGGAAGATGGCCGCGGCGTCGGCGGGCGTGGGCAGCTCCAGATGGACGGGGTGAACGCCGATGCGCTTCAGGCTGCCGCGCCGGGCGGTGATGATCCAGGTGATGGACGGCAACGAACGCACCAGCTCGCTGACCTGGTCGACGCTCTCCACGTTGTCGAGCAGGAACAGCAGATCGACGCCGCGCAGCTGTTCGCTCATGCGGCGCAGGATGAGGCGCTGCTGCCGTGGGGACGAGTCGCCGGGGCTGACCTCGACGTTGAGCAGCCGGGCCACGCTGCGCAGGATGCGATCGCTGCTCATGCCGGCGGTGATGGTCAGGAATTCGCAACCGTGGGTGAACTCGCTGACGGCCGAGCGCAGCACTTCCTGGGCCAGGCGCGTTTTGCCCACGCCGGCCATGCCGGTGATGAGCACCGAGGTGTGGCCGACGACGAGTTGGCGCAGCCGGGCCAGCTCCTTCTCGCGCCCGGCGAAGGGCAGCAGCACGTCGGCGCCGTAGTGGACGCGCTGGGCCACCGGGGAAAGGGGGGCGGGACGCGGCCGCTCGGCCACCAGCGACAGCCCCAGCGCGCGCCCGGCGTCGCGCAGAAAGGCCGCCTTCTCGCCCGGCATCATGCCCAGCGCGTCGGGCAGCGCCCGCACCACGTCGAGCTTGTCGACGCGGGGGGTCGTCTCGCCGTTGCGCCAGCGGTTGAGCGTGCCCCGGTCGATGGTCAGGCCGCGGGCGCGCAGCAGACGGGCCGCCTCGCCCGGCGACATGGCATGGGCATCGAGCGCGGCGCTGAATAGTTCGGCGAAATTGGTCATGGCACTGAAGTTGTTGCACAACTTGTTGCAAAAGGTGTTGCACGCGTGCAACAAGTTGTCGGGTAAACTATCACCATAGGGTGAGCCGCATCAGTAGCCGGGGTGTTCCAGTCGCGTGGCCCCTCTTGGTCGGCGGTGCCAGGCTCCTCTCCTCGCGGGAAACAACAGCAAAGGGCGCGTATTCGTTGCGGAAGAGATCGTAATGACTGCCGGCGCGAAGAAGCCTGGGAAACCGGGCTAAAGTCGCTTGTCCTTATTTTAGCGCGCCTGGGGCGTTGGGCAAGATTTG
>CAYNOL010000157.1:5367-7654 GCA_964398825.1 uncultured Ardenticatenaceae bacterium
CGTTGGGGGTGGCCGCGGCGGCCGACTACGGCTTCCACCTGCTGCGGCTGCGGTCCTTGTCGACCTTCGCGGTCAGCCCGACAGCGCTGTTCGGCGCGCTGGCCGGCCTGGGGCTGTTGGTGGCGGTGCTGCTGGGGGCTGTGGCCTGGCTGGCGCTGCGGCGCGCGCCCCACCGCGCGGCCGGGGGGCTGCTGCTGCTGTTGGGGCTGCCGGCCGCCGTGTCGCCGCTGCTGTTCCTGGGCAATCTCCTGCGCTGGCTGCCCAACCCCCTGCTCGTGGCCGTCTCCCAGGGCAGTCACCTGCGGCTGGCGGGGGCGTTTGTGGCCGTTTTGGGGGTGATGGTCTTGCTGCGAAGAAGGGAAGCCGCAGATACCATCGATTCAGAATAGAACAGGCATAAACAATAAATAGCGAAAAGCCGCGCCGATCCATGTCATCGGCTTTTTTTTTGCATCCTCCATTGAGAGCTTTCCGTCTCTGGAGGATCGCCAGAGTAATGTAATGATGTTTGTAATAACTTTGTGGTAATATCCATGAAACTCACTCAGCTGCCAGTGCTTGGTGAGTCCATTTAGCCATATTGTTAACCCTATTTGTGGGTCAACCAAGTCGCCGAACCGAGACACAAATGAATATTTCGCGCAGAGAGTTCCTGCAGGCGTCTATCGCCTCACTTGCAGCCGTCGGACTGGGCACGTCGCTCGGCCGTTTGGTGAATACAATCGTGGCCGACGGCCAGCGGCCGAACATTCTCATCTTCCTGACGGACGATCAAGACCTGGCCAGCATGCCGGTGATGAGAAACCTCACGAAGCGGCCGTACGGCAACTGGATCACGTATACCAATGCGTTCGCCAACGAAGCGCGCTGCTGCCCATCGCGCGCCGCGCTGATCACCGGCCAATACTCCCACCACCACGGCGTGTCGGGCAACGGGCGTTGGAAATTCCTGGACGAGAAGAACACCCTGCCCAAATGGTTGCAAGACAGCGGATATGCAACGGGGTTCATCGGCAAGTACTTGATCGGCTACCCGAAGGGGGGTCGGCCCGCCGGCTGGACCTACTGGCAGCGGGACGGTGGAAACGTCGACAAACAAGTCAGCCGAGCGGCCGGCTTTCTCGACGGTTATGCCAAAGGACAGCAACCGTTCTTCCTTTTGCTCTCCTTCTACGCCCCCCACTACAAGGCCCAACCCGGCCGGTATGCCGGCATAACCCCCTATATTCCCGAAGATCCGCCCAACTATCTGGAAGCTGACGTCAGTGATAAGCCTGAGATCATTCGCAAGCAAAAAATGGATCCCAAAAAGCAGGCCAAGTGGCGCAAGGAGCGGGAGAACAGCCAGCGTGAGTTGATGATGATCGATGACGGCATCCAACACCTGCTCGACAAATTGCACAACAGCAACATGCTCGACAATACGGTGGTCATTTTCCTTGCCGACAACGGCTTTTCCTGGGGGTCGCACAACTACCTCTACAAGCATCTGCCTTATGAAGAGTGCAGCAAGGTGCCGATGATGATCCGCTGGCCGGGTTTGGGGGGAAACCGGACCGAAGAGCGCCTCGTTTCCAACGTCGACCTCGCGCCCACGATCGTCGAATTGGCCCGCGTGCCGGCCGGCCGAAGCTTTGACGGCCGAAGCCTCACCGGCATCAGGAACAACCCCAACCAGCAATGGCCCGAGGCGGTTCTGCTGCAGCGCGGCAAAGGGAGCGTGTTGGAGCAGTTCATCGGCATTCGCGTGCCCGGATGGATGTACGCCGAATATGCCAATGGGGACCGCGAGCTCTACGACCTGGACGCCGATCCCTACCAGATGAACAACGTCGTCAACCTGCCGGAGTACGGACCCACGCGCGACGCCCTGCGCAAGCAGATGATGGGGCTGTACAACGCGGATCCCTCGGCCACGCCCACGCCGACCGACACACTCACGCCGACGCCGACCGACACACCCACGCCGACGCCGACCGACACGGCCACGGCCACGCCGACGCCGACAGACACACCCACGCCGACGCCGACCGACACGGCCACGCCCACGCCGACGCCGACCGACACACCCACGCCGTGAAATTGGCGCTGAAATAGCCGCCCGCCTCGCTCTTTCGAGCGGTCGCCTCGCACGGCGATAGTTTCGAGAGGCGGCGGCAAGTGTGACGAAAGCTGCTTGCTTGCGGGCGGTAGAGTGGGCGTTGGGAATCTGTCCGGTGATATGGGCTCGATTACCACAATTGACTATGCGAAATTGCATACAGTCCCGTTCGGTTATCAGCCGCTC
>CAYNOL010000158.1:0-7502 GCA_964398825.1 uncultured Ardenticatenaceae bacterium
TCGCGCGGCGAGGCCACCGGCGGGTGGTCGGGGTGGCTGTGGAAGATGCCGATCACGTCCAGACCGTCGCTCATCGCTTGCAGCTCCACGTCGCGCCAATCGTCCTCGGCGATGCGGAAGCGCTCCGGCTTTTCGCTCTCCACCGGCCAGACGTTGGGCAGTGGCACGGCCGCGGCGACGATGTTGCGCTCCCCCTCGGCCGCGCCCAGCAGCAGCCCGCACCCCTCGCTGGGGTACGACGCCGCACCGTGGGCGGCGATCTGGTCGTGGATGGCGGCGGGTAAAATTAACATAAAGTCATTCCTGCCAGAACCGCTCGCTCAGATATTTCGTACCGTTGTCGGGCAGCACGGTGACGACGACGCCCTCATCCAGATTCGCGGCCACGCGCAGGGCGGCGTGGATGCCGGCGGCGGCCGAGACGCCCACCAGCAGCCCCGCCCGGCGAGCCAGGCAGCGAGCCGTGGCGTGGGCATCCTCAGTGCGCGACGTCAGCTCACCGTCGGCCAGCGTCTCGTCGTAGATGCCTGGCACGATGGCCGTGGCCATGTGCTTCCACCCTTCCAGGCCGTTGAACGGGCTGTCGGGTTGAGCGGAGTAGCACAGCACGTCGGGGTTGAGTTCACGCAAGCGGCGAGTCACGCCCATGAACGTGCCGCTGGTGCCGACGCCGGTGACGAAGTGGGTGATCGCGCCATCGGTCTGCCGCCAGATCTCGTCGGCGGTCGTCAGGTAGTGGGCCAGCCAGTTGGCGGGGTTGTTGTACTGGTCGGCGTAGTAGACCGTGGGGTCGGCGGCGGCGATGCGCCGCGCTTCCAGAATAGCCCCGTCGGTGCCGTCCAGCGGGTCGGTCAGCACCAGCTCGGCTCCGTAGGCGCGCAGGATCGCCAGTCGCTCGGGGCTGACGTTCTCCGGCACGGCCAGCCGGACACGGTAACCGCGCGCCGCGCCGAGCATGGCGTAAGCGATGCCGGTATTGCCCGATGTGGCGTCGAGCAGCGTCATGCCCGGCCGCAGGAGCCCCTGCTGCTCGGCCGTGCGGATGATGTTCAGCGCGGCGCGGTCCTTCACGGATCCGCCGGGATTGTACCACTCGGCTTTGGCCAGCAGGCTAACGCGCGGCGAGACGTGGCGGTCGAGCAGCGCTTCGCCCAGCGCCGGGGCGTCGAGCCGCAGAAGGGGCGTATTGCCGATGAGTTCTTCCAGCCGGGTGGCCGCGCCCGCCGTGGGCGCAAACTTGGGGGTGTCGATTGTCGCAATCATAGATCAGATGTCTTTCCCTGATTATCGTCTTCTGCTCGAACAGCCCGTTCACGGGGAACAGGCATAAAAAAACGGCCGCAAACTCCCTGTGGAGCGCGTGTAACAACCGAGGTTACGCGCGAGGGTAGTTGCCGCCGTCGTCCGAGCGCTTGACGATTGGTTCAGGCCCGGGGCGCGACTACCCCCGCTTAAGACATCTGCAATGTTGCCGCATATGAGTTCTCATTTCGCTAACTTTTGCTCAAAAAGATGATTAAAACCATCTCGCGTGGGAGTATATTCACCGCCGATGCCGAAGTCAAGTAGGAGGTTGATGAGAGGTGGACTTAAGTCCGCTTTGGTTTAGGGTTGGCCGAGCTCGTCCCCGGCGTCGACAGCGCCCTGGGCCGCGGCCAGTGTGGCCAGCCCCTCAGCGATCATCTCTTCGCCGGCGATGGCCAGCGCCTGGCTGTTGGCCGTGGCCGCCTCGGCCAGACCGAGCCGCGCCGCGCCCTCGGCCGTCTCCTCTTCGCCCAGCCGCGACACCGTCTCGCCCGCTTCGCTCAGCGTCTCGGTCAGGGCTCGCAGCGCGCCATAGCGCATGATATTGTCGACGGATAGCTCGCGCAGGCGCTGGCTGCGATCCAGCAGGAAGTCGGACAGGGTGGTCATCTCCAGCGAGGCCAGCATGTCGCTGATGACGGCCAGTTCGCCGGAGATCGAGGCGATCTCCATGGCGTCGTCGAGGTCATCCTCGTTGAGCGAGTGGACGACCTGGGCCACCGAGTCGATGTCTTCCGACGCGGCCAGCATGTCTGCCCCCTGCAGCAGGTCATTGGCCCCGGCGGCCGCTTCCAGCTCGCCCATGGACGCCCGCCGGTGGGCCAGGTAGAGCGCGTCCTCGCCGCGCGTCAGCCGTTGGGTGACGTAGGCGGCGGTGACGGCCGCGTCGACGGTCTCGGGGGAAGGGGGCTGGACGGGTTTCTTTTTGTCGCTCATCGTTCTCACCTGTTCTGGGGCGCGGGCGCTGCTTCCGGTTTCGATCGCTTTGTCATTATAAGCGCGGATTGGGCCGGATTCAACGGCCGTCGAAAAAACGGGCCAGCACCGCGCCGATGGAGTAGACGATCAACATCTGACCCGGCCCGTAGGTGAGCCAGATGACATCGCCGATGAGCCGGAAGGTGAGGCCGCTGAACATCTCCCCGGCTAGGATGAGATCGCTGAGCAGGAACAGCGCCCCGCCGATGGCCAATGGGATGAAGCGGCCGTCCTGCAGGGCCAGCCCCATGCCCAGCCCGGCCGTCGAGGCCAGCAGCAGCGCGTAGGGCAGGGCGATCCAGTGGACGACGCCGGGCGTGATGCCGGCCCCCCGCGCTCCGCGCCAGACGACGATGTACCACCCCACCAGGCCGACGAGCAGCCAAGCGGCCAGCGCGCCCCAGCGCGGCCCCGGCGCGGTCAGCCCCGCGGCCGTGGCGAAGCGCACCATGGCGGTGATGTAGAAGATGTGGCCGATGCCGAACGAGACGATGCCGGCGATGACGTTACGGCCGCCGGGCAGCAAGCCGGCCAGCGCCAGGTCGCCGATGAAGCCGAAGAGCATGCCGCAGGCGACGAGCAGCGCGTAGCCGCCGGCCGGGCCGCCGCGCGTGAAGGCGTACCAGCTGAAGGCGGCCACCACCAGTGTGGCCGACGACCCCATGCGCGTCCAGGTGGGCATGCGGCGCGCGGCGTCGGCCGGCGCGAAAAGGAAGCCGCCGAACAGCAGCAAGGCCCACAACACCAGCAGGGCGATGAGCCAGTAGCGCTGAACAGGATTGCCGAGATAGTGAAACATGAGAACCCCCTGATGAACCGGGCGGCCCATCGCCACCCGAGGCCGAACTGTAGCGCAAAGGGTACTCTATGCCAAAGGATAATGTTTTAACCACGGATTAGCGCGGATTGGGCGGATTTGGCGCGGATTGTGGGGCAGTTTTCAGTGACCAGTGTTCAGTGACCATTGGACAGACTCCCAGTCTCCCAATCTCCCAATCTCTAATCCCCAATCCCTGATCTCCCGCAAGGCGGCCATCCATTCCCCAACCTGCTAAAATCCCCCTATGGCTGATCGCGTCGAAATCAGCGGCTCGGTGGAGCGCATTACCTACTACAACGAGGAGAACGGCTATACCGTGCTGCGGCTGCGGCCGGATTCGCGCGGGATGTTGCCCTATGCCCACGGCGAACCGCTGGTGACGGTTGTCGGCAATTTGCCCGAGGTGAATCCCGGCGAATGGCTGAAGCTGACGGGGCAGTGGCTCAACCACGCCAAGCACGGCCGTCAGTTCCAGGTGGAGCTGTGCGAACAATCCGTCCCGGCGTCGGTTGAGGGCATCAAGCGCTACCTCGGCTCGGGCATGGTGCGTGGCGTGGGCAAGGTGATGGCCGAGCGCATCGTCAACCGCTTCGGCGCGGAAACGCTCGACATCATCGACGAAGAGCCGCGCCGGCTGGGTGAGGTGCTGGGCATCGGCCCCAAGCGGGTCGACAACATCATCAAGGCGTGGGAAGAGCAGCGGGCCATCAAGGACGTGATGCTGTTTCTCCACGGCCACGGCATCCCCACCCACCTGGCGGTCAAGATCTACAAGCAGTACGGCAACGACTCGCTGGCCGTCGTGCAGTCGACGCCCTACCGGCTGGTGCAGGACATCTACGGCATCGGCTTCAAGACGGCCGACAAGATCGCCCAGGCGCTGGGGCTGTCGGCCGACGATCCGGCGCGCATCGAGGCGGGCATCCATTACACCCTGAGCAAGATGGCCGACGAGGGCCACGTCTACGCGCCGCAGGACGAGCTGGAGCCGGAGGCGGCCGACATCCTGCAAGTGCCGGCCGAGCGCGTGGCCGCTGTGCTGGAGACGCTGGAGAACAGCGAGCTGGTGCGGCGGGAGACGCTGGTCTACCAGACGGCCGAGGAGCGCCGCAGGCAGCCCACGGCCGGAGCGAACGGCAGGGGAGAACAAGCTGTGCGCGAAGAGCGGGCGGTCTACTTGCCCGCGCTGTACTTCTCCGAGACGGGCTTGACGCGGCAGGTGCGGCGGCTGGTCGAGCATCCGACGAGTCGATTGCAAGGTGTCCGTCATGGCGCCGCAGCGGGCAGCGCGGCGACCGGCAACCCGCTGACGGCCCAGCAGCAACAGGCCATCACCGCCACGCTGGCCCACAAGCTGACCATCCTGACCGGCGGGCCGGGCACGGGCAAGACGACGACGCTGCGCACGCTGCTGGACACGCTCGACGCCGCCCGCCACACCTACGCGCTGGCCTCGCCCACCGGCCGGGCGGCCAAGCGGCTGACCGAGGCCACCGGCCGCGAGGCCAAGACGATCCACCGCCTGCTGGAGTTCAAGCCGGGCGAGGGTTTCGCCCGCAACGAGAACAACCCCATCGACGCCGATCTCATCGTCATCGACGAGGCGTCGATGCTCGATCTGGTGCTGGCCTACAATCTGCTGCGGGCCATCGGCTCAGACAGCCATCTGCTGCTGGTAGGCGACATCGACCAGCTGCCGTCGGTCGGCGCGGGGGACGTGCTGCGCGATCTGATCGAGTCGGACGTGGCCGCCGTGGTGCGGCTGGAGACGATCTTCCGGCAGGCGGCCCACTCGCTCATTATCCGCAACGCTCACCGCATCAATCGCGGCCAGATGCCGGAGACCCAACCCGACGCGCAGGACTTCTTCCTGTTCGTCAAAGAAGACCCCAATGAAACGGCCGAGCTGCTGGTCGACATCGTCGCCAAGCGCGTGCCGCAGAAGTTCGGGCTGGACCCCATCGACGAGATTCAGGTGCTGGCGCCGATGTACAACGGGCTGGCGGGGGTAACGCGGCTGAACACCCTGCTGCAAGAGGCGCTGAACCCGCCCGGCGGCCGCAAGGTGGAGCGCCGCCTGGCCGGGCGCACCTTCCGCGTCGGCGACAAGGTGATGCAGACGATCAACAATTACGACAAAAGCGTCTACAATGGCGACATCGGCCGAATCACGGCCATCGATCCCGTCGAGCAGACGCTGACCGTGGCCGTCGACGGGGCGTCGGTGGTGTACAGTTTCCTGGAAGCGGACGAACTGATCCACGCCTTCGCGGTCAGCGTCCACAAGTCGCAGGGGTCGGAGTATCCGTGCGTGGTCATCCCGGTGGTGGTGCAGCATTACATGATGTTGCAGCGCAATTTGCTCTACACGGCCGTGACGCGCGCCCGCAAGCTGGCGATCCTCGTCGGCACCCGCCGCGCCGTCCAGATCGCCGTGCGCACCAACCCGACGGCCAACCGGCATACGGCGCTGGATTGGCGGTTGAAGCAGTGAGCAGTGGTCAGTAGCCAGTATTCAGTGGTCAGTAGGTCAGTGGGTCAGTTAGACTCGTAACTCGTAGTTCGTAACTCGTAACTCGACATGGAAGTTCAATTCGCAGTATCAAAGGTGTCCAAGTGGGCGACGCGGGAGAGTGGGGATACGCTGGAGATGATCGAGCGGCCGCATGGGGGGTTGTCGATGGTGCTGGTGGACGGCCAGACCAGCGGCCGAAGCGCCAAGGCGATCAGCAACGTCGTGGCTCGCAAGGCGATCCAGCTGTTGGGCGAGGGGGTGCGCGACGGAGCGGCCGCCCGCGCCGCCCACGACTACCTGTTCACCTTTCGCGGCGGCAAGGTGTCGGCCACACTCAATATCTTGTCCGTCGATACGCTGACGCGCACCATCGTCATTAGTCGCAACAATGAGGCGCCGGTGCTGGTGCATACGGCGGCCGACGGCTTCTACCAGTTGGACGCGCCGTCGAAGGCGGTCGGCGTCCACCGCAGTACCAAGCCGGTCATCACCGAAATCCCCATCGAGATCGGCACTATCGTCGTCGCCTTCACCGACGGGCTGCGCCACGCCGGTACGTTGAGCGGCAAGGGGCGCGGCTACGATCCCTACGCGGCGCTGCAGGAGATGGTGCGCGACGGCATCTGCGAGGCCCACGCCATCTGTGACCGGCTGCTGGACGAGGCGCTGGCCATGGACGACGGCCGCCCCCGCGATGACATCAGCGTCATCGCCATCTCCGTGCAGCCCGGACGGCCGGGGGATGAGGTGCGGCGGCAGAGCGGCAGGCTGACGCTTTCCTAGATACGAAATACGAGATATGAGATACGATCAGTGGGTGCGGGATTTTGGTTATGGATGAGCAATCTGAAGCGGATGGCGGAGAGGCGGGCAGTAGTCAGCAGGCGGCGGTCGTGGTGGCCGTCGTCGGGCCGTGCGCCAGCGGCAAGAGCACGCTGGTGGCCGCGCTGCGGGCGGCCGGCTATGACGCGCGCCACCCGGCGCAGGAGCACTCGTTCGTCAAGGACATGTGGCTGCGGCTGGTCGATCCCGACGTGCTCATCTATCTGGACCTGTCGCACGAGGCGTACCGGCAGCGGCGGCCGAAGGACGACGCCGGGCCGGAGTACCTGGCGATGCAGCGCGAGCGGCTGGCCCACGCGCGAGAGCATGCCGATTTGGTGGTGGATACGAGCGGGATGACGGCTGAGGAAGTTGCGGAGATGGTGCTGGGGGCGTTGGCGTCCTGAGCGCCATGCGCCATCGTACAACCTGACCGTAGCGTACTCGTCTCTACTCCACCCGCAGCGACTCCACAATCTGCATCATAACCGGCCGCCACTCTAGAAACTCGTCCTCTTCCACCTCATTGGCGCTGCCGAAATCAACGCGCAAATCGTCATTGACTGACAGCCTGAACAATTCGCCGCGCCATGCACCCTCCCCGCCGCGCAGGATCCACTGGGTGCTTGTCAACGGTGTACCATCGATGACAACGCTCTGTTCCTGACTTATCACCTCGAAATCACCAATGCCGGTGATGCCGCAGGGGACAGTGTATTTACCCACCCCATCATACGAAGGCACAAAGGAGATGAAGAAGCTTTCGTACGTCACGGTTACGCAGAGATTCTTGGGATACTTCTCCTCAAGCTCGGCCCGATACGCCTCGCTCGTCTTGTTCGGCGGCAGCTCGTCCGTCGGAAATCCGGTGACTCCCTGGGTGCGGATACGCGCCTCGGGCGGGTAGCTGAAGCGATAGCCGAGGTATTCGTTCTCGTAGAGCAGCCAGCCGTCGACTTCGGATGATGTGGGGATGGGCGCGGCCGTCGGCGAGGGGGTTGGCGGCGCGGCCGTGGGCGTGGTCGTCGCTTCCGGCTGGAGCGGGCTTGCCGGGGCGGCGGC
>CAYNOL010000159.1:0-7435 GCA_964398825.1 uncultured Ardenticatenaceae bacterium
GCTGCTGGCCCGCGCGCGCCTGACGCTGGCCTCGGCCGCGCTGCTGCTGGCGCTCGGCCGCGCGCCGCTGCCCCCGCCCGCCTTGGCCGCCCCCGTGGCGACCATCAACGTCGCCAACGGCGTCGTGGCCGTGGCTGCCGACGGCCAATGCTCGCTCATCGAGGCCATCAACAACGCCAACGACACCACCGACGGCCGCGGTGACGAACCGGGCCACGCCGATTGCGCCGCCGGGGATCCGGCCGGGCCCGACGTCATCGTCTTGCCCCAGGGCGGCTCGTTCATCATCGAAGATGTTGTCTACAGCGATCTCGATTACACCGGCCTGCCGCTCATCACCTCAACCATCACCGTCGAGGGCAATGGCTCCACCATCACCCGCGACAGCTACTATGAGCTGCGCTTCTTCACCATCGCGGGCGAATATTACTCCGACGCCGCGCTGACGCTCAACGATTTGACACTGAGCAACGGTTATATCTCCTACGAGTATGGCGGCGCGATCCTCGTGCAATACGGCGAATTGACGCTCAACGACTGCACCATCACCGGCAACGAGGCCGGCGGCGGCGGGGCCATCTATGCCAGCGAGTCCATTGTCACTATCAACAACACTGCCCTCAGCGAGAACAAGGCTACGACGCTGGGCGGCGCCCTGTCCACGTTCTACGGCACGGTGACGATCGTCGATAGCACCATCGAAGACAACACGGCCGAGGACAAGGGGGGCGGTTGGTATGCGCAGGGCGGCGACCTCACAGCCGACGGGCTGACTCTCTCCGGCAACGCGGCCACGTCCGGCGCGGGGCTGGCGGCGAGCGAGGCCGATGTAACAGTGGCCGACAGCCTCATCACCGGCAACATCGGCGCTTCGTTCAGCAAGGGCGGCGGCGTCTATCTGGAGTACAGCCAACTGGCGATGACCGGCACCGAGGTGACGCTGAATTCGGCCGACGCAGGCGGCGGCATCTACAGCAAAGAGAGCGACACGAACATCACCGGGGGCAAGATCTCCGAGAACACGGCCAAGGGGGCCGGCGGCGGGCTGTCCCTCTACGGCGGCGTCCACACGATCAACGGCGCGCAGCTGTCGGCCAACAAATCCGACTACTGGGGCGGGGGGATCATGCTCGATCAGGGCGATCTGACCCTGACCGGAGCCACCGTCACTCTCAACACGGCCGCCAAGAACGGCGCGGGCGTGGCTGTCGACGGCGCGAACGCTTCCCTCACCCTCTCCGGCGGCACGGTGGGCGACAACAAGGCCGGGACGCTGGGGGGCGGGCTGTACGTGGCCGAGGGGAGTGTGTCGCTGATGAACAGCGCCACCATCAGCGCCAACAACGCGCCCACCGGCGGCGGGGTGCATATCGCCGCCGGGAGTGTCACCGGCAACAGCGCGCGCATCCTCAACAACACGGCCGCGACGGGCGGCGGGGCGGCGCTGGCCGGCGGGGCGATGACCCTGACCGGCGGCGAGTTGGCCGGCAACAGCGCCACGGCCGACGGCGGCGGTGCGGCCAATCGGGGCGGCGCGCTGTCCATCACCGGCGCCGGCGTGGCCGGCAACAAGGCGAGCAACCGGGGCGGCGGCGTCTTCACCGACACCCCCGCCGCGACGACGACGCTCATCGGCGGCACAGTGAGCGGCAACACGGCCGTTTCCGGCGCGGGGGCGGCGTCGGCCGGGGGGTCCACCACCATCGACGGCGCGACGCTGAGCAACAACACCGCCGGCGGCAACGGCGGCGGCGCGTTCGCTTCCGGTGGGGCGCTGACCCTCGTCGACGCCACGCTGGCCGGCAACCAGGCGTCGTCGGGCGGCGGCGTCACCGCCTTCGGCGGCACGATCACCGTCAACCGCTCGACGCTGCGCGGCAACCGGGCCGGCGACGGCGGCGGCGCATTCGCCGGGCTGAACGGGACGATCCATGTAACCAACAGCACGCTGAGCGGCAACAGCGCCTCGGGCGGCGGCGGCGGCGTCCACAACGCGGGGACGATGACGCTGACCAACGCCACGCTGAGCGGCAACACGGCCGCGGTCAGCGGCGGCGGCATCCAGAACTACGCCGGGACGGTGACGCTGCGGCGGGCGCTGGTGGCCGGCAATGCCGCGCCGACGGGACGAGAGGCGTTCCGCGCCGGCGGCACAGTGGCCGCCAACGACCGCAATCTGTTCGGCTTCGGCGGCAACGCGGGCGTGGCGGGCTTCGGCGTGGGGGGGACGGACCTGACGCCGGGCGCGGGGCTGGCGGCGATCCTGGGGCCGCTGGCCGACAACGGCGGCCCGACGCACACCCACGCCCTGGCGGCGGGCAGCCCGGCCATCGACGCCGCGCCGTCGGCCGTCTGCGCGGCCGCGCCCGTCGGCGGCGTCGACCAGCGCGGCCAACCCCGCAACCTCGACGGCAACGGCATCCCCTCTGCCAACGAATGCGACATCGGCGCTTTCGAGGCGCCTGCCGGAGACCCGGTCGGGCCGCTTGATTTCGATGTGCTGGCGCCGGTGGTGATGCGGTAGAGAGTGGGGGAGATTGAGAGATTGGGAGATTGAGAGATTGGGAGAGTAGAGCTGTTTAGTGGCCAGTGGCCAGTATTCAGTGGGTCAGTGGGTCAGTCTCCCAGTCTCCCAGTCTCCCAGTCTCGTAGTCTCACAGCCTCCCAGTCTCCCAGTCTCGCAATCTCCCAGTCTCGCAATCTCCAATCCCCAATCCCCAATCCCTTCTTAAAAACCTGCCCAATCTGCGGATAAATTTTCTTCTTCTAATCTGTGGTTTCTTTCTCTTCTATAGAGGATAAATCAGCGGCAGCAGGACGAGGATCACGATCGTCACGATGATGGTCAGCGGCAGGCCGACTTTGAAGTAGTCGCCGAAGCGGTAGCCGCCGGGGCCCATGACCAGCACGTTGACCGGGTGGCCGAGGGGGGTCAGGAAGGCCATCGACGTGCCCAGGGCCACGCCGACGGTCACGCTCCACGGGTCGACGCCGGCTTGCCGGGCCGACTCGATGGCCAGCGGCACGACGATGGCGGCCACGGCCGCGCCGCTGATGACCTGCACCAGCAGCGTCGACAGCAGGAACAGCGCCGCGAACAGCGCCAGCGGGCCGTAGGGCATCGTCAGCTTCATGATGTTCTCGGCGATGATCCCGGCCAACCCCGTTTGCGTCAGCGCCATGCCCATGGGCAACATCCCGGCCACGATGATGACCGAGCGCCACTCCACGGCGTCGTACGCCTCGTCGGGCGTCAGCACCCCCATCAGCACCATGGCCAGCGCCCCGATCAGCAGCGCCTCGGCCGTCGCCAATATCCCTGTGGCCGCCACCAGCAGGGAGATGACCATGATCGCCGTGGCGATGCCCAGCTTGCTGGAGCGCACGTCGGGGATCGGTTCGGCCGGCTCGCCCAACAGGATGAGGTCGGGGTTGCGGCTCAGCAGGTGGACGCGCGCGCGGGGGCCTTGCAGCAGCAGCGCGTCGCCGAACAGCAGCGGCGTCGTCGACATGCCGCGACGGATGGGCCGCCCGCCGCGCCAGATGGCCAACGCCGAGAAGCCGAACTGCTCGCGGAAGCTGACTTCTTGCAGGGTGTGGCCGATGAGGCTGGAGCGGGGGGCCAGGGCGACCTCGGTGATGACGATGTCGTCCGATTGCAGGTCGGCGTCGGGGTTGGCGCGCGGCTCCAGGATCTCGAGGTACGGCTCCACATCGCGGCCGCGGAACTCTTCCAGGCTGCCCTCCAGCGTGACGACGTCGCCGATGCGCAGAATAGTGTCCGGCGAGGGGGCGAGCTGCTTCTGCCCCTCGCGCTCCACCACCAGCACGTTGACGTTGAACTTCTCGCGGAAGGTGCTCTCGGCCAGTGTGCGGTCATGCAGGAAGGAGTCGGGCGGGATGCGGGCGTGGAAGATGCGCTCGTCGAGCTTGTAGATGTCGGTCAGCTCTTCGTCCAGATCTTCGGCGCGGGCTTCGAACTGTTGGGCCGTGGGGCGCTCGCGCAGGATGCGGCGGCCGAAGAAGGTCATGTAGAGGATGCCGGCGATGATGACGGGGATGCCCACCGGCGCCAGCGACAGCACCGAGAAGCCGGGCAGCCCTGCCTCGGTCAGCAGGCCGCTGCTGACGATGTTGGTGGTGGTGAACAGCGTGGCCATGCCGCCCAAAATGGTGGCGAAGGCCAGCGGCATCAACAGGCGGGACGGGTTGACGTTGCGATGGCGGGCGGCGCTGGAGACGGCCGGCAGCAGCACGGCGGCCGAAGCGATGTTGTTCATGAACAGCGACAGGAACGCCCCGGCGATCATGACCACGACGACGAGCCGACCCTCCGACTGCCCGGCCAGCTGCACCAGCCATTGGCCGACGCGCTCCCCCGCGCCGGTCAGGTTCAGCCCCGCGGCCAGCACGAAGATGGTGACGATGGTGACGACGGCCGAACGGCTGAAGCCGGAGAACGCTTCCTCGGCCGTCAGCACCCCCGTCGCCCCCAGGCTGACCAGCACCAGCAACGCCACCACGTCGGCCCGCACCTTGTTCGTCAGGAACAGAACGATGGCCGCCGTCAGGATGATGATGGTGATGACAACGTCAAGCGAGAGTAAAGCAGACATGGAAGAAATATTTTAACCACGGATTTTCACGGATTTTGACACGGATTTTATTTATTTGTCTATGTCATCCGTTGAATCCGTGGTAAATAATAGGACATGGATTGGACAGATTAGCCACGAACATTGAAAAATCCGTCAAAATCCGCGCAAATCCGTGTGAAAAATATTATCTCTCCGGCCGCAAGGCGCTCATCAACGAGGCGACGTCGTCCTGGATGAGTTTGAGCAGGCGGAGCATCTCCTTGCGCTCGGCGGCCGTCAGGCCGTGGCGGTCGATGCGGGCCAGATGGCCGCGCACCCAGTCGAGCCGCTCGATGCTCGTCGGCGCGCCCACGCGGGCGGGGCGGAGCGGATCGAGATTAGGAGATTGGGAGGCTGAGAGATTGGATTGCTCTTCTTCGGCCGCTTGTCCCACATCGTCCCGGCCGGCAGTCGGTACACTTTCTGCGATCTGTGGTTCGTCGTCGGCCGTCTGCTGCAGCAGCCGCGCCGCCATGGCTACGGTCATCTCCGGCGCCTCGCGCAACAGCCGGGAGAGCTGGCGCATCTCGGCCGGGTTCAACTCGCCGGCCATGCGCGCCCGGTGCAGCGCCCGCTGCTGGACGGCCGTCAGCCCCTGGTAGACGCGCGTGTCCCGCTCGCTCAGCACGCCCTCGCGCACGGCGTCCTTGATCTCGTCGGGCAGGTCGAGCAGCTGGATGAGCTGGTGGATGCGCTGGCGGCTGTAGCCCAGGCGGCCGCCCACCTTGGCCCACGTGACGCGGCCGCCCCACGGCTCGCCGCTGCCGGCTTGCGTCTGCCGGGCCACGTCGAGCTCCTCCTGCATCAGCTTGCGCAAGCGCAGCAGCGCGGCGGCGCGGTCGACGTCGTTGAGGTCCTCGCGCTGGATGTTCTCCACCACCTGGCGCACGAAGCGGGTCACGTCGTCGTAGTCGCGGCGGCGCACCACGGCCGGCACCGTCGCCAGCCCGGCCAGTTGGGCCGCCCGCCAGCGCCGCTCGCCGTGGACGATGAGGTAGCGGCCGGGGCTGCTCTGCGTCACCTCGATAGGCTGGATGACGCCGTCCTGGCGAATGCTCTCCGACAGCTCGCGCAGACTGTCGTCGTTGAAGGTGCTGCGCGGCTGGTCGGGGTCGGGGTCAATGGCATCGACACGCACGGCCAACAGCTGTAGCCCGGCCGACTGCTCCACGTCTTCTTCGGTGCTGAACAGCCGCTCCAGGTCGCCCGTGCGGGGCTGGATGGGTTGGGAGAGGTTGATCTTTGGTTTCTTTCTGGCCATTGTTTACATAATGGAGATTAGAGATTGGAGACTGGGAGACTAGGAGACTGTGAGACTTGTCCAGTCGCTCAATCTCTAATCTCTAATCCCCAATCTCCCAGTCTCTCAGTCTCTCAGTCTCTCAGTCTCTCAATCTCTAATTCCCTTCGTCTATTTCCTTCGCCACAGCGCGGTAGCCGGTCGCGCCCGGCCCGCGCGGGTCGAAGGCCAGGATGCTCTGGCCGGCGGCGGCGCTTTCGGCGAAGCGGACGGAGCGGCGGATGACAGTGTCGAAGATGCGGAGGCCGTCGCCGTACTGCTGCTCGACGGCCGTCTGGATGTCGCGGGTCAGCGAGGCGCGGGCGTCGGCCATGGTCAGCAAGATGCCTTCGATGGTCAGGTCGGGGTTCAGCCGCTTGCGCCGGATGGTCTCGATGGTGGAGAGGATCATCAGCGCGCCGCGGGCGGCCAGGTATTCCGTTTGGATGGGGATTAGGACGCTGTCGGCCGCGGTCAGCGCGTTGATGACCAGCAGGCCAAGCGACGGGTTGCAGTCGATGAGGATGTAGTCGTAGTCGGCGGCCAGGCCATCGAGCAGCCCGGCCAGCACCCGCTCGCGGCTGAGGCTGTTGATGAGCGACACCTCGACGAGGCTCAGCTCCGGCTGGCTGGGGACGAGGTGGAACCCTTCATCCGTCTCGTAGATGGCGGCGCGCAGGTCGCCGCGGCCGCCGTCGACTTCGGCTTTCAGCGCGTCATAGATGGTGGGGCTGATGCGGTCGGGGTCGAAGCCGGCGTGCTGGGTCAGGTTGCCCTGGGGGTCGAAGTCGATGGCCAGCACCCGCCGCCCCCGCTCGGCCAGCGCGGCGGCCACGTTGACGGTGGTTGTCGTCTTGCCCACGCCCCCTTTTTGCATGGCTACGGCGATAATTTTAGTCATAAGTAGGGTACGATTATACCGGTTTACGCGTTATGAGCGATGGAGTTACACGCGACTGCCAAAAATTCGGCCTTGCGCGGCGGGTTTCAACCCGCAGCTTCGAGTATGATCAAATTGCGCGGCGGGTTGAAACCCGCAGCTTCGAGCCCGATCAAATTGCGCGGCGGGTTGAAACCCACCGCTAGCGCGGGAAGTGCGTTAAAACGCACTGGAAGAGCGTCGCGCTGTGTCTTTAGTGTGTTTTAACGTATTTTCTATCTTGGCTGCGGGTTACGACCCGCAGCCTCGAGTACGATCAAATTGCGCGGCGGGTTGAAACCCACCGCTAGCGCGGGAAGTGCGTTAAAACGCACTGGAAGAGCGTCGCGCTGTGTCTTTAGTGCGTTTTAACGTACTTTCTATCTTAGCTGCGGGTTTTGACCCGCAGCCTCGAGTACGATCAAATTGCGCGGCGGGTTGAAACCCACCGCTAGCGCGGGAAGTGCGTTAAAACGCACTGGAAGAGCGTCGCGCTGTGTCTTTAGTGCGTTTTAACGTACTTTCTATCTTAGCTGCGGGTTTTGACCCGCAGCCTCGAGTACGATCAAATTGCGCGGCGGGTTGAAACCCACCGCTAGC
>CAYNOL010000160.1:0-5560 GCA_964398825.1 uncultured Ardenticatenaceae bacterium
CACCTTCGGATCGATCACGTAGGCGCAGTAGGGCTGGTTGGGATTGTTGTTGAAGTAATCCTGGTGGTACGCCTCGCCCTCGTAGAACACCTCGAACGGCACGATCTCGGTCACGACAGGATCGCGCCAGACGCCGGCGGCCTCGACCTCGGCCTGCGTGCGCTCGGCGGCCGCCTTCTGCGTCTCATCGTGATAGAGGATGATCGACCGGTATTGTGGCCCCACGTCGTTGCCCTGCCGGTTCAGCGTCGTCGGGTCGTGAATGCGCCAGAAGATGTAGAGGATGTCGTCATAGCTTATGACCGACGGATCAAACCACACCTGCACCACCTCGGCGTGGCCGGTGGCCATGCCGCATACCTGCTCGTACGTCGGGTTGGGTACATGGCCGCCGGAGTAACCGGACACCACCCGCTCGACCCCCTGCACGTCCTGATAAATGGCATCGAGACACCAGAAGCAACCCCCGCCCAGTGTCGCCACTTGTAGATTCTGTTCAGACATCGCTACTCCTTGTAGAGTGATTTATAGGGTTCGTAGAAATGTGTCAAGAGTAGACCTGACTTAAAAGACTATAGCAACTTTCGGCCGAATTTCTGCGATTGTTTTTCCGGTGCTCATTTTGAGTAGGGTTGCCCAAACTCGTCCATTTACTACAATCAACCTAAGATGAAAGAGGTAATCCATTCCATTGACAGCTGGCTGGCGGCCGGAGAGACGGACATCGCCTTGGCGACGGTGATCAACACCTGGGGCTCGGCCCCACGCAAGGTGGGGGCCAAAATGGTGTTCACCGCCGGCGGGGCGGCCGTCGCCGGCTCGGTCAGCGGCGGCTGCGTCGAGGGCGCGGTCATCGAGGCGGGCGAGGAGGTGCTGCTGACGGGACGGCCGGCGCTGCTCCACTTCGGCGTGGCCGACGACACCGCCTGGAGCGTGGGGCTGGCCTGCGGCGGCACGATCGACGTCCTCGTCGAGCCGCTCAACGTGTCGATCCACGCGGCGACGCGCGACACGATCATGGCCAACAAGCCCGTCACCATTCTCACCGTCATCGACGGCGACAAGGCGCTGCTCGGCTGCAAGGTGGCCGTGGCCGGCGGCGAGATCGTGGCCGGTTCGTTGGGCGAGGCGCTCGACCACTGGGCTGTCGAGCTGGCGCGGCAGGCGCGACAATCGACGCGCCACCAACTGGAAGAGGGGCCGGAGCTGTTCATCGACGCCATGCGCCCGTCCCCCACGCTGGCCATCGTCGGCGGTGGCCACATCGCCGTCATCCTGGTCGAAATGGCCAAGATGCTCAACTACCGGACGGTGGTCATCGATCCTCGCCGTGCCTTCGCCAGCGAAGAACGCTTCCCCAACGTCGACGAGCTGCTGCAGATGTGGCCGGAGAAAGCGTTTGCCGCGGAGCCGATCGCCGCCGACACGGCCATCGTCACGCTGAGCCACGACCCCAAGATCGACGACCCGGCGCTGCGGGCAGCGCTGAACAGCGACGCCTTCTACATCGGCTCGCTGGGCAGCCGCAGCACCAACGCCAAGCGGCGTGAGCGGCTGGTCAACATGGGTTTCTCCGATGAGCAGCTGGCTCGCCTGCACGCGCCGGTCGGTCTGGCCATTGGCGCCGACAACCCGGAAGAGATCGCCCTGGCGATCATGGCCGAGATCGTCGCCACCTACCGCGGCCGCAAGCTCTAGCCCGCCGCGCCTTCTTCGCTCCTTTGTGATGTGTCGTCCGTTACGTTGGGGATAAATCTTTCAACACGGATTTCGCGGATTTGGCCGGATTTTGCGGATAAAAATCCGTCTTAATACGTTTTATCCGTGTTCATCCGTGGTTAAATGATTGAAAGTATCCGGCCACAGTGCTCGCAGTGGACGAGCTTGCCCTCGTCGACGGCGCGAACGGTGCTGTTGGCCAGCGTCAGCTGGCAGCCGAGGCATTTGTTGCCGCGCAGCCCAGCCACGGCCACGCCGTTCTTCTGGCGGCTCAGGTTGTCGTAGCTCTTCAGCAGCGCGGGTTGCACCAAGGCGACCTGCCGCGCCCGCCGGTCGAGCAGTACGTTGAGATTGACGGCCAGCGTCTGCTGCTCCTCGCGCAGCGTCGACGAAGCAGCGGCGAACTCCTGCGCCAGCCGCTCCACCTCGTCGTCGGCCTCGCCCTTCACGCCCTTGCGCTCGTCGATCTCCATCATGACCAGCAGCGCCTCGTCCTCTTGCGACGCCCGGCGTCGGCCCAGCGCCTCGACTTCGTTCTGCAGGTCGGTCAACTCCTTGGGATTCTTCACGACGCCGGAGTAGAGGCGGTCTTCCGAGCGTTTGGCCTTGTCGGCCAGCGAGGCGATCTCCATCGACAGCGCCTTGTGGCGGGCCTGCCACTCGCGCAGATCGGCGGCGGCCGCCTCGGCCTTCCGGCGAGCGGCCACCAGCGCGGCCGGCTCCTTTTGCAATCGCAACACGTCACCCAGCCGCTGTTTCTTGGTTCGTATCTCGTTGTCGATTTGTTGCAGATCGTAAAGAACTCTAGCCTGGCTCATCGCATACCGCCCACGTTTGGAATGGGGCATTGTAGCACAACGGCCGTCATTGGCGAACGATGAGGCGTGCGCGCCGCCCCACGACCGGCCGGATTGGGTAGAGTCAGCGATTGCCCCTATAATCTCCGCAATGGTTTCTAAAATGTTTGATTTGGGCGAACAGCCTTATTCAGAAGCCGACGCGGAGTGGGACGCCTTCGTGGCCGCCCATCCGCGAGGCAGCGTGTTGCAGACGACGAGCTGGGCGCGGCTGAAGAGTCGCTTCGGCTGGACGACGGAGCGAGTGTGGATGCGGCGCGACGGCCGTCTCGTGGGCGGGGCGCAGGTGCTGTTCCGCTCCATTGCGCTGGGAATCGTCAAGCTCGGCTACATCCCCCACGGGCCGCTGGTCGATTGGAGCGATCCCGAGCAGGTGGACGTGCTGTTCAACCACGTCGATCAGGCGGCCTACCATCGCGGGGCGGGCATGGTGAAGATCGAGCCGCGCATCTGGCAGGACGAGATGTCGCCCGAGGTGTGGGAAGCGCTCTACCGGCGCCACGGCTGCGTGCCGTCGCCCGACACGATCCAGCCGCCGCGCACGATCGTCATCGACTTGCGGCCGTCGGAAGACGAGATCCTGGCCGCCATGAAGCAGAAGACGCGCTATAACATTCGGCTGGCCGAGAAGAAGGGGGTCACCGTGCGGCAAGGCACGGCCGCCGACCTGCCGGCGTTCAACCGGCTGATGCTCGTCACCGGCCAGCGAGACCGTTTCGGCATCCACGATCCGCAATATTATCGCGCGGCGTTCGAGCTGTTCTCGCCCCACAACGTCGCCCTGTGGCTGGCCGAGTACGAGGGGCGGCCGTTGGCCGGCGTCATGGTGTTCACCTGCGGGCGCAATGCGGCTTACCTCTATGGCGCGTCGAGCGACGAGGAGCGGCAGCGCATGCCGGCCTACGCCGCGCAATGGGCGGGTATGCGTTGGGCCAAGGCGCGCGGTTGCACCAACTATGACATGTGGGGCGTTCCCGACCACGACGAGGCGGAGCTGGAAGCGGGCTTCACCGAGCGGCAGGATGGCCTATGGCCCGTCTACCGCTTCAAGCGTGGGTTCGGCGGCGAGCTGAAGCGGACGGTAGGCGCGACCGATCGCGTCTACAATAACCTGCTCCATGGCCTCTACGTCTGGCGGCGCGGGCGATAGAAAAACAGGCCGGGCGATCGCGTCGCCCGACCTGTTTGTTTGACGCCTAGAGGAAGAAAAACGCTACTGCCAGGATGACGTAGAGAACCAGCAGCATCGCTCCTTCGAGCCAGTTGCTTTGTCCGTCCAGCGAGACGAGGGCGGCGATGAGCGACGCGGCTGACACGGCCAACACCTCGTAGGTCGTGAACTCCAGCGGCATCGGATTGCCGAGCGCCAGGCTGATGAAGACCAGCAGCGGCGCGATGAACAGCGCGATCTGCAAGCTGGAGCCGATGGCGATGCTCAGCGCCAAATCCATTCGATTCTTGGCCGCCACCTGGACGGCGACAAAGTGCTCGGCCGCGTTACCTACCAACGGGATCAGGATGATACCGATGAAGAACTCGCTGAGGCCAAGCGTTTGCGTCACCGGTTCGACGGCCGTCACCAGGAACTCCGACAGCAGGGCGATGAAGCCGACGGCGACGACGAGGACGAGCAGCGCGTGGCGGGTGCTCCAGCCCGTCGTGGAGTGGGCCTCACGCGCCTGGGGGTCGCCTTCGGTCGTCTTGGCCGTGAACGAGTAGAGGATGACCAGGCCATACATGACCAGGATGGCGATGGCCGCGCCGATGCTGAGCAGTTCGACGCGCAGGAAATCGGGCTCGATAGCCTGATTGAAGAACGACGGGATGGCGACGGTGAAAACGGCCAGCACCAGCAGCGTGGCGTCGAGGCCCGCGTTCTCCCGGTTGAAGCGCTGCAAGCCGTGGCGGATGCCGCCCACCAACAGCGAGAGGCCGAGGATGAGCAGCAGGTTGCCGAGGATCGAGCCGGTGATGGAAGCCAGCACGAGGTCGATGAGTCCCTTGCGCAGGGCGACGATGGCGATGATCAGCTCGGCCGCGTTGCCCAGCGTGGCGTTTAGCAGGCCGCCGGTGCGCTCGCCCACCTTCTCGGCCAGCGCCTCTGTGCCCTCGCCAATCATGGCCGCCAGCGGGATGATGGCCGCGGCCGACGCCAGCAGGATATACAATGGGTTAGCGTGCGTCAATTCGAGGATGATCGCGATGGGGATGAACAGCGCCAGGACAAGGAGGATGGGGTTCAACCCGATCCAATGTTCCGTCTTCGCCAAGAATCCTTTCATGAAAAGTACCCTCCGCTCCACTCCGCTCCGATAAAAAATGTGCCGAATTGTAGCAGAACAGGGATGAGAACAAATAAAAAGATGGAGAAAAGGGAAGCACAGTGACACCGATCTCTTCCCGTGCGCCTCAGACCCTATCGAGGTAAGATTGGCCGGATCGCGGCCCGGGGCCGCAACTTTTTTAATGATGACGAAAGGCAACACCGATTTTCAGGCCTCAAGCTTCAAGCCGGAGAGTTCGCCCGTCGCCTGGGAGGCGGCGCTGGCGCGGCTGCCCCATGCCCACGTGCTGCAAAGCTGGGTGTGGGGACAGTTCAAGTCGCGCTGGGGCTGGGAGGCGCTGCCGCTGACGATGACTGTGGCCGCGAACAAATGGGAGCCGCTGGCCGGGGCGATGGTGCTCAAACGGCGAATCCCCCGGCTGCCGTTCTGCGTGCTCTACGTGCCCAAAGGCCCTGTGCTCGATTACCACGACGTCACCCTGCGGCGGCAAGTGCTGAGCAAGCTGGAGCAATTGGCCCGGCGGGAGCGGGCCATCTTCATCAAGATCGACCCCGAGGTGGTGCGCAGCTGGGGGCTGGAGAACGAGCGCGTCTCGCCGCTCGGCGCGGCCGTCATGCGTGACCTGAAGAGCCGGGGCTGGCGGCCGTCGGACGAGCAGATCCAGTTCCGCAACACCGTGGAGCTGGCGCTGGATGCCAC
>CAYNOL010000160.1:5660-7360 GCA_964398825.1 uncultured Ardenticatenaceae bacterium
TGCTGGCCGAAGTAGAGGGGCGGCCGGTGGCGGCCGTCATCCTCGTCCGCTTCGGCGACCGGGTGATCTACATGTACGGCGCGTCGCGCAACGAGGCGCGCGAGCGCATGCCCAATCACCTGCTGCAGTGGGAGGCCATTCGCTGGGCGCGCGAGCAGGGGGCCAAGGTCTACGACTTCTGGGGCGCGCCGGACGAGTTCGTCGAGACGGACCGGATGTGGGGCGTGTGGCGATTCAAAGCCGGCTTCAACGGCGAAGTGGTGCGCTTCATCGGCGCGTGGGATTACCCCGCCCGGCCGCTCCTCTATCGCCTCTACACCCAGGCCATTCCGCGCTACCTGAACATGTTGCGCGGCCGCCGAGGACAAGCCGAGACGGCCGACGCGCCAGGCGGAGCCGAGTAACTGGAAAGACTTTGCACTATTTCGGAGAGAAGATGAGCAGAACCATAGTGATCCTCGATGGAGACCAGACGGGGCAGGAGCTACTGAATGAGGCGTTGCGAGTACTGGATGAGTCTGTCATCCGCTACCCGCTGGAGTTTTTGCGCTATGACTTGAGCCTGGGCAATCGCCGGGCTACCAACAATAAGGTGGTCTACGAGGCCGGGCGGGCCATTCGCGACTATCGCGTCGGCCTGAAGGCGGCGACGATCACGCCGGAGACGCCCACCGACGTGGGCAGCCCCAACGCCATCCTGCGCGAGGAGATGGACGCCGAGATCATCCTGCGCACGGGGCGGCGTATTCCCGGTGTGCGGCCGGTGGGGGGCATCTATGCGCCGATCAGCATCGTCCGCATGGCCCGCGATGATGCCTACGGCGCGCGCGAGTGGCGCGAGGGAGTGGCGGGCAGCATGGACGAGTACGCCTTTCGCACCGAGAAGATCTCTCGTGCCGTGTGCCGGGCGGTGGCTGAGTTCGCCTTCCAGCACGCCCAGCAGAACAACGCCAAGGTGTTCGGCGGCCCCAAGTTCACCGTTAGCCCCATTTACGAAGGCATGTTCAAAGAGGAGATGGACGCCGCCGCCGCCCGCCATCCCAACGTCCGTTATGAGCCGCAACTCATCGATGCGACGTTTGCCCTGCTGCTGGCCACGACAGGCGATCCGCTGGTCATCCCGTCGCTGAACAGGGATGGGGATCTCCTGTCGGACATGGTGCTGCAAATGTTCGGCTCCATCGCCGGCTCGGAGTCGATGGTCATCTCGCTCAACAACGAAGGGGTGATCGATTGTGTCATGGCCGAGGCTCCCCACGGCACCGCTCCCAGCCTGGAGGGCAAGAACGTAGCCAATCCGATGGCGATGATCCTGGCCGCCGCCGGTCTGCTGGGGTACATGAAGGAGCGGGAGCTGAAGATCGCCAGCCGGGCGATTTATGAGGCCACGCTGGAGACGGTCCACGACGAGATCCGCACGTCGGACCTGGGCGGCAGCGCCTATACCGACCAGTTCACCAACGAAGTCATCCGCCGCGTGCGGACGAAGCTGGAGGTGTGGTCTACGCTGTCGTAGACGGGACGAGCATCACCAGCGTGATCTCCGGCGGGCACAGGAAGCGCACCCGCGGCGCGCCCAACCCCTCGAAGCCGACGCCGCGCCCGACGTAGAGGTGGGTATCCCCCTTGCGATAGTGGCCCATGACGTAGCGGCGGCCGAGCTTCGAACTCGTCACCACCGGCCCGACGACGGGCAGCCG
>CAYNOL010000161.1:0-7261 GCA_964398825.1 uncultured Ardenticatenaceae bacterium
TGAATTTTGCCGCTTTTCTTGCCGATCGCCGATTTCGTGCGCTACACTCGGCCGCGTTTATCGTGCGTTCTTTCAGGAGGCGGCGACGTGCAGGCGGCTGTGTTTGGGCGGCTTTGGTGGGTGGTGGTTGTGGCGGTGGCGGTGGCGATGTTCGCCAGGGTGTCGGCGTCGCCTCTGGCGGGGGATTTGCCGCCGAGGGTGGTGTCGACGGTGCCGGGGGCGAATGAGACGGGGGTAGCGCTGTCGGCCGGGCGGGAGGGGGGCGTGGTGGTCACCTTTTCGGAGCCGGTGGCGATTCTGGGGGCGGGGTTGATGCTGGAGTGCGAGCAGAGCCGGGTGCATGGGGTGTCGGCGTCGGGGGGGCCGACGACGTGGCGTTTCGTCTCCGATCGGGCTTTCCGGCCGGGGGAGTTGTGCCTGGCGACGGTCCGAGCCGACCAGGTGGCTGACCTGGACGGCGAGCCCCCGGAGTTCATGGATATCAATCACATCTGGCAGTTCCACGCCGCTCATGTGGGGGTGGTCATCAATGAGGTGGACGCCGTCTCGCCAAGGGGAGAGGGGGATTTCATCGAGTTGTTCGACGGCGGGCGGGGGGACACGGATCTGAGCGGTCTGTCGCTGGTGTTGTATCGGGGGGATGAGGCGGAGGTGTACCTCGCTTTGGGGCTGGACGGGAAGCGGACGGACGAGGACGGCTATTTTGTGGTGGGGGCGAGCGGGGTGGCGGGGGTGGATCATCCGCTGATCAGAGATTCGTTGCGCGATGGGCCGGACGGGGTGGCGATTTACTCGGCGCCGGAGTCGGAGTTCCCCATTGCCGCGCCGGTGACGACGGTGGGTTTGCTCGACGCGGTGGTCTATGGCGCGGGGGCGGACGGGCTGTTGCCGCTGCTGCTGAGCGGCGAGGAGCCGCTGGACGAGGAGGCGCGGGGGCGGGCCGATTCGGACTCGAACCAGCGCTGCCCCAACGGCGGCGGCGAGCCTCGTGAGACGCGTGGCTTCGTGCAGCAGACGCCGACGCCGGGGTCGCGGAACAACTGCCCGACGGATGACGCGCCGGAGATAGTGTCATTCAGCCCGGCGGCCGACGCCACACATATCCCGCTCGATGCTGAGATAAGCATCACATTCAGCGAGCCGGTGGATGTGGAGCCGGACGCTGTCACGATCACCTGCGACCGTTCGGCCGCGCACCCTTACACGACCCGCTGGGACGGCGATACGATGGTCGCTCGCCCAACCGTGCCGTTTGCGTCGGGAGAGAGCTGCACGGTGAAGGTGGTTGCCGCCGGTGTGAAGGACAAAGATTCACACGATCCGCCCGATACCATGAGGGTGGATGTGATGTGGTCATTCAGCACAATTCCCTACGTGGACAGAGGGATAATGGTTAACGAGTTCGACGCCGATACGCCGGGCACGGACACGGCCGAATTCATTGAGCTTTATGACGGGGGCAAAGGCAACACGCCGCTGGATGGGCTGGTGGTGGTGCTTTTCAACGGCGCGGATGATAAGAGCTACTTGGCGATTGAATTGGACGGCGAGTTGACGGATAGCCTCGGCTATTACGTGATCGGCAACTCGGGCGTGGCGGGTGTGGATAAAACAGTACCCACTGGTATCTTGCAAAACGGCCCTGATGCGATCGCCTTGTCCTTCGGGTACGCGGCCGACTTCCCCAACGGCACGCCCGTGAGCGCAATCGAACCGCTCGACGCCGTGGTCTATGGACGATTGAACCAGATTGATAACGGTCTGTTACCCTTGCTCAACTCAGGCCAGCCGCAGATCGACGAGAACGGTCGAGGCGCAAGTGCGCAACACTCCAGTCAGCGCTGCCCCAACGGCGCGGGCGGCGCGCGCAACACGACAACCTACCGGCCAAACAACCCCACACCAGGCGCGGTTAATATTTGTATCAGTGATGATCCGCCAACGTTGACCAATCGAACGCCGAAGGAGGGCGCGACAGGCGTGGACATCCGGGCATCCATCACCGTCGAGTTTTCGGAGCCTGTGACCGTGCAAGGGCAGTGGATGACCGTGCAATGCCAGAAATCGGGCGGGCACACGCACAAGACGACGGGCGGGCCGACCACGTTCACGGTCGCGCCCGACGAGCCATTCGCCTACTCAGAGAGTTGCTCAGTGATAGTCCATGCCGGACAGGTGCGAGATAAAGACACCGATGACCCGCCGGATACGATGACGGCCAACGTCTCATGGTCATTCCAGACGGCCGCCCCGCCGCCCGATTTCATCCTGATCAACGAGTTCGACGCCGACACGCCGGGGACGGACACGGCCGAATTCATCGAGTTGTATGACGGCGGCCGCGGCAATACATCGCTGAGCGGGCTGGTAGTCGTGCTGGTGAACGGCGCAGATGACAAAAGCTACTTTGCTCTGGGTCTGGATGGTGAGACGACTGACGAAAACGGCTACCTCGTGATCGGCAACCCCGGCATCAAGGGAGCTGACGTGGAGCTGCCGGCCGGCACGTTGCAAAATGGAACGGATGCGATAGTTCTGGCGCCGGGAATTGCCGCCAATTTCCCCAACGGAACGCCGGTGAGCGCCATCCAGCCGCTGGACGCTGTGGTCTATGGCCAGCCCAACCAGCTCGACAACGGGCTGCTTCCTCTGCTGAAGGCGGGGCAGCCACAGATAGACGAGAACGGCCGCGGCGCGGCCGAGCAGCACTCCAACCAGCGCTGCCCCAACGGCGGGGGCGGCGCCCGAAACACGACGACCTACCGACCGAACACGCCCAGCCCCGGCGCGACGAACCACTGCACTGTCGACGAACCGCCGGCCGTGACCGATTGGACACCGAACGACGGCGAGACGGGGGTCGGCGTCGGTTCCCACCTGACAGTCCAATTCTCGGAGGCGGTGACGCTGCAGGGGCAATGGCTGACCTTGCAATGTCAGAAGTCGGGCGGGCACACTTATAACACAACAGGCGGACCAGTCGCCTTCACCGTGACGCCTGATGCTCCCTTGGCCCATTCCGAAAGCTGCACAGCGACGATCCACGCCGGGCAAGTGCGCGATCAGGATACCGATGACCCGCCGGACACGTTGCCCGCCAACGTCGCGTGGTCATTTAGCACGGCCGCGCCGCCGCCGGACTTCGTTCTCATCAACGAGATCGATTCCGACACGCCGGGGGCGGACAAAGCTGAGTTCATCGAGCTGTTCGACGGAGGCCAGGGAAGGACGGCGCTGGATGGATTGGTGCTTGTCTTTTTCAACGGTGGCAATGACCGCGCTTACCATGCCGTTGATCTGAGCGGCTATGCGGCTGATGCCGAGGGGTATTTCGTCGTCGGCAACGCGGCCGTCTCCCCGGATCTGGTGATACCCAACAATGTGCTGCAAAACGGGCCGGATGCCGTGGCGCTCTATATTGGCAGCGCTACGCAATTTCCGAACAACACATCGATCACGACTTCAGGCCTGATTGACGCGGTCGTCTACGGCCAACCTGGGGCACACTCGGCGAAGATGTTGTCGCTGCTCACCGCCGGGGAGAAGGGCGTGGACGAAAACGGCCGCGGCGCAACCCAAACCCACTCGCTGCAACGCTGCCCCAACGGTTCGGGCGGCCAGCGCCGTACCGCCGCCATCGCCCCCAATCCGCCGACTCCGGGGGCCGTCAACGCGTGCGAGACGGATAGCCCGCCCGCTGTGGTGTCGGTGAGCCCCAAGCCGGGAGCGGACAGCGTTCCCGTCGATGTAGTGTTGACGGTGGAGTTCAGCGAACCGGTCGCGCTGACCGGCAAGTCGTTGAGCCTCTACTGCTCCGTCAGCGGCGACCATTCGCCCACCGTTAGCGGTGGGCCGGCGCAGTTCACAGCCAAGCTGCAAGCGTCTTTAGCCAGTAACGAAACGTGCGAGGCCACTGTGTCGGCCTCGGCCGTCCGCGACCTGGACACACTCGATCCGCCGGACGGTATGGAAGGTGATTACCTCTGGTCATTCACCACCGAATCCGCTCCGGCAGCGGAGATCATCATCAATGAGATCGATCCCGACACCGTCGGGGAAGATACCCACGAGTTCATAGAGCTTTATGACGGCGGCTCGGGCGAAAGTGACTTGACGGGGGTGGTAGTCGTTCTGTGGAACGGATCGGACGCTACTTCCTATAGAGCCTTCGATTTGGCGGGCCACATGACCGGCACCGATGGCTATTTCGTGTTGGGCAACGCGGCCGTTGGCGCGGACCTGGTGTTTGGTTCCAGCAGCTTGCAGAACGGGCCGGACGGGGCAGCGATCTATCGGGGCAGCGCGGCCGACTTTCCCGATGGCACGCCCCTGACCACGGCCGGACTGATCGACGCCGTCGTTTACGGCACGGGTGCCGAAGCGTCTCCTCTGCTGCTGTCGCTTCTGGAAGCCGGCCAATTGCCACTCGACGAGAACGGCCGGGGGAGCGCCGACGTCGATTCGCTGGCACGCTGCCCCAATGGGGAAGGAGGAGCGCGGCGAACGAGTCCGTTCCGGCCCGACGAGCCGACGCCGGGCGGCCCCAACGCCTGCGCGGAGGTTATTGATGAGCCCCCGGCTGTGGCGACCGTCACGCCGGCCGACGGCGCGGAGGACGTGCCTGTTGTCACGCAGATGGCGGTTGATTTCACCGAAGACGTCGTCGTCGATGCGAGCGGCATCGAGGTGTTGTGCGACGTCAGTGGGCGGCACGCGGTGTCGCTCTCGGGCGGGCCGCGACTGTACCAGTTGGCGCTGGAATCCCCCCTCGCGGCCGAGGAACAGTGCGCCGTGACGATCCAAGCGGCGGCCGTGCGAGACACAGACCCCGAAGACCCACCGGACGGCATGGCGTCGGATTTCGTTTGGTCTTTCCGCACGACAGCGATAGTTGAAATCCCGCCCCCCATTGCCCACTTCAATACCAACAGTCCAATTTGGATCGGAGACGAAGCGAAATTCATCAACGAAAGCGGCGGGACGGGGCCACTGGTTTACCGCTGGTCGTTCGGCGACGGCAGCCCGGAGAGCAGCGCCACCCACCCCACCCACCGCTACGCGCGCGTGGGGGCCTATACGGTGAGGCTGACCGTGGAAGGGCCGGGCGGGGCGGACAGCTACGCGGCCGTGGTGGTCGTTCGCGAGCGGGTGTTGTTTTTGGGGGTGGTGGGAAGGTAGAGGGACTGGGAGACTGGGAGACTGGGAGACTGAGGGATCGCGCAGTCTCCCAATCTCCCAATCTTTCAGTCTCCAATCCCCTCTTCCCCCAGTTGACACCCACCCCCAATCGACTATACTAAGGCGACAAAAGAGAACGGCGAAGAACGAGACGAGTAGGCGGGTGCGGGAAGCCCAGCGAGCCTGAGCGGGTGTGAGTCAGGCGCGGACCCCCGGCCGAAAATCCCTCGGGAGCCGCCAGCCGAAAGGCCATGATGGGCCGAGTAGACCTGGCCGGGCTGGCCCCACGTTAGCGGGGCTGCGGCAATGGCTTATCGTTGACGGCCGTTGCCGGGATGAGCGCCGGGCCGGTTGGCCCGGAAGCTGGGTGGTAACGCGGAGTGCTTGCGCCTTCGTCCCGGAGTGGGGCGAAGGCGTTTTCGATTTTGGGCGCGGGGCGGCGGCGCTCCGGCCGGGAGTTGGGCGATGAGCGAGTTGATCTATACGACGGATGCGTACGCACGGGAGTTCGAGGCGGTGGTGACGGCACGCATGGGAGACGGCGTAGTGCTGGATCGCACCGCGTTCTATCCCGGCGGCGGCGGCCAGCCGGCGGACATGGGCGAGCTGGTCGACGGCGAGCGGACGTGGCGCGTGGTGTCAGTGAAGAAAGTGGACGGGCAAGTGGTGCACTTCGTCGACGGCGACGGGCCGCCGGTGGGGGCGCGGCTGGTGGGGCGGCTCGACTGGCAGCGACGCTACCGGCTGATGCGCACCCATACGGCACTGCATATCCTGTGCGGCGTGGTGTTTCGGGATTATGGGGCCCAGGTGACGGGCGGCAACATGGAGCCGCTGCAGGGGCGCATGGATTTCGAGTTCGAGACGATGCGGCAGGAGCTGGTGGCGGCCATCGAGGCGGCCGTGAACGCCGAAGTGGCGGCGGCGCGGCCGGTGCGGGTGCGCGTCTTGCCGCGCGAAGAGGCGTTTGCCATCCCCGATCTCATTCGTACCAAGATCAACCTGCTGCCGGAAGGGATCGCCGAGGTGCGGACGGTGGAGCTGGTGGGGCTGGACTTGCAGGCCGACGGCGGCACCCATGTGGCCAACACCAGCGAAGTCGGCCGCGTGCGCGTGGTGGATTACAAGAGCAAGGGGAAGATTAATAAGCGGATTTATTTGGAGATTGAGGAGTGAAAAGTGATCAGTGGGTCAGTAGATCAGTGTTCAGTCTCTCGGTCTCACAGTCTCAGTCTCCAATCCCCAATCCCTTCCTGGAAATCCGCCGAATCTGTGGTTTCAACTCTTATGCGATTCATCATCCACGAACAACCCTACGAGCGGCCGCTGCTGGCGGGGCGGCTGAGATATGAGGTGAAGGGGGAGCCGACAGGGGCGGTGGAGTCGTGGCGGCTGACGGCGGCGCGCGACGGCTACCGCTTTCTGCGGGTCGATCTGGACGCGCGGGACGCGCCGTCGGGGCGATCGTGGTTGTTCCATCTGACACTGAACCCCACCGGCGGGCCGGAGCAGTTGAAGTACCGCTATTGGGGCGACGGGCACGAGGTCAGCGGCACGGCCGTGTGGACGGCGGATGAGATCATCGCCGCGCGCCGGGTCGACGGCGTGGCGTATGAGGACGTGGCCGCGTGGCGCGGCGCCGCGCGCCATGGGCGCGACGGGCGGGCGTTCTGGTTTCCAGCCGGGGCGGGGCTGGCGTTGCTGGGCCCCCACAGCGGCGAGGCGCGCGGCGTGACGATGACGGCCCACGACGACGACCCGGCCCGGCTGCTGGCGCTGGTGGAGACGCCGGTGGCCATCGAGTGGGCCCCAGCCGAGACGGTGACGGCCGGGGGCGAGGTGTTGGCGGCGCGGCCGCTGCGGGTGGCCTGGGGCGACCAGCGGCGGGCGGTGCTGCTCGACGCCAAACAGCGGCCGCTGCGCGTCTGGCGCAATGGGCAGTTGGTGGCGGTGCAAGAGCGGTTGGTGCGGTATGAGTGACGAGGGACGAGTGACGAGGAGGCGCAAGTACGAACGATGAGCGCAACTACGAGCGACGAGCGTGCGTTAATGCACGGCGGGTTGAAAAACGGCGGGTTGAAAA
>CAYNOL010000162.1:0-7255 GCA_964398825.1 uncultured Ardenticatenaceae bacterium
GGGGGTAAAACTTTTCTTCTCCTATGTGATCATCATTATCGCCGGGGTTGTTTCACTCATCCTTGCCGCGCAACTATCAGCGCCGGCCGCGCTGGCCCGTCACACCGAGCGCATGGAAGAGATGCTATACATGGTGGGCAATAGTCAGGAGCTTGTAGATAGCCTGAACGAAAGCTTTGTCGTGGCCGTCAGGCAGATTCTATTGTTTGCCACTGGGGCAGCGCTATTGACAGCCCTGATCGTCAGCACCGTCGTCACTCGCCGGTTAGTAGGCCCGATTCAGCGAATGAAAACAGCCAGTCAACGCATCGCTGCCGGAGAGTATGATCAGCGCGTGGAAGCGCCGGGCGAGGATGAACTAAGCGCGCTGGCGCACGCCTTCAACCAGATGGCCGGGCGACTGTCGGAGACTGAGCAACGCCGGCGACAACTTGTGGGAGACGTAGCACACGAGTTGCGCACCCCTCTGGCCAATATCAAGGGGGTGATGGAAGGCTTGGTGGACGGAGTGCTGCCACCAGAGCCGGTAACATTCCAACAGGTTGAACGAGAGGTGACACGCCTGCAACGTTTGGTCCAAGACCTGGAACAGCTCTCGCGAGCCGAAGCCGGTCAGATGCTTCTGGAACGAGAGCGCATAGATCCGGCGCGCTTCATCGAAGATGCCGTTACGCGGTTATATCCCCAGTATCAGGAAAAGGACATTCAGTTGGAGGTTCGGTTATCGCCACAGCTACCGGTCGTGTCGGCCGACAAGTGGCGCATGACTCAAGTGATGATGAACCTACTTGGCAACGCCCTTCAGTATACGCCGAGCGGCGGCCGGGTGGAGGTGATAGCCCAATCGACCGAGGAGGGGCTCGTCATCCGCGTTTCAGACTCCGGCATCGGCATTGCCCCGGAGCATCTCACACACATTTTTGAGCGCTTCTACCGAGTAGACAAATCCCGCTCGCGCGCCGGTGGGGGGAGTGGCATCGGCCTGACCATTGCCCGCCATCTTATCGAAGCCCATGGGGGTAGCCTATGGGCCGAGAGCGCAGGACCAGAGAAGGGAAGTGTCTTCACCTTTGTGATGCCACTGTTGCCATAGCCTCGTTCCAGGTTTATTTTCCTCTTTTTACTTGCGCGACCGCGTCCGCGCACGATCTTCGGCGAGTACGCTCCCCTAAATCTACTGCCCAAAACTGTTACAAAATTGTCATACTTTCGCGAATTGCCCGTTACACCTGGCTGCTATGATTGTAAATATAAGCGAATTAAGTCGGCAACACGATAGTAAGGGTTGCTACGGAGGTTATAAAGATGATGTTTTGGGGAAACCATATGGGCGGAGGGTGGAACCTCTTGCTCACCGGTGTTCTTTGGATAGGTATTGTCGTCCTCGGCATTTGGTTGCTGACCAAATTATTTCCCGCAAGTGGCGGAAGTAATTTCAGCCGCCATGCGGGCGAGGAACAGCAACCGGAAAAGGCAAGCCACCAAGGGAGCGCGCTGGAAATCTTGCAAAGGCGATACGCTCGCGGCGAGATTACCAAAGAAGAGTACGAAACGATACGTCACGATCTGGCCTCCTAATAAGGGCCGGCGTGCAACACAAGTAACGACAAGGAGTAAAAAACCATGATGGGCTTTGGATTGATTTTCGTGATTCTGATTGTGGGGGCCATCGCCTACGGGCTGGGCTGGCGGCCTGGAAACCTGAATATCGGCGGGCAACGCGTAGTCCGTGAAGGAAAAACGCCGCTGGAGATTTTGAAAGAGCGCTACGCCAATGGCGAAATCACAAAAGATGAGTATGAGAGCGTGCGCGCCGGCCTAGAACGATAGCACCTAAGAACCGAAACAGCGGAGAGAGCTGCGCAGGCAGTTGAGTTAGCGCAGTAGTACCCAGATACCGCGCTGCCTGGCATGCCCGTCGAGGAAACGGCCGATCCATTCCCTGGCTATTACATGATTGACGTATTGCGCGATGGGAAATCGCCGGCATGTTGAGAGTCAACGCCTACACCGGCCAGGTCATTCTCCACCAATGGCACGGCAACTTTGTCGAAATGATGGATGCCGGATCTGGATGAACCGGCGGTGATAATCTTGCCCGGAGTTAGACGGGCAACAGGCCAAACGACGCTTGGCAGACACAGCCGATAGAGATAAAAATGGTTGGAGATTGGTCAGCAACGACTAATCTCCTTTTTTATTTTGATGAGTGGAGAAGTGTTCGATGAATCAAGAAAAGCCTCTCTTTCAGTTTCTTGCTCTTGTTTTGGCTTTCCTGGTTTTACTCCTGGCTGCTTGTGGTGGACAAAATACGGCCGCGCCTTTGCCGGCAGAACGTGACTCAACAACGCAAACCGAGACGGTGCCGGTCGCCGGTGGCGGTTCGTATACTGACATCACTCCCGATGGCTTGGCCGTGATGCTAGAAAACAAGGACTTCCCCCTGATCAACGTTCACGTCCCCTACGAAGAGGAGCTTGCAGCCACCGATGCATTTATCCCCTTCGACCAGATCGCGCAGAACCTGTCCCAGCTCCCGGCCGATAAGGATGCCCAAATTGTCCTTTACTGCCGCAGCGGTAATATGAGCACCGAGGCAGCCCAAACGCTGGTGCAACTTGGTTACACCAACGTATGGAACCTGGACGGAGGGATGATCGCCTGGGAGAATGCAGGGTACCCTCTGCAGAGTAATTAACTCCCTTTTTCAGTGTCCATTTTATAGAAGCGTGATCAGCGCGCGCGTCAGAATAGATAGACCGAAAAGCATGACCAAGAGGGCAGCTACAGCCGGTAGCCAACGTGTCGCCTTTTCGAACCGCTCGCCGAAAAATAAAAGTGACTTTAAAAAGAGAATTCCGATACTACTCATGACCACTGCAATTCCCAGGCTATAAGCCAGAATTAGCCCGATGCCCAGTGCAACCTGTTTGACAGTCAGTGCGACCAACAAGACTGCCAGAGCATCAGTGGTCGGAACCAATCCATGAACAAGGCCCAACGCAATCAATCCGCCGAGGGTCAATTTCGTAGGGATCGCATGATGGTGATGAGAATGATCGTGCGCAGGCCCATGGACGTGGGTATGGTCCTCGGTGTGAGAGTGGCCGTCATCATGTGAATGGTCGCCAATTTTATCGTGAGCGTGTCCATCGTTGTTGAGATGCCGTGTCAGCAGGTAAGTTCCCAGTCCGAGAACAACCAATCCGGACGGCAACCCTAACCACTGTAGGTATAGAGTGGCAATATTTTGCCCGCGAACCATTAGGGCGAGCGCCCCGATTACAATCACACTTAGAGTGTGCGACAGGGCGGTAGCAACGCCGATAAGGATAGCGTCGCGGGGTCTGGCTTTGACGCCGACGAGATACGCGCCAACCAGGACTTTGTTATGTCCCGGCGTCATAACATGTAACCCACCCAACAAGAGCGCCACGACGATAGCCAGAACCGGAAAGGCTGGGTTGTTCGAGGCCGCGCGCAGCGAGTCCTGGACATAGGCAATGCCTGTTTCGGACAGAGGCGTTCGGCCAGCCTCCCCCCGTCCACCAGTCTGCCCTGCTGCTATTACATAGACTTGAGCTGCCATAATCGCAACAACAACTAGCCCAAAGAGCCCCCATAAGGCCAGGCTTGTGTAAGAGTTAGGCGATTTTCTAGCCCGAACAGGCGCGCCCACCATTTCAATCTCAGCCATCGTTCTATTTCCTTGGGTAGAGATAACCCTGTAGTCGTCGCATCCTATGCTCTGTAATTAGTACGGGCAATCATCCATTTTGCATTTATGGGGTTTCCCCCGAAAAGTAGCGTCGGGAGGAAGACTGTATACTTGAAAAGGTTGAACGATCATGAGCAAGATAAGGTGTCATGACCGGAGCACTTGAGTACAGGCGATTGTCCTGTCACAAGCCTTCCTCTTATGTCCGGCGCCACCCGGCTTGGCCCGTCAGCACATCGCCCGTTTTCTCCAGACAAATATTTGATTTCTACAGCATCGGTCACAAGCAATAATCTGGCTTCGTAAGATGCCACCCGTCAGGCAGTTCTACCAAGATAAATCTTCATCATTCTGTCCAGCAAACGGAGCGCGTCTTCCTTTGGGCGTTGGAAGATGTTGCGGCCGATAATGGAACCGAAGCCACCCCCGTCGCGAATGGCGCGCGCCTCATCTAACACGGCTGAATCGTTTTCCTTTGTAGCCCCGCCGGAGAAGATAACCACACGACGGCCGTTAAACGTACTCTGCACCACATGCCGCACTCGCTCTGTTAGCGTCTCGCGCGGAACCTGTTGCGCCTCGTACATCTTTCGCGCCGCCTCCTGCTCCAGGTGCGCGGTAGGCAGCTTAACTTTGACGATGTGCGCCCCCAGTTCGGCGGCAATATGGGCCGCATAGGCCGTTACGTCCAGGCTCGTCTCCCCTGCCAGGCTCAGGCCACCACCGCGCGGGTACGACCAGACGACGATCACCAGCCCCACCGACTTTGCGTCGCTGATCAGCTCACGCAATTGTTCATACTGCAACCGTCGTTCGGCTGTTCCTGGGTAAATGGTGTAACCAATGCCCGTACAGCCCAGCCGCAGCGCATCGGCCACCGTAGCCGTTTGCGCCCCCAGTGGATCCACTTCGTCTTGCAACACGTCGTGGCTGTTCAGCTTGAGAATGAGCGGGATTTGCCCGGCAAACTCAACCGCGCCCGCTTCCAGAAAGCCCAGCGGCGCCGCGTAGGCATTGCAACCTGCTTCAATCGCCAGTTGAAAGTGGTAGTGCGGGTCGTAACCGGCCGGGTTGGGGGCAAAGCTGCGCCCCGGCCCATGCTCGAAGCCCTGGTCTACCGGGTAGATAATCAGCTTGCCCGTCCCGGCTAAACGGCCGTGATTGAACAGTCGCGCAAGGTTTGTCAACACGCCGGGGTTCTCGCTACGATACCAGCCAAGAATTTCCTTTATCTGTTCTGACATAATAATTCTCCTCAAAGGACTTCAGATTGTTTGACGATGTCTAACTGGGCCTCGGGCGTCGCGCCCCGGCTTACCCAGAACACACCAACCAGAATGAGGCCTATACCGGACACTTCCGGCCACTGCAATCGCTCGTTAAAGAAGAGCGCGCCGATGAACAGGGCAAAGGCCGGCGTCAGGAACGTGAAGGCGTTCAGGCGGTTCAGTTCATTTCGATGCAGGAGAGAAAACCAGAGGGCAAAACTAGCGGCCGTTCCTAGCAGGCTCAGTGCCAGCAAGACAGTGACGAACGAGGCCGACCACGTCACCTGTTCCGACGCTTCAAACCACGCCGCCAGAGCCAATAGTGGAATACTGCCCAGGATAAACTGCCAGCCGGCAGCCATCAACGAGTCTACCCGTCCGGCCAGCCGCTTCAACAGGACGTTGCTCACAGCTACACCTACAGCGCCCATGAAAATGTAGCCGATGCCTGACAGCGGGGTGCTGTCCGCATCTGTTGCAAAACCGGGCAGCGCCACCAGTAGAATGCCGGCAAATCCCAGGAAAAGCCCTACCCGGTGGCGTGGGCCTAGGCGCTCGCCTAAGATGAAGAAGGCCAGGACAGCGGCAACAAGTGGCTGGATATTGGCCAGGACAGTTGCCAACCCTGGGCTGACCAGTCCCCCGGCGAGGAACATCCCACCGAGACCCAGACTGGTGGCCGTAAGACCTACACCTGCCAGCATCAACCAGCTATGCCATCCTTGTGGTTGAGGACGGCGCAATGCAAAAGCAGGCAACAGCAAAGCTACCCCAGCGACAAAGGAACGCAATGCAGAAAAGGTTAGCGGTGGGGCCATAGCTTGCCCGACGGCGATCAGTGGGAAACAGACGGCCCACAGGAACATCACCAGTACCAAGCAAGCCACGTCACGCGCCGCTATTCCGTCTTGTCCGTCCAGCTCTCGTTTTTGCATTACCTACAATTTAGATCTAGCTTGCGTGGCGGTCACTTTGTAATTACAACGCACCGATCGATCGGTTTATCACCCCATCTTATATCGCTTCAGCAGCAAGGCATTGATCGCCACCAACAGCGACGAACCGGACATGGACAGCGCGGCGATCTCTGGGCGCAGCACCAGGCCAAAGGCCGGGTACAAGAGGCCGGCGGCGATGGGAAAGGCAATAAGATTGTAACCCGCGGCCCACCACAGGTTCTGGTGCATCTTACGCAGAGTGGCCCGGCTCAGCCCAATGGCCCCGATCACGTCGAATGGGTCGGACTTCATCAACACCACGTCCGCGGTCTCCATGGCTACGTCGGTGCCCGCGCCGATAGCAATGCCCACGTCGGCCTGGGCGAGCGCCGGAGCATCGTTGATGCCGTCCCCCACCATGGCTACGAGCTTGCCCTCGTCCTGTAACTCCTTCACCTTGTCGACCTTCTGCCCCGGCAGCACTTCGGCGAAGACCGTTGTAATGCCCAGCTCGCCAGCGATGCGTTCGGCCGTGGCCCGGTTATCGCCGGTCAGCATAGCTACCTGCACGCCCATTTCAGTCAGCTTTTCGACGGCCAGGCGGGCGTTGGGGCGCACAGCGTCGGCGATAGCGATCATGCCCGCGAATTCGCCATCCAGGGCGGCGTAAACGACTGTGCGTCCGGCCCCTTCCAGCGAAGACGCCTGCTCGCCGTAGCCGTCCAACGAGACATTGTTGTCGCGCATCAGCTTGCGATTGCCCACGAGCAGCGTTTTGCCGGTGACGGTTGCCTTCATGCCATGTCCAGGGATAGCCTCGAACCCGCTGGTACTCTCCAGATCGAGCTGGGCAGCTGTGGCCTTGTCCACAATAGCCTGAGCCAGTGGATGTTCGGAGGATTGCTCGGCCGAAGCGACCAGACGAAGCAATTCGTCCGGCGCGAGCGGGTTGCCGGCGGCTACGATTTCCACTACCTGCGGCTTACCTTCAGTAAGCGTACCAGTCTTGTCGAAGATAATGGCCTGTAACTTGGCCGCCTGTTCCAGCGCCGTGGCGTTCTTGTAGAGGATGCCGTTCTGCGCGCCCAGACCGGTACCCACCATGACGGCCGTGGGCGTGGCCAGACCCAGCGCGTCGGGGCAGGCGATGACGACCACGGTGATGGCCAGAGTCAGCGCCCAGATGAACGGGCTGACATCGGCTGGGATGGCCGCGCGGCCTAGGAAATACCAGCCGAAGAAGGTGGCCAGGCCGAAGATCACGGCCGCGGCGACCAGCCACTGCGCCGCCCGGTCGGCCAGGCGCTGCGAGGGCGCCTTAGAATTCTGGG
>CAYNOL010000163.1:0-7199 GCA_964398825.1 uncultured Ardenticatenaceae bacterium
GCCGTGCAGGCTGTTGAAGCCGAAGCTTTGACCGAGGAAGTAAGCGGGCGACTTGCTGGAGCAGCCGATGCCGCTCACCTTCAGCACGTCGGCCGGCCGCACGCTCAATTCGTAGGCCACCTGGACGATCTGGTTGGCAATCGAGTTGTGGCCACACCCCTGGCACAGCGTCGAGGGCAGCCCTTTGTAATCCGCCTGCGCCATTCCGAGGGCGTTGACCCGACCGGGGCGGGGGGTGGTTGTTGTGTCTGTCATTTTGTTGCTCCGTTTTCAGCAGGCCAGTGAAACAGCAGGTCAGTGAAACAGTGGGGCAGTGGTCAGACTGATCTACTGACCTACTGAACACTGGTCACTGAACACTGTCACTGTTACTGCGTCTCCTCAATAATCACTTCCCGATTGTGCCCATCGTGGCCCATGTCGGTCAGGCCGCTGTCGCCGATGGGCATGCCGTTGCCGGGCGACAGCGAGCCGTCGCCGGGCAGGTCGAGCTCCGTCGCGCCGCGCTTGCCCTGGCCGTGGGGCGTGCGGCGGCGGGGGCGCTCCTCTTCGGCGGCCATGATCGCCTCGACCACCCAGCGGGCAGTCAGCGGCAGGCCGTCGAGCAGCGCCAGCGATTCGAGCCGCGTGGCGTGCTCGGGAACCTCGGTCTGCAAGATCGTCCGCATCTGGCCGTCGCGGTTCATCTCGATGACGTAGATCGTCTCGTACTTCTCAATGAACGCCTTGACCTCGTCGTTGATGGGCAGGGCGCGCAGGCGCAGGAAGCTGGTGGGGATGCCGTCGGCCGTCAGCCGGTCGCGCGCCTCTTCGATGGACGGGCGGGTGGTGCCGTAGGAGATGATGCCGATCTCCGCCCCTTCGACTTCGTCGATATAGGGGCGCGGCACAAGCGTGCGGGCTGTGTCGAATTTGCGCGCCAGCCGGTCCATGTTCTTCTTCCAGTCGTCGGGACGCTCGCTGTAGACGGCGTTGTCGTTGTGGCCTGTGCCGCGGGCGAAATAGGCGGCCAGCGGGTGCTCGTTGCCGGGCAGCGTGCGGTAGGGGATGCCGTCGCCGTCGATGTCCTTGTAGCGGGCGAATCCGCGCTCGGCCACATCGGCCGCGCTCAGCACCTTGCCGCGCTTGATCGGCTCTGCGGGGTACTCGAACGGGTCGGACATCCAGTTGTTCATGCCCAGGTCGAGATCGCTGAGGACGAAGACGGGCGTCTGCAGCTGGTCGGCCAGGTCAAGCGCCTTATAGCCGAAGGTGAAGCATTCGCGCAGCGACGACGGCAACAAGATGACGTTTTTGGTGTCGCCGTGGCCCAGATAGTAGGTGAACAGGATATCGCCCTGGCTGGTGCGGGTGGGCAGACCGGTGCTGGGGCCCACGCGCTGGATATCCCAAATGACGGCCGGGATCTCGGCGAAGTAGCCCAGACCGACGAACTCAGCCATCAGCGAGATGCCGGGGCCGCTGGTGGCGGTCATGGCCCGCGCGCCGGCGTACCCCGCGCCGATGACCATGCCGATGGCCGACAGCTCGTCCTCGGCCTGCACCACGGCGTAGGTGGCCTCGCCCGTCTCGGGGTCGCGCCGCATCTGCTTCAGGTAGTCGTCCAGGGCGTCGATGACGCTGGTCGACGGGGTGATGGGGTACCAGGCGGCGAAGGTGACGCCGCCGAAGACGGCGCCGAGCGCGGCCGCCTCGTTGCCGGTCATCATGATCATCCCGTCCGTCTTGTCCATGGGGACGACGCGGAAGTGGTGGTCTCGGGGCAGATTGGCGGCCGACCACTCATAGGCGGCGCGGATGACGCCCATGTTGGAATCGACAGTGCGGCGCTTGCCCTTAAACAGGAACATCAGCGCCTCGTCCAGTCGCTCCAGCGGGATCTCCAGCAGGTGGGCCAGCGCGCCGACGTAGACCATGTTGGAGATGTAATCCTTCAGCTTGCCCTTCATGCCCGTGCCGCGGACGAACTCGTTGACGGGCACGGCGTAGTAGGTGATGTCGTCGCGCTCGGGGATGGAGCGCCAGTCACCGTTGTGGATGCAGATGCCGCCGGGGGGCAGCGTCTGGATGTCCTGGATGACGGTGGCCTGGTTGAAGGCGACGAGGATCTCCGACGTGTGGCGGCGGCCGGTGTAGCCGTCCTTGCTCAGCCGGATGTGGTACCAGGTGGGCAAGCCCTGGATGTTGGACGGGAAGATGTTCTTGCCGTTGACGGGGATGCCCATCTTGAACAGGGCGCGCAAGATGGCCATGTTCGACGTCTGGCTGCCCGTGCCGTTGGCGGTGGCCACAACGATAGAAAAGTCGTTGACCACCGGCTCCCCCGGCTCCAGGCCCTCGCGAACCAGGGGAGCGGGTGTGATCATATCTGTACTCATTTTGTTCTCCTTGTTGTCAGTGGGCCGGTGTTCAGTAACCAGTATTCAGTGTTCAGTAACCAGTTTTCAGTCATTCTGCTTACTGCTGAAACTGAATACTGTTTACTGGATACTGCTTACTGCTTACTGTCCACTGGCCACTGCATTCACTCCACAGTCGGCAGCATCGAGAAATGCTCCACCAGCAGGCGACGGCCGCAGTCGTAGTCATTGGCGCAGATGGCGTCGACGATCTGCTCGTGGTAGTTCCATACCTCGATCCAATAGCGATAGCGCATGAAACGGGTTAATTCAATGGCTTCATAGGCATCCCAATAGGCAACGAGAAGCCCCTGAACAAATGGATTATCCAGGCGGCTGAAAATGGTCAGGTGAAGTTGGCGGTGTTCCCCGGTGGGGATGTGGATTGGCTCTCCGCGCAGCTTGGCCCAGGCGTCGGCCACCAGTTGGCCCAGTTGCGCCTTGTCCTCGGGTGTCAGCAAGACGACCGCCTCGTCCCAGAAGCTTACCTCAACCGCCTGGCGAAGTCGACTCAGGTGGCCGAAACCCGCCTCGCCCGTGGCCAGCCCAAAGAGAACGGCCGGCAGCACGCTCTCGGCGAAGTTGAACGGCTCGCGCTGGATGCCCAGCCGCGGCCGGACGGAGACGACGCCCATGCCCCGCGCCACGGCCAGCTGCTCGCGTAGCTTGCCGACGCTGACGCCCATGCCGTCACCGATCTCGCTGAGGGCGGGTAACCTGTCGCCGGGCTGGACATGGCGGTCGACAAGGTAGTTGAGGAACTCGGAATCGAGTTTATCGAGTCGCATGAATTGATCCGATAAATCGGAAAAATTTGATAAATGGGATTATAGCGTGAGAATTTGGAATTGCGAACTTCGAGTGACAAGTGCAAGAGCAAGCCGGCGGGTCGGTGCACCAGAAGATCAGTCCAGCCACTGATCTACTGGCGCATTGATTTACTGTTCAACGGGGCGGTCGGCGCTCTTCCCCACAGTTGGGTATAATCCCCCCATGACCAGCGAACCAGACAAACCGGCCGGGCTGACGCATCTGGATGAGACGGGCCGGGCGCGCATGGTGGACGTGGGTGAGAAGGCGGTGACAGAGCGCGTGGCCGTGGCCCGCGGCCGTGTCGTCATGCAGCCGGAGACGGCGCGCCTCATCACTGAAGGCAACCTGAAGAAAGGGGACGTGCTGGCCGTGGCCCAGGTGGCTGGCATCATGGCCGCCAAGCGCACCAGCGAACTCATCCCCCTCTGCCACCCGCTGCTGCTCAACCAGATCGAGGTCATCTGCACCCCCGACGCCGACGCCGGCGCGGTCGATATCGAGGCCACCGTGCGCGTGTCGGGCAAGACGGGCGTCGAAATGGAAGCGCTGACGGCCGTCACCGTGGCCGGGCTGACCATCTACGACATGGCCAAAGCCGTCGACCGGCATATGCAGCTGACGGATGTGCGCGTCGTTCGCAAGGCCGGTGGGCGGAGTGGTGATTGGGAGAGTGAGCAGTAGGCCAGTAGGTCAGTGACCGACAACTGAATACAGGCCGGCTGACCTACTGATATACTGACCCACTGCCCCAAGGCGCATCTCCCGAACCGCGACAGGGTTACTACTAAACACACCGCTTATGGAGATCGAAATTCGACTGTTCGCCACGCTGAAGGACCGCGCCCGGAGCGACCGCATTCGCGTCACGCTGCCGGACGGGCCGACGACGGTGGCCGCGCTGCTCGACGCCGTGGGAGCCGACTACCCGGCTCTGGCACCGGCGCTGGGTTCCACGCTGGTGGCCGTCAACCGCGCCTTCGCCGGGCTGAACACGCCCATCGACGCGGCCGACGAGGTGGCGCTCTTCCCACCCGTCAGCGGCGGCAGCGACGACCCGCCCCACCCGACCTACTTTGCGCTGACCGAAGAGCCGTTTGACGTCGAGGCGATCCACGCCCGCCTGACGGGGCCGGAGATCGGCGCGGTGGTGTCCTTCACCGGCTTTGTGCGCGGCCGAACGCAGCGCGACGGCCTGCCGGCGGAGACGATCCACCTCGATTACGAGGCGTACGAGAGCATGGCCGTGGAGAAGATGACGCAGATCGCCCGCGAGATATGGGCCCGGTGGCCCGAGGTGCGCGGGGTGGCGCTGGTGCAGCGGCTCGGCCGCATCGGCGTCGGCGGCCACACGACCTTCGTCGCCTGCGCCGGGGCCCACCGCGACGTCGGCGTCTTCGATGCCGCCCGCTACGGCATCGACCGGCTGAAGGAGATCGTGCCCGTCTGGAAGAAGGAAGTCGGCACCGACCGCAGCGTCTGGGTAGAAGGTGATTACCGGCCGACGACGGCCGATAACCTGGATTAGATAGGAGAGAAGAATTAAACACGGATAGGACACGGATTTTACGGATTAGACGGATTTTTATTTCCCCAAATCCGTTATCATCCGTGAAATCCGTGGTTAATTCTTACATTATTGGAGTCACAGACCTATGAACAATGGCGAAGGAGCGCGCCGGCGCGTTGTTGTGACCGGTGTCGGGCTCATCACCCCCCTGGGCCACAACGTGCCCGACACCTGGTCGGCCATCCTGCGCGGCCAATCGGGCATCGGCCCCATCACGCTGGTGGACAATCCCAACCACACCGTCGGCGGCCTGTGCGAGGTTAAGGAGTTTGACCCGGCCGTCTACATGGATCGCAAGGACGCCCGCCGGCGCGACCGCTACCAGCAGCTGGCCACGGTGGCCGCGGCCGAGGCGATGCGCCAGGCCAATCTGATCATCGACGACGACAACCGGGAGCGAATGGGCATCATCCTCGGCACCGGCGTCGGCGGCATGCGGACGATCGTCGAGCAGGAGAAGACGCTGCATGAGGACGGCCTGCGCCGCCTCAGCCCGTTCGCCATCACGATGATCATGCCCAATGGCGCGGCGGGGATGCTGGCTATCGACTACGGCATCCTGGGGCCGTCGACCACCATCACCACCGCCTGCGCGGCCGGCAACGACGCCATCGGCCACGCCTACCGCGCCATCCGGTATGGTGAGGCAGACGTCGTGCTGACCGGCGGCTCGGAGTGCATTCTGACGTCCGTCGCCATCGGCGGCTTCGAGCGGGCCGGGGCCACGTCGTCCAGGTCGAGCGAGACGCCGCAACCGTTCGACGCCAACCGGGACGGTCTGGTCATCGGCGAGGGAGCAGGGATGCTGGTGCTGGAGAGCCTGGAGCACGCCCTGGCGCGCGGGGCGACGATCCTGGCCGAGATCGCCGGCTATGGTCAGGCGACCGACGCCTTCCACATCACCGCGCCACCCGACGACGGCTCGGGCGCGGCGCGGGCCATGCGCAAGGCGCTGGCCGACGCCGGGGTGCGGCCCGACGAGGTCGATTATGTCAGCGCCCACGGCACAGCCACGCCGCTCAACGACGCGGCTGAGACGCTGGCCATCAAGGCCGCGCTGGGCGACCACGCCTACAAGACGGCCGTCAGCTCCACCAAGTCGATGACCGGCCACATCATGGGCGCGACGGGGGCCATCGAGACGGTCTTCTGCACGCTGGCCATCCGCGACCAGATTTTGCCGCCGACGATCAACTACAACACACCCGATCCGGCCTGCGATCTGGACTATGTGCCCAACGAAGCCCGCCCCGCCCGCGTGCGCGTCTGCCTCAACAACGCCTTCGGCTTCGGCGGCCACAACGCGGTGTTGGTGATACGGGAGTACGAAGAGTAGGAACCACAGATCACACAGATTTTCAAGAGAATTCATCCGCAGATTTGGCAGATTTTAAGAAGGGATTGGGGATTAGAGATTAGAGACTGGGAGACTGGGAGACTGGGAGATTAGCACGTCTCTCACTCTCTGAGTCTCCCGGTCTCGCAATCCCCAATCTCCAATCCCTTCTTCTTAATCTGTGTAGTCTGTGGTTTCATCTAAATCAATATGGAACAACTAGTAGAACTGGGCGAGCGGCTGGGGGTGGAGATGAACGACTATTCGTTGCTCTCCCGCGCCCTGACGCATCGCTCCTATTTGAATGAGAACCCCGGCTCCATTCTGGAAGACAACGAGCGGCTGGAGTTTTTGGGCGACGCGGTGATCGACTTCATCGTGGCCGGCTATCTGTACCATCGCTTTCCGGAGATGGATGAGGGGGAGCTGACCGCCCTGCGGGCGGCGCTGGTGCGGGCCGAGACGCTGGCCGGCTTCGCCCGCACGATCGACCTCGGCCGCTTCCTGCGCCTGGGCTATGGCGAAGAGGAGAGCGGCGGCCGGGACCGCACGCCGCTGCTGTGCGCCTCGTTCGAGGCCGTCATCGGCGCCGTCTACCTCGACCGGGGGCTGGAAGAGACACGGCCGATCATCGAAGGGTACATCCAGCCGATGCTGGAAGAGATTCGGGCCGGGGAGCTGCACAAGGACGCCAAGAGCGAGTTCCAGGTGTGGGCCCAGGCGCGTTTCAACGTGACGCCCAATTACAAGGTCATCGACAGCGAGGGGCCGGACCACGCCAAGACCTTCACCGTGCGCGTCCTCGTCGGCGGCGAGTCGTGGGGCGAGGGACGCGGTCGCAGCAAGCAAGCAGCAGCCCAGGCGGCCGCGGCCGTAGCGATGGCGCGGGTGGAAGCGACGGCCGATGAGTGACCGTATTTGTCAGTAGCCAGTAATCAGTATTCAGTAGGCGACAACTGGTTACTGAATACTGAATACTGCACACTGCTTTCCAATGCCATCCGAACGCGGTCATCAAAGCACTCCACGAAGCACGATGTCCCCCCAACGCATCCTAATCACCGGCGGCAGCGGCTATCTGGGG
>CAYNOL010000164.1:0-2881 GCA_964398825.1 uncultured Ardenticatenaceae bacterium
ACATCTACGTCAAGACCGACGACGGCAGCAGCGGCAACTTCAGCGGCGGCAACGTGACCCAGAAGACGTACCAGAACGGCGCGGCCGCGATGACCGTCCTGAAGGGTAACCACTATGATGTGCAGGTCGTGCAGGGCGGCCAGAAGAATGTCTACGACGTAGACTGCGACGCCGGCACTTGCACCATCGACAACATCGTGGTCACGCTGACGGTGAACTTCCCCGGCTTCAGCGGCGTGCACACCTACGTCAAGACCGACGACAGCAGCCCCGGCGTCTTTGGCGGCAGCAATGTCACGCAGAAGACCTATCAGAACACCTCGACGGCGATGACCGTCCTCAAGGGCTTCTACGATGTGCGCATTGTAAAGGGGACGACGCAGGAGATCTACGACAGTGTTAACTGCAGCTCTGCAGACTGCGCCGTCAATTAAACGCGACGAAAGGCCGGTTCGCGATTATGGGTAAATCCCGATCGCGCAGCCAGACCTGAAGCCTTCCAAGATGGGTTACCCTTGACGGCAAGGGTGACCCTTTTTATTCTCCGGTTGGGGATGTGGGGGCTAGATAGTGATAAACTTCACAAGCGTAGGTTTTGCGTAGTGAGCACGTAGTACGCACGTACAGCGGGGATTGACTTTTCGTCATAGAATAGTCAACGAAGGGTAAAAAATCTCTTCTTCTTCTCCTCCTTTTAACGAGAGTCAGGTTTCGGCGTTCCTGACTCTCACCAACAAAAAGGGGCCGGCGATTCAGCCGGCCCCTTTTGCTTTGGGGGGATATTTTTAACACGGATTTCCACGCGCTACGGATTTCCACGGATAAGAAATCCGTTTTTATCCGTCGTATCCGTGTGAATCCGTGTTAAAAATATTATCTTGCCCAGCCCCATTCACCTCAGGCGTGGGAATGATGGGTTGTCCGGGGGTGTCGCCGTTCATTTGGGCATCGGTCACGGCCTGGCGTGTTTCGTTGACGACGGCCACTGAGGCCACCGTGTCGCCGTCGCGCACGTCCATCACGCGCACGCCCGAGGCCGCGCGCCCCTGCTGCGAGATGTCGGCCGCCGACGTGCGCAGCAGGATGCCGCCGGTGGAGATGAGCGTCACCTCATCCTTGGGCGACACGACGCGCGCGGCGACGATGGCCCCCGTGCGCTCCGGCGACAGGTTCATCACCTTCACACCCTGTCCATACCGTCCCTGCCGGCGGTATTCGCCCAATGGCGTGCGCTTGCCGTATCCCTTCTCGGTGATGACCAGCAGGTCGCCGTCGTCCGTGGCGATGTCGGCCCCCGCCAGGCGATCCCAGCCGTCGAGGCGCATGGCGTTGACGCCGGCCGCCGCCCGGCCCATCGGCCGCACGTCTTCCTCGTTGAAGCGGATGCCCTTGCCCTGCTGGCTGACAAGGATGATGTCCTCATTCCCCTGCGTCATCTTCACCCAGCCCAGGTTGTCGCCCGGTTCCAGGTTCAGTGCGATGAGGCCCGTCGAGCGCACATTGGCGAACATCGACAGCGCCACGCGCTTGATGCGCCCCTTGCGCGTCACCATGATCAGGTACTTGCCGCCGTTGAAGTCGGGCACGGGCAGCGCAGCGGTGATCTTCTCGTCCTGCGACAGCGGCAGCACGTTCATCAACGACACGCCCTTGGCCGTGCGATCCAGTTCGGGGATCTCATACGCCTTCGTGACGTAGGCCTTGCCCAGGTCGGAGAAGAACAGGATGGTGTTCAGTGTGCCGGCCACGAAGAAGTGCTCCAGCTCGTCTTCCTCTCGGGTGGTCATGCCGATCAGCCCCTTGCCGCCGCGCGATTGGCGGCGGTAGACCGACACCGGCGTGCGCTTGATGTAGCCGCGGCGGGTGATGGACATGAACACGTCCTCGTCCTTGATGAGGTCTTCGATGTCGAATTCGCCGTCAACGCCGGGCATGATCTGCGTGCGGCGGGGGTTGCCGTACTTCTCTTTCAGCTTGCCCAGGTCTTCCTTGATCAGGTCGAGGATCCTGTACCGATCCCGCAACAGCCCTTGCAGATAGTCGATGTGGGCCGTCACCTCGGCGTGCTCTTCCTCGATCTTCTGACGCTCCAGCGCGGCCAGGCGGCGAAGCTGCATGTCGAGGATGGCCGTGGCCTGGAGTTCGGTCAGCCCGAAGCGGGTCATCAGCTGGGCGCGGGCGTCGTCGGCGTCGGCCGCGCGGCGGATCGTCTCGATCACCTCGTCGAGGTTGCCGATGGCGATGAGCAGCCCGGCCAGGATGTGCTGGCGGCGCTCGGCCTTGTCCAGCTCGAAGCGGGTGCGGCGGGTGATGACGTCGACGCGGTGGTCGATGTGGATCTGCAGCGCGCGCTTCAGCGACAGCAGGCGCGGCTGCTTGTCCACCAGAGCCAGCACCTGCACGCCGAAGGTCGATTGCAGCGCTGTGTACTTGAACAGCTGGTTCAGCACCTTGCGCGGCTGGGTGTTGCGCTTCAGCTCGACGACGACGGAGATGCCGTTGCGGTCGGACGCGTCGCGCAGGTCGGAGATGTCGTTGATGACCCCCTTGTTGACCAGTTCGGCGATGCGCTCGACGAGCATGGCCTTGTTGACCTGGTAGGGGAGCTGGGTGATGTTGATCTGCATGCGGCCGGGGTGGCGCGGGTTGGGCTCGATCTCGGCCACGCCGCGCATGACCACGCGGCCGCGGCCGGTGGCGAAGGCGTTGCGGATGCCCTCGCTGCCGATGATGTGGCCGCCGGTGGGGAAGTCCGGCCCCTTGACGAACTCCATCAGCTCGTCGAGGGTGACGTTGTCCACGTCATCCTGTCGGTCGATGAGGTAGATGATCGCGTCGCAAAGCTCGACCAGATTGTGGGGCGGGATGTTGGTGGCCATGC
>CAYNOL010000164.1:2891-7169 GCA_964398825.1 uncultured Ardenticatenaceae bacterium
TTGAGCAGCAGATTGGGCAGTCGCGCCGGCAGCAAGTCCGGCTCTTGCAATGTATCGTCGAAGTTGGATGAAAAGTCGACGGTCTCTTTGTCGATGTCTTCCAGCAGTTCGAGGGCGATGGGGGCCAGGCGGGCCTCGGTGTAGCGCATGGCCGCCGGGCTGTCGCCGTCGATGCTGCCGAAGTTGCCCTGGCCGTCCACCAGCGGTTGGCGCATGGAGAAGTCCTGGGCCATGCGCACCATGGCGTCGTAGACGGAACTGTCGCCGTGGGGATGGTATTTGCCCAGCACCTCGCCGACGACGCGGGCGCTCTTGCGGTGGGGGGTGTTCGGCCGCAGCCCCATGTCATACATGGCGTAGAGGATGCGGCGCTGCACCGGCTTCAGCCCGTCGCGGGCATCAGGCAGCGCGCGGGCCACGATCACGCTCATGGCGTAGTCGAGATAGGAGCTTCGCATCTCCTGGTTGATGTCTATACTGTTTACCGTTCCGATATCCAAATTGAACCTCCGCCGGCTCCGAAAATGCCAGCTTGACCGGCTGGATTATACCTCAAATCGGTTACTTTAACGAATCCGCCACCGTCTGATGAGATGAAGACTAATAAGGAAGAGAAGACACAGATTGCACAGATTTCTCAACAAGGGATGGGGAATCGCGCAATCCCCAATCTCTTCTTCTAAATCTGTGCAATCGCGGCTGAGGACAGCCGAGTGTGATCTGTGGTTCCCATCTATTCGAATTTTGCTGAAACGTAGCAAATCTATGCATGGTTGGACGAATAGAACGGTATCATTATGACAAATTGATGATTGCAGAGACGGAAGAGGTCGTTATACTTAGAAAAGTGATTTGGCCCGGCGGGGATATTCCCTGTTGGACGTTAGCGATTTCCGGAGGGGACCGATGAAAGCTAACCGCGCAGCGATATTGTTGGTTTTGGCCGTTTTGGCGCTGCTTGTCGCTGCCTGCTCGAACCGCCCCGGCCCGCGCGGCCCACAGGGCGACACCGGCCCTCAAGGGGCGCCCGGCCCCACCGGCCCGCAAGGCCCCGCCGGCGAGCGCGGCCCCGCCGGCCAGGACGGCGTCAGCTTCACCCCGCCCCAATTCGTCGGCACCGAGGCTTGCGCCGAGTGCCACGCCGGATATTACGACACCTTCCAGCTCACCGGCCACGCCCATGCCCTGACCCCCGTCGTCGACGGCCGCCAGCCCGGCAGCCTGCCGTCGCTGGTGCGGCGGCCGCTGCCCGAGGGGCTGGCCTGGTCCGACATCGCCTACGTCGTCGGCGGCTACAATTGGAAGGCGCTCTACGTCGGCCAGGACGGCAATCTCATCACCGGCGAAACGGCCCAATTCAACCTCGACAACAACCAGTTGGAGATGGGAGACGAATTGGCGCCCTATCACCCCGGCGAGGTGCTGCCGTTCGATTGCGCCACCTGCCACGCCACCGGCTACAGTACGCAGGGCAACCAGGACGGCCGCCCCGGCATGGTGGGTACCTTCGCGCAGCCCGGCGTCCAGTGCGAGGCATGCCACGGGGCGGGCAGCCGGCATGTCAACAACCCGCTGACGGTCAAGATGCGGGTGGAGCGCGACGCGGCGCAGTGCCGCGACTGCCACATGTCCGGCGAGCTCGTCGTCGCCAATGGTTTCATCCAGCATACGACCCACGAATACGCCGACCTGTTCCCCGGCAAACATGCCGTGCTCGATTGCGTCGATTGCCATGACCCCCACGTGCTGGTGGTGGCCCCCGACGAGGCCCACGAGCCGGCCATGCGCGCCAATTGCGACGAGTGTCACTTCCAGGAAGCCAAGGTGGAGAAGTTCCACACGCGCATCATCGTCACCTGTGACACCTGCCATATGCCGCAACTGATCCAGAACGCGCTCGGCCGCCCCGAGTCGTTCATGGCCGACATGCAAACCCACCAGGTGGCCATCGACGCCACGCAAATGGGGCAGTTCGCCGAGGACGGCACTGTCCTGCCGCAGATCGGGCTGGAGTACGCCTGCCGCCAATGCCACAACAGCGACCTGGGCATCGGGCCGAACCTGTCCGACGCGGTGCTGTTCGACGCAGCGCAGGGGTATCACGAATTGGATCCCGTTGTTGAGGGCACAGAAGAAGAGTAAGGAACCACAGATTACACCCGGCTGTCCCCAGCCGCGATTGCACAGATTTTTTCAGAGGGGATTAGAGATTGAGAGATTGGGAGATTGAGAGACTGGGAGATTGAGAGGATACTTTGGTAAATATGCCACTCTCCTGGTCTCTTCTTGTGGAATTTTAGCTGGGAGATGTGACAGAGGAGTTATTGGGTGGGACCGAGTAGTAGGGTTGTGCTGCGGGTTATAGCGGCCGTCGTCTTTGCCCTTGTGGCGACGGTGGTGCTGCTGGCTCGCCCACAGGTGGCGCAGGCCGAGCGCGCGCTGCCGCTGCCGGCCGACGTGACGGTGTTGCTGCCGGCTGCCTCGGCGCCGGCCCAGACCGCCCAGCCGACGCCCCACCCCGTCACCGACTTCGCCTGCCGCTCCTGCCACGGCGACACCGACGCTGTCGTCACCTTCGAGTCGGGCGAGACGCTGCCCGTCGAGGTAGACCTGCCCACCTTCGACGCCTCAGTCCACGGGCCAAGCACCGGCTCGCTCATCGGCTGCACCGGCTGCCACTCCGGCGACCGCTACCAATTCCCCCACCCGCCGCCCGAAGCGGCCGGGCTGCGCGAATACACCATCCTGCAATCAGAGAACTGCATCAATTGCCACGCCCCGCATCTGACGGCCCACCCCGGCCCCGAATGGTCCGGCGGCTTTGACCCGGCCCTGTCCGAGTCGGGAATGTCGGTCGTCTGCGCCGATTGCCATGGCGACCACCACGTGCAGCCCGTCGAGGCGTGGCACGCCCCCGCGGCCACGACCGTCTGCGCCGACTGCCACGTGGCGGCGGGCGTCAATCTGACCGACCCCGGCGCGTTGAGCCAGCACATCGAGTTCGGTCTGCTCGGCCAGAAGCAGCTCAACAACGACTTCTGCATGGGGTGTCACGGCCCACCCGACCGGACGATGACATTCCCCAACGGGGATACCATTTCCATCAGCATCGACGGCGATCAGTTCCACGCCTCCGTCCACGGTTTCGACAACAGTTGGCAAGCATTGAACTGCACCGACTGCCACGAGAATTACGACTACCCGCATCCCCCCCTGCAAGCCGAATCGGCTCGTATCTACACCGTTCAACAATCTGAATTATGCGCCCGCTGCCACGAGACGGAGCACGAAGGGCAGATGTCCAGTTCCCACGCCGAGGCGCTGGCCGAGGGCAATCTGAACGCCGCCACCTGCGTCGATTGCCACGGCGCCCATTACACGCCCATCCCCGACGAGCCGCGCTCGCGCATCTCGCAGACCTGTCGCCAATGCCATAGCACCATCTTCGACCAGTACGCCGAGAGCGTCCACGGCGCGGCGCTGCTGGAAACGGACAACCCCGACGTGCCCACCTGCATCGAATGTCACGGCGTCCACGCCATCAACGACCCGACGACGGCGCTCTTCCGCAACCGCTCGCCGGAGCTGTGCGCCGCCTGCCACGCCGACGAGGCGCTCATGGCTCCCTACGGCATCTCGACCGACGTGTTCGACACCTACGTCGATGACTTCCACGGCACGACGGTGGCCATATTCCAGTCCGACGACCCCAACCACCCGACGGACAAGGCAGTCTGCTTCGACTGCCACGGCGTCCACGACATCCGGCGGGCCGACGACCCCAACTCCGGCATCAAAGAGAATTTGCTGGAGACATGCCACCAATGCCATCCGTCGGCCACGGCCAACTTCTCCGACTCCTGGACAGGGCATCACCGGCCCTCGCTGCAGGACAATCCGCTCATGTTCCTGATCACGATCTTTTACGCCATGGTCATTCCCGGCACGGTGGTTTTCCTGACCTTCCTGGTGGGGACCGACATCTACCGCCAGATGCGCGGCCGTTAGGCGCGGAGAGTATCGCATGGACGAAAAGCCAATCGAACCCCGCACGCCCGAACCCGAAGCGCCCGAGCCGGCAGAGCCGCCGGCGCCGGAGCCCATCGTGCCCGAGACGGCCGGCGCCGCGCCCGCAGAACCGGCTGCGCCGGAGCCGCCGCCCGCGGCCGAGCCGCTCCCCGTCGAGGAACCGGGCGCGGCGGTTGTGCCCGCTGTGCCGGAATTGCCGGCTGAGCCTGTGGCGTCTGTCGAGCCGGTTGCCCCGGCCGAAAGCGCGGC
>CAYNOL010000165.1:0-7168 GCA_964398825.1 uncultured Ardenticatenaceae bacterium
AGACGTTCCGCGCGGTCGTCGTCGAGGAAGGGTACCGCTCCTATGGCGTCGGCGCCGAGATCGCCGCCCGGCTGCAGGAAGAGGGCTTCGATTACATGGACGCGCCGATCAAGCGCGTGGCCCAGTACGAAGTGCCGCTGCCCTATTCGCGCGAACTGGAACAATCGGCGCTGATCAACAAGGATCGCGTCATCGCTGCCGTGAAGGAGATTCTCTAATGGCCGAATATATTGTCATGCCCAAGCTGGGGTTCGATATGCGCGAAGGCGTGCTGAACACCTGGCTCAAACAGGTCGGTGAGCCGGTGTCCAAAGGGGATATCGTCGCCGAGATCGAATCGGACAAGGCCACGCTGGAGCTCGAGTCGCAAGTGAGCGGCACGCTGCTCCAGCTGCTGCACGAGGCGGGCGACGTCGTGCCCGTAGGGGCGAACATGGCCATCGTCGGCGAAGAGGGCGAAGACGTCTCGGGCATGGTGGGCGACAACGGCAGCGGCGCTGCCCCGGCCGAGGAGCCGGGCGAGCAGCCAACCCCCGCCGAACAAACCTCGCAGACCGGCGCCGCGGCCCCGGCCGACACCACGGTCGCGGCCGAAGCCGGCGCCCCCGCCCCCAGCGCCGCCCCCGACGCGGCCGCGCCCGACAGCGGCTACCCCGGCGGCGTCAAGGCCACCCCGGTAGCCCGCCGCGTGGCCGAGGAGCGCCAGATCGACCTGCTGCAGATCAAGGGCAGCGGGCCGGACGGCCGCATCACGAAAGCCGACGTCGAGTCGTTCGCCGCTGCGCCGCCCGCGGCCAAGCCCGCCGCGCAACCCGCGCCCGAGCCGGCCACCCCCGTCGCCGTCGGCCCGGACAGCGAAGAGCTGCCCCTCACTCGCCTGCGCCAGGCCATCGGCCGCCGCATGGTGGAGAGCAAGACGACCGTTCCCCACTTCTATGTGACAACGGAGATCGACATGGAGAAGGCGCTGGAGCTGCGCAAGCAGGTCAACGCCGCGCTGCCCGAAGACCAGCGGGTGTCGGTCAACGACCTGATCGTCAAGGCGGCCGCGCTGGCCGTGCGCGACTTCCCCAACCTGAACTCGTCCATCTCCGGCGACAAACTCATCCGGCACAAGCAGATCAACGTCGGCTCGGCCGTCGCCATCGAAGGTGGGCTGACCACCGTGGTGCAGAAGAACACCGACACCTCGACACTGTCGAAGGTGGCCTCTGACCACCGGGAGATGATCGCCCGCGCCCGCGAAGGCAAGGTCAGGCCGGAAGACGTCGAGGGCGGCACATTCACCGTCAGCAATCTCGGCGTGTTCGACGTGGATCACTTCATCGCCATCATCAACCCGCCCGAGGCGGCCATCCTCGCCATCGGCTCGGCGCGACAAGTGCCGGTAGTCAAAGACGGCCAGTTGGCGGTGGGCACGCGGATGAAGGTCACGATTTCGGCCGATCATCGCGTGACTGACGGCGCTGAGGCGGCTCAATATATGCAGCGATTGAAGGAGTTGCTGGAGAATCCGTTGCGGCTGCTGGTCTAGCCCGGATTTTTTAACCTACCATCTGTATAACTATGCGTTATACTGGTACGCAGAATATTATCACCGAGGAGGGGTAGAAGTTTATGGCCCTGATCCTTGTCATCGATGACGACGATCTTGTATCCCGCACGTTGCAACGCGCGCTGAAGATGTATGATTACCAGGTGATGACCGCCAGCAGCGGCATCGAAGGCCTGCAGCTGGCGCGCCGTCATCGCCCCGATCTGTTCATTTTGGACATCATGATGCCCGGTGTGGACGGCTACCAGGTGTGCCGGCAGATCCGCGGCGATCCATTGTTGCAGGACGCGCCCGTCCTCTTCCTGACCGCCAAGGCCAAGGACGAGGAAAAAATCGAAGGCTTCCGCGCCGGCGGCGACGACTATCTGATCAAGCCGTTCAACATGCAGGAGCTGGAGTTGCGCGTCAAGGCCATCCTGCGACGCGCAGGGCCGGAAAAAGTCGAAGAGGCGACCGTCAGCGAGATCGTCGTCGGCAACGTGGTACTCGATTGCCGCACCTTCAAGGTCACCACACCCCATCAGACGGTGCTGCTGACGAACGTCCAGTTCGATCTGCTCTACCATTTGATGAGCCACGCCGATCAGGTGTTCAACAGCCAGCAGCTTCTACAGGACGTGTGGGATTACCCGCGCGACACGGGTAGCCCGGAGTTGGTGCGAGCCCACATCAAGAACTTGCGCGAAAAGCTCGAGCCGAGGCCCGCGGAACCGATCTACATCAAGACGATCCAGGGTCACGGTTACTCCTTCTCGTCCGAGGCGACGCGTGGATAAAACTGTCGACAGCGCGGCCGGTGAGCCCACCGTCGGGCTCGCCGGCCGCGGCCTGTCCGTCAACGCGATAGCGGCCGAGACGGCGCTAAGAAAGCCACCCGCCCGGCAGCCCGTCGGCGCGCCCTCGCCTGTCGTCCCGCCGCCCGACGGGACTGCCCGAATCCTGGTCGTCGACGATGAGATCGAGATCGCCGACTCCCTGGCCGAATTCCTCATCCGCAAAGAAGGGTACCAGGTGGATATCGTCCACGACGGCCACCAGGCTATCGACTTCCTGGGCAAGTCCATCGGCAGTGCGAGTGAGGTTGACCTGGTGCTGCTCGATATGCGGATGCCCGGCATTTCCGGCCTCGACGTGCTGGACTGGATTCGCGCCCACCCCGACCTGCGCTATACGCGCGTGGTGCTACTGACGGCCGCGGCCAGCAACGACGAGAAGGTGCAAGCCCTCTCGGCCGGGGCCGACGACTACATCACCAAGCCGTACTACATGCAGGAGCTACTGGCCCGTGTCAAGACTATTTTGCGCACCCAGCAGCTCGAAAAGCAGCTCCATCGCCAGAGCCGCCAACTGGGAGAACTCAACCGCATCAGCCAGGCGGTAGCTGCCACGCTCGACACCGGCCAAGTGTATGCCACGTCTGTTCGCGGCGTCGACGCCATCTTGGGCGTCGAGATGTCGGCCGTGCTACTCATCGAGGGCGGCCGTCTCCATTGCCAGCACGTGCGCCACCACAAGGGGGCCATCCCGTCTCACATCTTCCCTTCTACCGAGAAGGGCGCGGGTGTGCTGGGGCGAGTGTGGAACGATCAGGTAACGTTGTGCATCAACAACGTGGCGATGGATGAACGCTACGATCCCACGCGCGACTCGCCCATCGGCATTACGGTCCGCTCCATGCTGGCTACGCCGCTGACAGTTCGCGGCCGGCCTGTCGGCGTCTTCGCCACCTATAATAAACGCTCCGGTGACTTCACCGACGTGGACATCGATCTCTTCTCGTCGCTGGCCAGCTCGGTCAGCGAAGCGATCGAGAACGCCTGGCTGTTCCAGCGCGTGCGACTGCGCCATCAGGAGCTGCTGGAGGGGCGAAACACGCTACAAGCGTTGATCGACGGCATCCCTGACCCGATCTACACCATTAGCGACGAGTGGAAGCTGGTGGCCATCAACAAGGCCAAGGCCGACGAGCTGGGTTCCACCCCCGAGACGCTCAGCGGCCGCATCTGCTTCCGCGTCTTCTACGGCCGCCAACAGCCCTGTGAGCATTGCCAGGTGGCATTGACGCTGGAGGAAAAGGCGGAGCGCCATTGGCCGGTCCGCTGGCTGGCCGACGACCATCTGCCGCGCGAGTGGGAAGTCAGCGCCTATCCCATCCCCGGCAAGCAAGCCAACTCGGCGCGGGCCGTGCTGGTATGGCAAGACAAGACGGAAGAGCGCCGGCTGGAGAGTTCACTGATGCAGGCGGGCAAGCTGGCGGCCATTGGTCAACTGGCGGCCGGCGTGGCCCACGAGATCAATAACCCCCTGACGGCCATCAACGCCAACGCCCAAATGCTCAAAATGGTCATGCCGGTGGAGGACGAGAATTACGAATCCGTCGACCTCATCGTCCGGGCCGGGGAGCGCGCGGCCAAGGTTGTGCGCGGCCTGCTCGACTTCGCCCGGCAGGAGCAGTACTCCTTCACTCCCGGCGATTTCAATGAGTCCATCCACGAAGCGTTGGAACTGGTCAATTACCAACTCCAGTCGGCCAACATCACGACCGAGATCACCCTCGACAACGCTTTGCCTCAGGTTATCGCCAGCTGGGAGCATCTGAAGAGCGTCTGGCTCAACCTGCTGCTCAATGCCCGCGACGCGCTGCTGCACACCAACAGCAACCGGCAATTGGAGGTCATCTCTCGTCTGGACAAGGACGGTCAGGCGGTGCAGGTTCTGGTTCATGACAACGGCAAGGGGATGACAACGGCCGAGACGCTCCACATCTTCGAGCCATTCTACACGACAAAGGGGCCGGGTCAGGGCACGGGCCTGGGCCTGGCGACTTGCCACCGCATCATCGAGCAGCACGGCGGAGAGATCACCGTCACCAGCAATGTGGGCGAGGGAACGACGTTCTTGATCACGATGCCAGTGCAACGGCCTGATTCGAGCGCGTCCGGCTACTACCTGAAATAGCTTGCGTGCTCCGCGCGCCAGCCGAAATTCCAATGGCCACTTCCCCGGCGACCTCTCCCCCCGATTCCGGCTCGTCCATGCCACGCCTGGACAAAGGTATGCGCAAGGAATCCCCTTCGGGCGAGGTTAACATCGGTGATGTGCTGCGGCTGGCGCTGCCCATCGACACCGCGCTCATAGGCGGCGGCACAGAAGCGCGGCGCTTCGTCAATTGGGTATCCATACTCACCGACTGGGACGACATCGGCTCGCAGATCGAGCCGAACGACCTCGTCATCCTCTCTCCGCACTTGCAAGCGGGGCTGAGTGCCGAGCGCGCGGCCGGCTCTCTGGCGACCCTGGCCGACTTCCCCGTCGCCGGGCTGCTGTGCATCGGCCCTATCGACAAGAAGCTGGCCGGGAAGGCCGAGGCGCTCAACCTGACCATCCTCGTCGCCCCGGAGAGTACGGCCGTGCGCGACGTTCACCAGTCGATCGCCCTGCTGCTGCTGAACCGGCAGGCGGCGACAAGTGAGCGGGCCGTCCAACTCTACCGGCAACTCTCGGCCATGTCGCGCGAGGGGCAAGGGTTGGACGCGATGACGGAAGTGATGACCAAGCTGACGGGCAATATCGTCGCCATCCAGGACAAGCGGCTGGAGATTCAGGCGATCAGCTGGCCCAGCAACACGACGGTCAACCGGGAGGCGCTCATCGAGGCGTTGCAGCAGCGCGACGCCCTGCCGCCGGTGCTGCGCAACCGCAAGGCGGCGGCCAAGTCGCGCCAGAGCATCTGGCAGCAACTATTGCCGCTGGAAAACGGCGCGCCGCAACTTGGCCGCCTGCTCAGCCCCATCATCTCCGGCGACCGCGCGCGCGGCTACCTGTCCGTCATCGGCCCGGCCGAGGAGCTCGACCTGTTCGACAGCCTGACGGCCGAGCACGGCGCGGCGGCCTGCGCTCTGGAAATGGCCAAGACCAAAGCCGTCAACGAGGCGCGAAAGTCGCTGCGCGGCGATTTTCTGGAGGGTTTGCTGGCCGGCACGCTGCCCAGACGGGAGATCGAACGGCTGGAGGGGCGACTGGACCACAATACTAAAGAGCTGCATGCCATCATGGTTGCCGGTTGGCTCGGCGCGGAGGCGCCCAGCTTACGACGACTGGAGACGGCCGTCCACTGGGTGCTCTCCAACCACGTCCGCCCGGCGCTCGTCCACATCTACGGCAATCAATACTTGGTGATCTTCCACGCCCTGAAGAGCGCCGAGGACATGGATAGTGCCATCCAACTCGGCCGCCGCATTCGGGAGCAGATCGAGCTGGAGTTCCCCGACGCCCAATTCGTTGGCGGTCTCAGCGGCCCGGCGGCGACGCTGGCCGATTGGCCGCAAATGTATGATCAAGCGCTGCAGGCGATGCAGTTGGGCGAGCGGTTGAGCCTGACCAACCAATTCGTTGAGTTCAGCAGCCTGGGCATCTATCGCCTGCTCTATGAGCTGGAAGAGCAACCGCAGGTACGCAAGTTCACCGACGAGATCATGCGGCCGCTGGTAGAGTACGACGAGCAAAACCGCGGCAGCCTGGTACGTACGGTAGAGGCGTACTTCGACCACCACGGCAACATCAGCCAGACGGCCGAATCCCTCTTCGTCCACCGCAATACGCTGCTCTATCGGATGGACCGCATCGAGGAGCTGACCGGCCTGAACCTGACCCAAAGCAACATGCGGCTGGCGCTCCACCTCTCCCTCAAGCTGTGGCAACTGCGCCCCGAAGCCGCCCGCAACGCGGAAAGCTGACCGGATTTGTAGAGTTTATACAAAACGTCGCGCGGGTATTTCTGCCAACTTAACCGTACAATTTGAACAAGTCGACCACTATACTTCTCTTCAGGCTTGCGCTAGAGTGCGCGGTTCAGTGGGAAATAGTGGGAACTAAAGGGAACGACTATCGAAAGAAGTCGTTCCCTTTGGTTTTCACGGGGTGTGACCCAAGGGAGCTAGCGCGGTTTTGTACAAGATTCACAACCAGGCCGCCGTCTCTCTTTAGCTATTTGTATATAGCCACCTATGCGGGGGGCCTTTATACTTCTTCCAATCCGCCAATAGTGGCCGAACAATGATACCTTACTTTCAGAACGATCTTGTCCTTTCGCTCATTAGCCTGGTCCTTATTATTGATAAGGATACGTTTGCTGTTGGGTCAAGATCGTAAGCGAGAAGGAAAAAGAGCTTAACAAGAAACCGCCCAACAGGGCGGTTTTTTTGTTGGCAATTGCGCCGAGGAGGCAACGATGAGCGAACTGAAGACGGGTGGGCAAATCATTTGGGAGAGTTTGATTCATGAGGGGGTAGACGTCGTGTTCGGCTTGCCGGGTGGGGCCATCTTGCCCACTTACGACGATCTGTACAAGTACGACTATCCGATCCACCACGTGCTGGTGACCCACGAGCAGGGGGCGGCGCACATGGCCGATGGCTACGCCCGAGCCACAGGCAAGACGGGCGTCTGCCTCGCCACCTCTGGGCCGGGAGCCACCAACCTTATCACCGGCCTGGCGACAGCCTACATGGACTCGACGCCGGTGGTAGCCATCACCGGACAGGTGCCCAACTCGCTCCTCGGCCGCGACGGCTTCCAGGAGGCCGACATCCGCGCCATCAGCATGCCGGTGAC
>CAYNOL010000166.1:0-7121 GCA_964398825.1 uncultured Ardenticatenaceae bacterium
GTCGGCGCGGGGCGTGGGCGGCGGCACAGTGGCGGCGGGCTGCGCGGCCGGGGCGGCGGGCGCGGCCGATTGGCCGGCCGGCGCGGCGGGGGCGGCCGGGGCAGCCACCGGCGCGGTCTCGTTCAGCGCGAAGAGGCCCGGCAGATCATAGAAAAAGCCGTTGTTCATGTAGGGCCACGACGATGCCATTTCGATCCAGACAGTCATGTTCGGCTGGGTGGCGACGAAGTCGTAGATGAACGTCGGCATGGCCTGGTAGAACGGGTCGACCGTGTCGGCCGTCCACCAACCGCTGTAGGCGATGGCGCTCTCGTTGCGCCAGGCAGCGCCCACCGGGCTGGCGCCCAGGCGGACCTTGCCGCTGTCCTTGCGCCACGGCGGGATTTTCGCCCCGCCTTCGTAATCCTCGAAGATGTCGATGTAGATCGGGACGACGAGGCGATACTTGCGGCCGACTTCCAGGCCCTCAACGTCCTGGGAGATAGCAGCCCACATCGGCGCGTAGGCCTTGAACACCTTCATGGTGTAGATGCCGTCGCGCCAGAACAGCTCTTCGCCCGCGGGGATGCCGCCTGTGGCATTCCATACAACAGTCTCCGGCCGGGCCGAGGGCCACTCGCCGCCGAAGATAAGCTCGCGATCAGACCAGTGCATCCGCCAGCCGTTGGGCACGACGATTTCAGCGATACCGTCCTGGTTGTAATGCCCGTTTTCAAAACCGGGATTCTCCAGGAGATTTGGCCCCAGGTCTTGCGCCTGCGCCGGGCCGGCGAACAGCGCCAACCCCGCGAGCAACAAACCCAGAACAGCCAGGACCGGCAGGTATGTCTTGCGCATTTCTTACTCGTTCTCCTCAATGGACAGCTCGCTGCGCGGACAGAGCCGACAGCAGCGAACAAAAGTAGGGCGCAGCGCGCCCGAACAGACAACGTAATATCTTAACAGTAGTTTTGCGCACGAACCACAATTCCCGAACGAGCATGAGAAACAGGTTAGGAAGAATCAGCTGTGGATGAGCACAGATGGTGCGGATTTTCGCGGATAAAATGCTCCGTGTTTACCGTATTGATCCGTGGCCAAACCCTGTATCCTTATTGTGAAGCGCCTGTTCCTGATAGAAAGCAAGGTGTTTCACTCCGTGCGTGGTTTTTGATCTAAAATGGAGTGTAAAGAAGGCTCGCGCGGACGAGCTTTAAAGGAGCATTGTGATGAATGGATTGTTGGCTTCGTTCGATCGCGTCGACAAAGCGATCACCACGTGGATGGCCCGCTATGGGCTGTTGCTGCTGCGGCTCAGCTTGGGGGTGGTCTTTCTCTGGTTCGGCTTTCTGAAGTTCTTTCCCGGCCTCAGCCCGGCGCAGGGGCTGGCGACGCGCACGATCGAGACGCTGTCGTTCGGCCTCATCACGCCGGACGTGTCGATCTACATTCTGGCCGTGTGGGAGTGTCTGATCGGTCTGGGGTTGCTGGTCGGCCGCTTCATGCGGGTGACGCTGCTGCTGCTGTTCGTGCAGATGTTGGGCACGGTGACGCCCATCTTCCTGTTCCCCCACGAGGTGTTCATGCATATCCCCTACGCGCCGACGCTGGAAGGGCAGTACATCATCAAAAATCTGGTGCTGATCAGCGCGGGATTGGTACTGGGGGCCACGGTGCGCGGCGGCGGCATGGTTGTCGAGCCGGGCGAGCCGATCGAGCGGCCGGGCGCGGCGCTGCCCGAAGCGGAGACGGCCAAACGATAAAGGGAGCGGGCATGTTGCCCGCTCCCTTTCGCGCTATTCGTCTGGGGCAGCGGCCGTCTCCAACCGCATCCGGGTTCCCTCGTCAATGCGCTCGACAGGCAGCTGCATCCACACCGGGGCGGCCTCGCCCGTGATGAGGCGCGCCCCTTGTCGCCGGGTCAGGTAGTTCCAGCCCCACTGGGTCATCACCTTTAGCTTGTTGTCGAACTCGATCAGGAAGTTGATGTGGACGAAGACCCAGACGAGCCAGGCGGGGAAGCCGGCGAAGTGGAGATTGCCGATGTCGGCCACAGCCTTGTTGCGGCCGATGACGGCCAGCATCCCCTTGTCCTTATATCGGAAGGGATGAACGGCCTTGTTGAAGCGGCGGCGGCGCAAGACGTCGGCCACGTGCTTGCCCATTTGCATCGCCACCTGGGCCACGCCCGGCAGCGGCTCGCCCGTCTGGTGGGCGTAGTGGGCCAGGTCACCGATGACGAAGATGTCGGGGTGGTTGGCAATGGTCAGATCGGGTTGCACCATGATGCGGCCGATCCGGTCTACCTCGACGCCCGTGCGGTGGGCCAGCACCTCGCTCATCGGCGTCGCCTTCACCCCCGCGCCCCACAGCACAGTGAAGGCGGGCAGCAGCGTTTTCTCGCCCGTCTGCGTGTCTTCCAGCAGCACGTAGTCGTCGGCGATTTCGGTCACCAGCGTGTTGGTCTTCACCGTGACGCCCAACCCTTCCAGCGACTTGGCGGCCGTGGTTGACAAATCCTCGGGATAGGTCGACAGGATGCGATCCAGCCCCTCAACGAGGTAGATGCGGGCGTCGGCCGTGTCGATGGCGCGGAACTCCTCGCGCATCGTGTGGCGGGCCAGCTCGCCCAGCGCCCCGGCCAGCTCGACGCCCGTCGGCCCGCCGCCGACGATGACGAAGGTCAGCAACGCGCGGCGGCGCTCGGGGTCGGTCTCGCGCTCGGCCGCTTCGAAGGCCAGCAACACCTGCCGGCGAATCTTGATGGCATCTTCCACCGTCTTGAGGCCGGGCGCGCGCGGCTCCCATTCGGCGTCGCGGCCGAAGTAATGGTGGCGCGAGCCGGTGGCGATCACCAGGGCATCGTAGGGCAGCTCCTCTCCGTCTTCCAGGATGACCACCTTGCGCTCGGGATCGATGTCAATGACCTGGCCGGTCAGAAACCGGGCGTTCTTCTGATCTTTCAGCGACACGCGCAACGGCGAGGCGATGTCCTCGGGCGACAGGCCGCCGGTGGCCACCTGGTAGAGCAACGGCTGGAAGAGGTGGAAGTTGCGTCGGTCGATGAGTGTCACCTCGGCCGGCGCGTTTTTCATCGCCTTGGTGGCGTACAGCCCGCCGAACCCACCGCCGACGATGATGATCTGTTCTTTCCGCTTTCCGTTCATTTCAGCTTCCTTGATTCCCCCGATATTTCAAACGATTTATATTAATCCGTTTAATCCGTGTCCCGTCCGTGTTCAATTTCTTCTCTTTACACGATAACGCCAAAGCACCCATAATGAATTGAGCAGCGTCAATATCTAACGGGTTGCTTAACTCCTCGACGTCTCGCTCCGACAATATCTTACGAAAAGTTGTGAAATTTATCACAAATATTAGCCAATACCTTACCTGCGGGCGACGAAACGGCCGATTATCGGCGGAAGGGCGGCGGCACCTGTGGCATCACAGACAAAAATTTACTAAACTCCCCTCTGTGGCGGCTTCCCCGGAGATACAAACCAGCCCGCAGGCCCCTGAAAAACAGAGTACACATCAGCACTTTGGCTGAACGAACCAATTAGCACAAGAGGAGAGTAATGCTATGGCTATTCATTATGCAGACGCACAGTGGGAAGGAACGTTGAAGGATGGCAGCGGCCATCTGAAGGTGGAGAGTGGCAACCTCGAAGGCCCCTACACCTGGGCCGACCGCTTTGCCGACGGCGGCGGCTTGAACCCCGAAGAGCTGATCGGCGCGGCTCATGCCGGCTGCTATGCGATGTTCCTGTCGGCCGTGCTGACCCGCAACAAGATCACCCCGACACGCATCAGCACCCGCGCCTCGGTCCACCTGGGCGACGGGCCGACGATCACCCGCATCGATCTCGACGTGGAAGTGGAAGCGCCCGGCCTCGATGAAGAGGCGTTCCAGAACTACGCCCGGGAAGCCAAGGAGAAGTGCCCCGTCTCGAAGGCGCTGGCGGCCGTGGAAGAGATCAATTTGGATGCGAAGTTGGTTGGGTAGTCACACTCAAAAGTAAAACTTATCCAATAAACAGAGACCGGTTTTCGACAGATTGTATGTTGGAAACCGGTCTCTTTTTCGATACGGACCCGGCGAAGGCCGGTTGTATTGTGCATGACGTTATGATAGCCTTTAGCCAATGAGCAACCTCATCTCCCGCATCAGACGCAACCACGGCCTGGAGCACGCCACGATCCACGTTCTGTCGGAGAGCGGCAAGCGCTTCAGCGCCCAGGGCAACTCCGACCACCGGGGCTTCCACCTGAACATCTACGGCGACGTGACCGAGGCCGAAGTGAGCGCGGCCGTGGCCGAGGCCCACCGCCGCCTCAACGCCGGGGAGCGTCATCTGGCCGTGCACCCCAACTGCGGCACAGTGCTGGTGACGACGGCCGCGCTGGCGACGATGGCCGCCCAGGTGGTGCTGGCCGTCGAGAACTGGCGCGAGCCGAACGCCGGGCGCGTGCGGCCGCTGTCCGTCCTCAATGCGCTGCCGGGGGCCATGGTGGCCGTCGTCGGCGCGCTCATCGTCGGGCGGCCGTTGGGCGTCCACCTGCAGGAGCGCTACACCGTCGACGGCGATCTGCGCGACTTGCAAGTCGCGTCCGTGCGGCCTGTTCCCCCGTCGCCCATCACCCGCCTCTTCCACCTGCTCCTGACCGGCGGCAACCCCGACCTGCGCGCCAAGTCGTACTTCGTGCGCACCGTGGGCGGGGGATGAGCGCCGGCAGCGGGGGAAAGGGAGAAAGGGAGAAAGAGAGCAGAGGATAAAACTGACCCACTGACCTACTGATTACTGACCTACTGATTACTTACCACGGTCTTCCAATCTCCCAATCTCCTCTCCACTCGTAACTCGTCACTCCCATGTTCCACCTTTTCCACGGCCAGGACACCTACTCCCAACGGGAGACGCTGGCCTCGCTGCTGGCGAAGGAAGGGGACGCGGACATGCTGTCGCTGAACACGACGCGACTGGACGGCCGCGTCACCTTAGCCGAGCTGCAAGGCGCGTGCGACGCTATGCCCTTCCTGGCTCGCGTGCGCGTCGTCATCGTCCACGACCTGTTCACCACCGGCCCCGACAAGACGTTCATGGAAAAGCTGGAGGCGTATCTGCCCAACCTGCCCCAGACGACGCGGCTTATCTTCCTGGAGTCGCAAGCCTTGCCCGATAACCACCGCATCATCCGGCTGGCCAACAGGGACAAGATCGGCTTCGTGAAGCGGTTCGACGTGCCGCAGGGGGGAGAGCTGGAGCGGTGGGTGCGCGCCACCGTGGAGGAGCGCGGCGGCCAAATCACTCCCCAGGCGGCCGGGCTGCTGGCCACCAATGTCGGCGGCGATCTGCTGGCGCTGACCAACGAGATCGAGAAGCTGGTGCTCTATAAAGGAAGCGAGGCAGCCATCGGCGCCGATGACGTGGCGCTGCTGTCCCCCTACGCGGCCGAGGACACCATCTTCGAGCTGGTCGACGCGCTGGGCGGTCGACAGGCCAACCGCGCGGCCGAACTGTTCCAGGACAAGATCAACGAGGGGGCCGAGCCGTTCTACCTCTTTTCGATGTTCATCCGCCAATTCCGGCTGCTGCTGCAGACGCGCTATCTGCTGGACGAGGGGGAGCGGGCGGCGGGCGTGGCCGAGCAGTTGAAGCTGCGGCCGTTCGTAGCCGACAAGCTCGTTCGCCAGGCGCGCAACTTCTCGCTGGCCCAACTGGAACAGATCTACCGCCGCCTGCTGGAGATCGACGTCGACGCCAAGACGGGCAAGGCGGAGTTGCTGACGGCGCTTTATCTGTTGGTGGCGGGGCTTACAGTTGGGGAGTAAGCAGTGTTCAGTAGGTGAGTGGGTCAGTAGGTCAGTGAAAACAACAGTAGGTCAGTCTCCGTGCGCGGAGACTGACCTACTGATCTACTGATCTACTGACCTACTGGTTACTGAATACCGTAAGTAACCTGCACATTCACCTGATAGCTCAACTGTCCGGGCGAGATGCCGGGGGCCGAGGCGGCCTGCTCCATGGCCATGCCGCCGCCCATGCCCAGGGGCATGACCGGGGAGCCGACGACTTCGCTGATGACGATGATGTCACCGATGGACACACCACCCAACTCGGCCAGCGACTCGGCGCGCTTGCGGGCGTCTTCCATCGCGGCGGCGCGGGCCTCAGCCTCCAGCGCGGCCGGGTCGGCCACGGAGAAGTTGACGCCGTAGATGGCGTTGGCTCAGGCCTCGGTCACGGCCGCCAGCACGTCACCCACCGCGCTGATGTCGCGGATCTTGACGTTCACCTGGTTGCTGACGCGATACCCGGCGATCCCTTCCGGCCCCCGGTCGCCGTAGATCTGCTCGGCGTAGAGGGAGTAGTTGGTCGTCTGGATATCCTCGGGCGCGATGCCGGCCGCCTCGAGCGCTGCCATGACGCTGTCGAGCGTCGTCTGGTTCTGCGCCGTGGCCTCCGCCACCGTGGGGGCGAAGGTATCGACGCCGACGATAACCGTGGCCTGGTCGGGCTGGCCGAACGACGTGCCCTGACCGACGACGGTGATGCCGCCGGGGACGGCCGAGGCGGTCACCTGCTGGCCGGGCGTGGTCGCCGCCTGAGTGGTCATCGCGCCGTTGCAGGCCGCCAGCGCCATGCCCAAAACGAGCACAAACAAAACTGCGATAATATTCTTCTTCGTAGACATTTCTCTTTCTCCTTTCGGTTTTGTGAACCTGTTGTTTAGACGCCGGGGGTTGGCGTTTGGTTCCATGCAGGCTCAGCGAGCGGTGGCACTCTTCGCCGGCCGACGCCCCGACAGGCTGAAAGTCAGGCTATTACTACCCGCGCGGCGGCAAATTAGGGGATAATGAGCCAATGGCCGACGACAACATCATCCTGACCGGCTTCATGGGCACGGGCAAGACGACGACGGGCCGCCTGCTGGCCGCGCGGCTGGGGCGCGAGTTCGTCGATACCGACGATCTCATCGCCGCCCGCGACGGCCGCGCCATCGCCGACATCTTCAACGAGGACGGCGAAACCCGCTTCCGCGAACTGGAAGCGGGCGTGGCCGAGGATCTGGCCGGGCGGCGCGGGCTGGTCATCGCCACCGGCGGCCGTATGATGCTCGACCCCGCCAACGCCGCC
>CAYNOL010000167.1:0-7044 GCA_964398825.1 uncultured Ardenticatenaceae bacterium
TCCTCGGCGGCCATGCCTTCGTCCTGCGCGTCGTAGACAAAGCCGTCGATCAGATGGCCGTAGTAGGCGGCGACGGCCGCGGCCGACACGTCCATCCCCCGTTCGGCCATCATCTTGGCCGCCGGCCCCTTCACCGCTCGCCCGGCGATGATGGGCGAGACGGCGATGACGGCCGACGGCACGTCTTCTAGCAGCGCCCGGATGGGGTAGACGTTGAGGATGGGGTCGATGCTGACGAACGGGTTCGACGGGGCGATGAGGACCAGATCGGCCGCTTCCAGCGCGCGGATGACGGCCGTCGTGGCGCGCGCGTCCTCGGGCAGGACGACCCGGCGCACGGCCGGCTGCCACCGCTCGCGGACGAACCACTCCTGGAAGGGCAGTATGTCACCGTTATCCGTCTCGATGAGCGTCGGAGCGGGCTGGTCGCTCATGGGCAGGACGGCCGGGACGATGCCGAACCCTACGCATAGCCTTCTGGTGACGGCCGTCAGCGTCTCTCCGGCGTCGAGCCAGTGGGCGCGGGAGAGGTGCGTCGCCAGGTCGAGATCGCCCAGGTTGAACCAGTCCGGCCCGCCCAGGCGGCCGACCTCGCCGATGGCCCGCCAGCTCTCCCCGACCCGCCCCCAGCCCGTCTCCGGGTTGTCCACGCCGCCCAGCGTGTACATGACGGTGTCGAGATCGGGGCAGATGGTCAGCCCCAGGTGGCGGAAGTCGTCGCCGGTGTTGACGACGACGGTCAGGTTCTGCGGCGGCAGCGCGCGGGCCAGGCCATCGGCCAGCTTGGCTCCGCCGACGCCGCCGGCCAAGCAGACGACACGAGGCGCGGAAGGATCGATTGCGGTCATGGTATAATTATGCGGCAGATTCCGATGTGCGCCACAAGCCCCGATAGTGTGTCAGAGTTGTACGAGGGCATGATAGATCATTACACGAGCCATCTAGGCTTCGTGGACGAGAAAGTCGTATGGATACATCTGCCCGTATAATTCGGCGACTAAGCGGTCTTTTTGTCATCCTGCTGCTGGCAACGTGTTGTACTTCAGGTGAAACAGCCGACAGCCCGAGCATCGACGACACCCCGTGGACATTGATTCGTTTCACTATAGACGGTGAGCCGTTGCCCATTCCGGAAACGATTACGCCAACCCTGACGTTCTATGACAGCCGTTTTCCAATCACTCAGGACGGAGGTATTGCATTTGGTGCTGGCTGTAATCCCGTGAGTGTTGGGTATAAGCTCCGAGACGGGATGCCGGTTCTCGAAGGGGTAATCGTGCATCGTCTCATGTACTGTGGAGATTCACCAGGCGGTGAAGAAGCTATGGATCTGGAGGACGCGTTCGCTGAGTCTCTTGCGTCGTGGGCATCTCAACGCATCGACGGCGATGAATGGATCATTACCTATGAAGGGGGCGAGATCGTTTTCAGGCGCGAATCGACTGAATAGCGCCCGCACGAGTTCAAGGAAGCGATTTGACACCCCACGGCCGTCTCCCTATACTACGCCCCTATCGTGCCCAAGATCGAGGCGCGACGGGCAAGGAGGCGGCCGGCAGTGAAACCCCTGCGCAATGCCGATGGCGAAATAAACCCCCAGATATTGGTCGCCCTCATCGGCGCGGCAGCCACGCTGCTGACCGCGCTCATCGCCGGTATCTTTGGGCTGATCCAGTTTCAGGCTTCCCGCGCCACGCCGCCGCCCCCTACCGCCACGGCCGCGCCTCAACTCGCGGTTGAGATCGAAGGCCCCGCCGAAGCGCCGCTGAACGAGGAGACTTACTTCACCATCCTCAGCGACGAGGCCGTCCGCGTTGAGTGGAGCATCCCCGACTTCGGCAGCGACGACATCAACCCGTTCCGCCAGGTGGATCAGATCTTCGTCCGGCCGGTGGACGGCGAGCGGGTGGGGGACTCGTTCACGCTGGCCGTCACCGTCTACGACGCCGCCGGCCACCGCGCCACCGCCCGACACCGATTCCAGATCGTAGAAGAGTAATATTTTTAACACGGATTCACACGGATGAAACGGATAAAAACGGATTTTTTTCTTATCCGTATAAATCCGTCCAATCCGTGAAAATCCGTGGTTAAAAGATTAAGTACCGAGCCGCCGCCTCGGCCATGATGGCGACGCCGTTGACCATGGCCCGTTCATCGAAGTCGAAGCGCGGGTGGTGGTGGGGGTAGTGGGTGGCCGGGTTCCCGTTGCTGCAGCCGACGAAGAAGTAGCAGCCGGGAACCTCTTCCAGGATGAAGCCCATGTCCTCGGCGGCCATTGTGCGGTGCTCCAGGATGTTGGCCGCGCCCAGCACGTGCTCGGCCGCGGCGCGCACCATGGCCGTCGGCTCCGGCGCGTTGTTGACGGCGGCGACAATAGCCACCGTCTCCATCGACGCCCGACAGCCGTAGGCCGTCGCCACGTGGGTGGCCATCTCCAAAATCCGCCGGTAGACCATGCGGTGGGACGACGTGTTGTAGCTGCGGACGGTGCCCTTCAACACGGCGCGCTCGGGGATGACGTTGAACGTCGTGCCCGACGAGAACTCGCCGATGGAGACGACGACGCTGTCGTGGGGGTTGACGTTGCGGCTGACGATGCTTTGCAGAGCGACGACGATCTGCGCCGCGGCCAGGATGGGGTCCGTCGCCAGGTGGGGGGCCGCGCCATGCCCGCCGCGCCCCTCGACGGTGATGGTGAACACGCTGGACGAGGCCATCGCCGGCCCCTCGACGACGCGCGCCTGCCCCAGGTTGACCGGCGACCAGAGGTGCATCGCCAGAGCCACGTCGGGGCGCGGGTTCTCCAGCGCGCCGCTGGCCATCACCGCCAGCGCGCCGCCCAACCCTTCCTCGGCCGGCTGGAAGAGGAACTTCAGCGCGCCGGCCATGCGCTCCTGGTGGGCGGCGAAGATGCGCGCCAGCCCTAGCCCCATGGCCACATGGCCGTCGTGGCCGCAGGCGTGCATGACGCCGGGGTTGAGCGAGACGTAGTCGTGGTCGCTCTCTTCCTGGATGGGCAGCGCGTCCATATCGAAGCGCAGCAGAACGGTGGGGCCGGGGCGGGCCCCTTCCAGCAGGGCCACCACGCCGGTCTGGCCGACGCTGGTCTGCACTTCCAGCCCCAACCCGGTCAGCGTCTCGGCCACGAGCGCGGCCGTGCGCGACTCCTGGAAGCCCAGTTCGGGGTGACGGTGCAGGTCGCGCCGCACGCGAACCATTTCGTCATAGAGGCCTGTCGCCTCTTGTTGAAAGTCGATAGGTGTCATCGTCACCGCGATCGTAACGGCCGAACATTACTCTTGGCATTACATCGGTGCCGTTTCTTAATGCATTATAAAAACCTGATAAGGTAATCATGGCCCATTTTCGGGGGGGGGGGATAGAATGCCGCTGGAGGTGGATGTCATGCCAAGTAATGTTCGATACGCGCTGATCGGTATTTTGGCGATGATCTTCGTGCTGGCGGGGGCGTGGTTCGCGTGGTTTTCGCCATCGCGGGCCGATGTCCCATTCGCCGAAGCAGCGTCGGCCGCCGAGAGCGCCCCGCTTCGCCCACCGCCCGTTGTCGAATCGGCTCCGGCCGGTAGCGCCGACGCCGCTCAACCTGTATCCCGGAACGAGCCGCCCGTCGCCCAGGTTGGGACCGTTGAGAACCCTCTAACTGATATGGACGTCATCCTCACCCGCGTTGCCGAGTTCGCCCGTCGGCAGGAAGAAGCGCTGTTCGGCCGCGAGGGTTGGCTCCACATCGCCCAAGTGATGACCCGCCCGAAGCCGTCCGAAGGTGACTACTATTCGCGAGCGACGGATGAGATGATACCAGCGGCCTCGCTGGTTCCTCAGAACCCTACGTTCGAGACGTGGTACCATGTCGATGAAACAGGCGCGTACATCGAAGGAATGAGCATCGTAACCGATCCAAATGGAGCGATCCACCAGCAATCGCTTCTCGTTGACGGCAACTGGCTCAATCTAACCTTGAGAGGCCCCGATGCCTACCGGCGCAAGCAGTACAACAACACCGTTTGGGTTGATGAGCCGTTTTTGACGAGTGTGGTGACGTTCAGCGCGCTCGAGAAAGAGCGCAGCTGGTCAAATGTCAGTTGGCAGGCGTATTCAGTGGACGGACGATACACCCTCATCAGTGAGCAACGCTACGATTCGCCCCTTGTTTTGGTCGACTTCCCCGACAAGGCAGCGGTGGGAGTGAGGACGATCTATACGTTTGATGAGGCCAGCGGCCGTTTGCTGTCGCAGGAACATCTCTACATGTTGGAGAATGGTTCCTTGCTACGGGGTGAGGCACTTCACACGTTGACAGAGGCGTTCATGGATGAACTCCCGGCCGAGACGTTAAGCCTGTTTGATGAAGCGGTGGGACAAGTAGCTGAAAGCCGTTAACCGGACGAGGTTGCGCTGTCGCATTGTTCCAGATGAGCAAGCGGCGCCCAGCCCTGTTGACCGGCGGCCGTCATGGCCCACAGCCAACCCCCCTCGGCCAACTCGCCGCTCACCACGTCGCCCGGCTCCAGCGGTAGCTCGGCGGCGGTGTAATCGCGCAGCAGCACGCCATGCTCCCCCTCGACGCGCAGCCAGATCTCCGGCACCCAGCCGGCGCGGCCGTCGGCGGCTGTGGCCCAGACCCAGCCGGGGAACTCGTCGTCGCGGCGGCCGAGAGCCAGCCGGTCGCCGGCCGCGCCGCGAATGGGGTCGGGGTAGTGGACTGGCCACGTCTTGACGGCGCGATAGTGGGGCATGGGGTGATTCTACTCGGAAGCGTCGTAGGGTTCGTCCGTCTCGCGCAAGGCGTGCTCCATTGCGCGCGGCGTCTTCCGGGGGCGTTCCACAAGGCGGCCGGTGACGTACTTGTGCAGGATGCTCGACATCAACGTCTGGTAGGGGATGCCGTCTTCCAACGCCATTTCCTGCAGGGCCAGTATGTCGCGATTGGCGAGACGGATGTTGACGCGGCGGTCCTTGCGGAAAAAGTTCCGCGCGGCCTCCTGAGCTCTGGCGATTTCGGCTTCCATGTTGGGGACTGGAACCCATTCGCCTCTTTCATAAGATTCAAGAAGTTCGCGCTCTTCTTCGTCAAGCTCGACGTTGAAAACTTTGTCGTCTTCGTCCTCTGTCATTTGTCTGATCTCCTCAGATACTTGTGCGTTTCTTTCCTGCTGGCGAAGATCGTCTTCAGAAACACATCATTGCCCTCTTGTACAAATGGCACCAGATAGACGTAATTATCTATACGGACGACAAACATCTTCTGGCCGGGGTACTTTTCCTGATTCGGGTGCTCTTTAATCAGGAGTAAATCGCCTTGCAGAATGTGGGTGACAACTTCCTTAAAAGAAATACCACGCTTCTTCTTCAGAAGCTCACTCTTTTCTTCGTTCCAATAGTAATTATCAAACATAAATTATCACATTGTGTGCCTATTGGCAACACCCTTTACTTGTCCTCAGCCCTCTCCGCCCGCACATAAGCCAACCGCGACGCCCAACCCACGGCTCGATCGAGTAGCTGATTGCGAAGCATCTTCTCCACCTTCGCCGCCTCGTCCTCGCTCAGCCCACCGGCCAGCAGTCGTTCGCGGTAGCTCGGCCGCCCGTCGGCCGCCGTGGTTGCGCCAAACCAGCGGTCGAGGTGGGCGGCAGTGATGAGCCGCTCCTCGGCCGCTTCCTCGACGGTCACGCGCACGTTGCCCAACCCGGCCGCCTCCAGTGCCGCGGCCAGGTCGCGCTCATCCCAGTTGACCAGCGGGTCGGCCGCGTCGGTGTAGATGCGCTCCTCGGCGGCTGTCACCTTGTCGCGCAGCTTCTTGTCGCGCCCCCATTCGAGCAGGGCGTAGAGACGTTGGGTGTGGTGGGGGATGTTCTGGGAGAAGACGAGCCGTCCGCCGGGCAGCAAGTGGCCGGCCAGCGCTTGGCAGATCTCGACGAACTCGCCCGGTTGCATGGCGGAGCGCAGATTGCGGCCGAGGATGACGTCGAAGCGCACATCTCCCTCGCCGCGCAAGGCCAGTAGATAGGTCAGTTCGGCCGGCGTGCCGATGAGTACGGCCGGTCGCTCCACCTCGGGCAGACGGGCGGCCTGCTGGCGCAGCGCCTCGCCCGCCGCTTCGTCGGCCGCCAGCGCCCACACGCCCCCTTCCGGCGCGCGCCGCACTGCCTCCCACGTCAGTAAGCCACTGCCGGCGTTGGCGTCCAGCACGAGGTGGTGGCGCTGCACGGCGGCCATGTCGAACAGCCGGTCGCGCAGCCCGCCGAGCTGCCGGCCGCTGCCGGCGATGGCGCGCTGCAGCCAGGCGTCGCGGGAGCGGTTGGTGGGGCTGGTGGTCAGCACTTCCAGGTGGCCCGGCGCGGCGCCCGCTTCCCCCTCGACCATCGCCGCCAACTGCGCCTCGCGCCGCCGGGCCACGTCGTCGCGAATGGCCCGCTCGTAGCCGAGCTCGCCGGGTTGGTAGAACACCTTGCCCTGCAGCGTGTCGGGCAGATATTGCTGGGCCACCCAATGGTTGCGGTAGGCGTGGGGATAGAGGTATCCCTCGCCGTGGCCGAAGCCTTCTTTGTCCCGGCTGCCGTCCTTCAGGTGGTTGGGCACGTCGGCCTCGCGCTCTTTTTCCACCACGCCCAGCGCGTCGAAGAAGGCGAAGGCCGAGTTCGACTTGGGGGCTGTCGCCAGATAGATGGCCGCCAGCGCCAGCGGATAGCGCCCCTCGGGCATGCCGATGCGCTCGAATGTCTCCCAGCAGTTGACGACGATCCCCATCGCCTGCGGGTCAGCCATGCCCACGTCTTCTCCGGCGAAGATCGCCATGCGCCGGAAGATGAAGCGTGGGTCTTCGCCGGCGTAGACCATTTTGGCCATCCAATAGAGCGCGGCGTCGGTGTCGGAGCCGCGCAAGCTCTTGATGAAGGCGGAGATGGTGTCGTAATGGACGTCACCGTCCTTGTCATAGAGCACGGCCCGGCGCTGGATCGACTCCTCGGCCACGTCGAGGTCGAGGGTGATGACGCCGTTGTCGTCGGGCGGCGTCGG